>PMKM01000036.1:0-86322 GCA_003157745.1 Bryobacterales bacterium | reverse complement strand
AAGATGGTGCACAACGGGATCGAATACGGCGACATGCAGCTCATCTGCGAAGCCTACCAGATCATGAAGCAAGGTCTGGGCATGAGCAACGAAGAGATGCACGCGGTGTTCGCGGAATGGAACGTCGGCGAACTCGACAGTTACCTGATCGAAATCACACGCGACATTCTGGGCTACAAGGACGAAGCGGGCGAGTACGTGGTGGATAAGATCCTCGACACGGCCGGGCAGAAGGGCACGGGGAAGTGGACCAGCGACAGTTCGCTCGAACTGGGCGTGCCGGTGACGCTGATCGGCGAAGCGGTATTCGCGCGCTGCCTGAGCGCGATGAAGGCGGACCGCACGACGGCCTCGAAGATTCTGAGCGGGCCCGAGTACGCGTTCACGGGCGATAAGAAGGCGTTCGTCGAGGACGTGCGGCAGGCGCTGCTGGCATCGAAGCTGGTGAGCTACGCGCAGGGCTTCATGCTGCTGGCGGAAGCGGCGAAGCAGTATAAGTGGGATTTGAATTATGGCGAGATCGCGCTGGTGTGGCGCGCCGGATGCATCATCCGGTCGGCGTTTCTAGGCAAGATCAAGGAAGCGTTCGATCGCAATCCGAAGCTGACGAACCTGCTGCTGGACGATTATTTCCATGGCGTGATCGAGCGCTGCCAGGCATCGTGGCGGCGGGTGGTGGTGCAGGCGGTGGAGGCGGGCGTGCCGGTGCCGGCGTTCACGACGGCGCTCTCCTTCTATGACGGATACCGCAGCGAGCGGCTGCCGGCGAACCTGCTGCAGGCTCTGCGCGATTACTTCGGCGCACACACTTATGAGCGCGTCGATCAGCCGCGCGGTAAGTTCTTCCACACTAATTGGACGGGAAAGGGCGGATCGGTTTCGGCCGGGACTTACAATGTCTAATCCCGATGATGCGCAGGCGTCGCGAGTAGCCGAGCAACTGATGCGCGAACTTCACCCCACTATGGCAAAACCCGATGAAGTGATGGCGCTGGCCGCCAAAGTACACCTGTTGTTGATGGACGTGGATGGCGTGCTGACCAACGGCAAGCTGTACAACGTGCCGAACCCGGAAGGGAAGATGGTCGAGAGTAAGGGGTTCGATTCGCAGGATGGAATCGGACTCCAATGGCTCAGTTGGCATGGCATCAAGACGGGCGTGATCAGCGGGCGGCAATCGCCGGCCACCGAGGAGCGCGCCCGTCAATGTAAGATGACTTACATCTATCAGGGTCACATCGAGAAGATTCCGATCTTACAGGAGATACTCGCCGACGCTAAGATAGACGCGACCCAGGTAGCCTACGTCGGCGACGATTTCACCGACATCGTGATCATGCACCGCGTAGGCCTGGCCGTCGCCACCGCCAACGCCCGTCCCGAAGCGAAGCAGGCGGCACATTATGTGACTTCCGCCGTAGGCGGCGAAGGCGCCGTGCGCGAGGTGGTCGAGTTACTGCTGAAGGCGCAAGGGAAGTGGGCGGAGATACTGAAGCATTACGAGGTGGGGTGAAAGGGGGCAAGTTAGGCGCGCCTCAACCCCGAATCTTTAGTGAGCGCTGACGGCTAACGAGCGTTGATAGTCGTTCAAATGATCCAAGTACAGGCGCGTTCTATGTCGCCACTCCGGGTGTTGCGCTGCGGTGCAAATAACTTGCCTCTTTGTCATGGGCACGTCATTGACTCCCCATCTCATCGTGCCATCGCTCCAGACTTCGGGTGGATAGATCGAGTAGCCCTTTTCGCGCAACAGTTGTGATGCCCAATTCACCTCGAAACAATCGCCCTTCGGCTTGCTCGTAGTCGGCTTCATGAACCTCAGTCTCCCTTCCCTATAGGTGACGATACCACTTTGGCCGCCACGTCCCGCAGTCGCGCTGCATAGGCTTGCGCTTCCGGCTGGTCGATGGTGCACAACGCAGTTGCGACCTCAGCAGCGACCATTCTAAGCCCGTCCTGGCGAGCCATGCCATAGCGGCAAGCTGCAGCGAGCCAGTCAGAATTGCCATCGACTGACCGAACGCTGCGCAGCCACTCAGAATGAGTCGCCGGCTCGTCCCCATGCCTCGGAAGGCCCAGGAGTACCTTCCCCTCACGGTCACTGCGATTGATCTTGGCCCGCTGCACGGCCTCCAGGAGTTTTTCGCTATTCGCAATCAGGTCGGCCCGCGCGTGCCCCGGACCGACGTTCGAGAGCGCAACTGCAACATTTGTGACGCCCTCAATCAGCCCATCCAGGATGCGGACGACCACTTGGGCGGTTGCCCCGAGCTGAATGTATGCCTTGTCCAGTTCGCGCTGTGTGCTGCGGCCTTCGTCCATCATTTGTGGTGACCTCCAACTCCATTAGACTCCCTGCTGTCAAGTGCCTAATTAGAACGAACTTTTCCCTTGTTTTTGCCGCGTTTAGAAAGCCAAGGCACGTCGCAACGTATTGAAACAAAGGTACTACGGCAACGACCGACCGCACCGCCCTCCCCCCCACACGTCGAGCGCAGTGCAGTGGCAGGAAAAGCACCGGCGACCCAGCGGGTCCGCAGTTGTCTGTCTGTAACACTCAGTGTTATACTGATTCCGTAGCGACCCCAGCACGACCGCGGTGATGAAGGGTGCGGATATTCAAGACGAAAGCGTTCGCCCGCTTCGCGGGCAAGTCCCACATCCGCGATGTCGCGCTGTGCCGTGCAGTGAGGGATGCTGCGCGAGGGCTAATCGCGGCCGATCTTGGCGGCGGCGTAATCAAGCAGCGGATCGCGCGCGCGGGCCAGGGGAAGTCGGGCGGTTTTCGAACGTTGATCGTGTTCCGGGCGGGCACACGGGCTTTCGCCGTTCATGGCTTTGCCAAGAACGAAAGGGTCAACATCGAAAAGGATGAGTTGGCCGCCCTTAAGAAACTCGCGGCTGAGTTACTGGCCTACGATGACAAGACCATTGCGCGAGCGGTTGGGTCGGGAACGTTGACGGAGGTCGATTGCGATGCGAAAGCAATATCGTAGTTCGCTGATGGCGTCGGTGCATGAGACAGCCGAAGGGCTGCATGCGGCGGGCATCCTCGAGAAGCGGACCATGCGGGAGTTCGACGAGTTGTGTCTCACGCCGGTGCGCACGCTGAAGCCGGGCGAAATCCGCGCGCTGCGTCTGCGGGAAGGCGCCAGCCAGGCGGTTTTCGCCCGCTATCTCAATGTCACTACCGGTTTGGTGAGCCAATGGGAGCGCGGCGAAAAACGGCCGCAAGGGGCTTCGCTGAAGCTGCTGTCGCTGGTAGAGAAGAACGGACTGCAAGCGGTCGCGTAGTTCGCGAGAGCGACGGTGCGACCCGTTTCTTACGCCCCGTTCCGGGGCTGCGACACCTCATGACGGAATCCCAGCGCTGACGCACTGGGCTACTTTCTGTCGCCCCTGGCGGGGCTTTTGGCATGAGGTACGGCGGTGGAGATAGCACGCGGCCTGGATGCCCTGCAAACCGGCTTGTTATCCGTTCCGGAAACGGATGCGATCGGGCTCGGCGATCCAAAGCTCGCCTGCGGGCGCCCGGTTCGTCAGAACCAGAGCGATCCTCTGTACGAGAGAGAGGACGGCGAGTTTGTCCTATTTCTTCGAGCGGAGAATGATGATCCCAGCGTACTCTGCCGGCGGGTATGCCCGGATGTTCGCGAAATCCAGGTCCAGCGTGATCAGGATCCGACCCTCAGTTCGACACCGGACCGCGATCGTGGCATCCTCGGCTCCCGACAGCCACACCCTCCGCACGCCGATCCGGATCTGCGCGCCGATCTTCAGCAGCCGCAGCCGGATCGTGCTCGCCTGCGCCCGTTTCAGTTCCGTCCCTTGCAGTCCCAACGGCCGCAGGCCATGCGTCAGCACATAGGCCATCGCCGCAAAGTACACCCGGAGTCGATTGGCCCGCATTGTCATGGCCTTCCAGCGGTAAGTCGGTCGTATCCAGGTCCAGCCCGATCTGTGGGGGCGCTTCCGGGTGCGCCTTCAGAAACACCTGAATCGGTAACTCGTCTAGGGCCTCCGGGCGGTAGCGGATCTTCTTATACCGGCTCGGGAATCCGCGGCCATCTCGCTCAAGCGCGGCACCGATCTCGACTGCGGCGCGGATACCGAGGGCTACACGACTGCGATTAAAACGGGATTGATCGGCGAGAAACAGGCCGATGTCAACCTCAAGCGCCTTCTTAAAGCGCGCTTCCAACTGGGCCTCTTCGACCCGCCCCCAACGGTCAAGTATGCGCAGATTCCGTTCTCGGAAAACGATAGCGCCGCGAACCGCGAACTGGCGCGGAAGGCCGCCCGCGAAGCGATGCTCCTGTTGAAGAACGACGGAGCCTTGCCGCTGAAGGCTTCGGTTAATTTGTGGGCGGGGGCCAGCCGGAAACGGGTGCGCCCGGAGCGGAACTGCCGCTGAAGATCCGGGGCGAGCAAACACTGGCCAGGTAAGCCGGCGCGGTCGCTCGCGAATGTGCGGAGCCCACGCGTGCTCCGCACGTTCATCCACAGCAGGCAGTGCTTCGCGACGGGTCTCTCAAGCCGAACGGCGAGGCGCATCGGCCGACGATCGACGCATCCGAGGCTCAGGGATGGCACTTCTTGCAGGACGTCAGATTCGCTTCATGATGGCAGGAGTCATAGCACCATTGCACGCCCACTTTGGATAGGTCAATCGACCCTTTAGCCGGCAAGGGATCAACCGGATGCGCCGTGTGACAGTTGGTGCATTCCGGAACGTCTTCGGCCTTCTTCGAATCGTGAGGCACATATCGGTGGGGACTGGTCTTCTCCCCGCTCGGCGCCACGTAATTGGAGGAAGCTTCGATCAGTTTGTCGAAGGGGCCGTGGCAGCCAAGGCATGCGTTCTTCGAGTCCTTCGCGCTCAGAATCCAGGCGAAAACCAAAATGCCAATGCCGACAGCACGCGATCGAATCCTCATTTTCCACCCGACTTGAGATGACCTGAAAACGCGCGCTTTTCGTCCGCTTCCACTGGCCGGCCTTGCAGCACCGACGACAGCGGGCCGGGCTCCGGCAAGGGCGGAGACTGGCGCACGCGTTCCGCCCTAAAACAAGGTACTATCGGAGTTTATCACCTGTTAGTATCGAGAGATTTGCCGTGCCGGCATTGTTGACAGATGCCCGATTGCTTGAGTTGACGCGACTGATCCGGCTTGCATCGGATCGCAGAGCGGAGATGGGTAATTGGGTTGGATCTGTCACGGCATTCTCTTGAATTCGGAAAGGGAGCGAAGCGTGTCCATCAAGAATCGTCGCGAGTTTCTGAGAGGCTCGGCGGCCGCCAGCGCGGCCCTCGCCGCCGGTGGATTAGTGCCCGAGCAGGCAAAGGCGCAGGGCGCTCCGGCGAAGTGGAATAAGGAAGTCGATGTCGTAATCGTGGGGACGGGCCATGCCGGACTCGCGGCCGCCATCACCGCGGCTGATGCCGGCGCCAGAGTTGTGATCGTCGAGAAGATGAAAAAGGAACTGGAGGGAGGCAACAGCAAAGTCTCGGGCAACATGTGGTGGACGCCGACGGACCTGCCGCAGGCTATCCAGTACATCGAGGCTCTGAGCTACGGTTTGACCGGCAAGGAATGCATCCAGGCCCTTGCCGAGGAGATGATGAAGCTGAACGACTGGCTGGAAAAGCTGGGTATCAAGAGGACCCCGCTCGGCATTTTTCAGCCCGAGCACCCCGAACTTCCCGGCGCCGCTTGCGTGCGCACCTGGAGCAATAGCGGAAGCTCGGACGGCAAGCTCTGGATTCCTCTCCGGGAACAGGTGGAGAAGCGGCGGGTGGAAGTGATGTATGAAACTCCGGCAAAGGAGTTGATCCAAACGCCTTCCGGGGAGATTGCCGGCATCCGGGCGGAGGTTGCGGGCAAGCCCTATTACATCAAGGCTGCCAAGGGAGTGATTCTCTGCTGCGGCGGGTTCGAATTCGATTTTGAAATGCAAAAGCAGTTTCTACCCGGGTGGCCGATTTACGGCCAGGGTTCGCCCGGCAACACCGGAGACGGCATTCGGATGGCGCAAAAGGCCGGCGCGGCTCTTTGGCACATGAACAATCCGCTTGCCGGTTTGGGCGGCATGGTGGTGCCGGAGTTTGCTCCGGTAGTCATACCAATCAACGTTGCCGGTTCGGGATACATCCGCGTGGACAAGTTGGGCAAGCGGTTCATGTCCGAGAATCGGCCGAGCCGCCATGGTTTCGGCGTGAAGGAATTCGTCCTCTACTTCGACGGCGTAGTCGGCGACTTCACGCGGCTCCCCTGCTACACCATCTTCGACGAGACGACGCGATTGAGAGGGCCGCTGGTTTCGACCAATCGCAAGTTCGGGTGGTTCTCCTGGTTCTCCGGCTATGAATGGAGCAGGGACAACAGCAAGGAAATCGAGAAGGGATGGATCGTGAAGGGCGAGAGCGTAGCCGAACTCGCCGCCAAGCTGGGCATGAAGCCCGACGAACTGGGCGCGACGATAGCTACCTACAACGAAAACTGCCAAAAGAAGGTGGACCCCGAGTTCAACCGCCCGAAGGAAAGCCTGGTTGCGATCGACAAGCCTCCCTATTACGCGGTGAAGCTCTTCCCGACCATGGTGAATACCCAGGGCGGCCCGAAAAGAAACGGCAAGTGCCAGGTGGTGGATCCGTACGACAAGCCCGTTCCGCGCCTGTATACCGCGGGCGAACTTGGATCGTTTTGGGGATGGATGTACAACGGCGGCGGAAATAACGCGGAGTGTCTCTGCACCGGGCAAATCGCCGCTCGCAATGTCGTCGCCATGAAGCCGCTCGCGTAAACGCGGAGCAGCGGAGGACCTGGTGCACGGATATCTTCTGGCGATCCGGGCCGAGTCGGATCCGTCCCGCAGATGGCACAACCTCGACGTGGCACTTACGTCGCCGCACGGCCGGAGAGTGCGTGCCGGACGGGGCTTCCGGCGGCTTACTTCGTCAACTCGGCCAGTTTGTCCTTCACCGCGGCGCCCCAGATGTCATAGCCCTTGGCCGCCGGGTGCAGGTTGTCGGGCCGGAACGCGTCGGGTAGGAAGTTCCCTTTTTCGTCGAGGAACTTCGGACCGATATCGAGATAGAAGACGTGGCGCCCGTCGTCCAGCTTCGAGATGAGGCGGTTGATCTCCGCGATCTTGCCGCGCACCGGATCGCCAGCTATACCGCGGGGGAAGATCGCCAGTAGCAGAATCTTCGCCTGCGGGAAGTCGCTGCGCATCTCGAGGACGACCGCTCCGATGCCTTCCGCGATTCCCGCCGCCGAGGCCGTGCCCTCGTGCTCGGCCCCGCCCGTGTTGTTGGTGCCGATCATGAGCATGATCGCCTTCGGCTGGAATCCCTGGCCTTCGCCATTCCTGAGGCCCCACAGGACTCCGTTGGTGGTGTCGCCGGCAATCGCGAAGTTGGCGGTCTTGTAAGCGCCGAAGTACTTCTCGAACGTCGCCTTATTCTCGTCGCCCTGCGTCCACCAGTCGGTGATCGAGTCCCCGTGAAGCAGAAGATCGATGTCGCCCTTCTTCGCGATCTCGACGAAACCGTCGTGGCGAGCTCCCAACCGCATCTGGGTCGGCGTGTAGGTAGCCGCCACATTCAGGCGGGGAGCCTGCAGCATCAGCAGCGATTCGTATTTCTTCAACAGCGTCCTGTCCGCGGACTGATCCGTATCGATCCACTTTGTCAACGCCTGGTTGATCTGCGCCACTTCGGCGGGAGTCGGATGCGGGATCGCCACCTCGGGCGGTACAAACGCCGACGGGCCAATCGGGATCGGCACAAAACGGGGCCGGGCCGGGGCCTGAAGCCCGGTGGGAGCGTTCGCCGCCGGCGGGGCTTGGGCAAGCGCGAGGCCTGTCGCGGCCATCAAGACTACGAAGATATTGCGTGCACGGGTCATAGAATTCTCTCTCTCTTGAAGTAGTGACATCGGAACAGCCGCCGCGCGCTGGCGACGGGTTCCTTTACGGTACGATCCTAGCGGAATAGCCTCGGCGCGAAGTCGGCCAGATCCCGGCGCCAGGTGAGCCATTCGTGACTGGTACCCTCAGATTCGAAATACACGTGCCGGATGCCGGCCGCGGTAATGGCTTCGCGGAAGCCCTTCATGCCCTTGGCCATACTGGCGGGCTCGGCGGTTCCGATTCCGAACCACACCAGTTTCATGCGCTTGTTGAAGGCATCCGCACGGTCGAGCACGCCGCCGAAATCGGTCTTCGTGTCGATTGCCGGCCCGCCATTGCCGCCCGGAACGCCGCTGAAACCGCCCGCGTAGGCAAACGTGTCCGGATGGCGCAGCACGATGTCGTACGCCTGGCCGCCGCCCATGGAGAGCCCGGCCATCGCGCGGTGGTCGCGGTCCGTGAGCGTGCGGTAGCGACGATCGATCGCGGGAATCAGGTCGTCGATCACTACCTTCTCGAACGCGGGCAGCGAGGAGAGGCGGCGCATGTCGAAGGGCTCGCCCTGCTTGTACTCATAAGGCTTCTCGCCGGCCGCGACCGCGTAGCCCTTATCCATCACGACGATCATGGGCACGGCTTTCTTCGCGGCAATGAGATTGTCGAGAATGATGTCGGCGCGGCCCTGGACAATCCAACCGCGCTCGTCCTCGCCCCCGCCGTGTTGCAGGTAGAGCACCGGGTACCGGGCCTTGAGGTTGACGTCGTAGTCCGGCGGCGTGTAAACGAACGCGCGGCGCCAGGTCCCGGTCACTTTCGAGTAGTAGCGGAACTGGCGGACTTCGCCGTGAGGCACATCCTTGAGATCGTAGTAATCGACGCCCGTCTCCGGAATCTCAATCCCGCTCGATTCCCGGCCGACTCCATAGAACGCTTCGCTTGCCGGGTCGTTGACCTGGACCCCGTCGATCACCAGGTAGTAATAGTGGAAGCCGGGAACCTGCGGCGGAATCGTGGCGCTCCAAGTACCGTCCTCGGCGCGTACCATGTCGTAGTCCTGGCCAAGCCGCACCTGCACCTTTTTCGCATCCGGCGCCTTGATCCGGAAGGTGACCCCGCGGTCGGCGTGGACGCGGGGATACTCGGCGCCCATCACATTGGTCGTCGCCGGTTTCGAATCGTCGGCAGGCTGGCCATAGCAGAGCCCGCATGCGAATGTCATCCATAGGATTGTCTTGATCGGCATAGGTAGGGACCGCGGAGGAAGTGCAATCGTTTTCATGGTCTTAGTTTCGACGTACCAGTGTAAGCTCTGGCGCCGGGCCGTTCAAGGCTACGCCCCGGCGCCCGGCGGTTTCGGATATTCGTACGCCCCGAAGGATCCGCGGGCCGGCAGTCCTGGGCGATCAAGGCGTTGGAGTTGCCGGGCTGCCAGGGGCGCATTTTTGGGCGAGGGATTTCCCATGGGCGGAGGAGCCGCGGGAACGAGCTAGGGATCTTGAGGAACAGACAGCGACCCAGGCGGCGGTTCCGGTTTCGATCAACCGGTGTCGAAAGAAGGTGAGGATAGGCTGAGCCAAAGAACGCGGCACAATTGGTCCGCCGACAGGGCCCGGTGCGGCCCACGATGCAGATAGCGGATTCGGTAGAGCCGTTCGACGACGAGGGCCAACAGGACGAGCAGCCAGCCGATCAGAATGCTGTTGGGATGGCGATGACAGACGTGCTCCAACCCGTAGCGGTTCAATGTCGACAATGCTCCAGTCACGCTGCACCTTGTTCCGAACGCCGGCTGGGTGCTTTGACCCGACGGAACCGATGGTGTTCTTCAAGAACCGAAACGGCGACGGCAGCCGTTGGGAGGACAGCGGCGCGGAAGGTCCGCCGGCACCGAAAGGGGCGCCCGGCAGTGACGGCGCCGCCGGCCTGGAGCCCGCCTTTCTCGACTCGCTCCAGTGAACGATCCGGGTTCACAGCGATGCCCGCCCTCGTGGCTCCAGGCCATCTATAGCGATGACTGTATCGTTGACTCCGGCCAATCGCGTTTGCTATGATCGGCACGCGTTGACGTTAAATCCGCGCTGACGAAGCGGGCCGGGGGATCTGCCGCTTCGCCAGAGTGACAGGAGCCACCTATGCAGCGACGCGATTTCTGCAAGTCTCTGGCGATTACGGCCGCATCGACGGCCATACCGGGCTTTGCGCAAGCCGCACCGGAAGACCAGTTGAGGCCGCCGGACGGATTCAATCGCTACGCCGGCGACTACGCTCAGTTCTGCGCGCTGCCACCGGAGAAGCGCGTCTTCTATAAGCTGAGCGGCGGCAAAATCGTCGCAGTGAATCCGGACGACGCGACAGGCAAGGCAACGGTCTGGGGCGAGCCGGGCGCGCTGCCCATTCCGGGCGGAAGCTGGGACGGCGTGCCGATGGAATCGCCGATCCCGAATCTTGCGGGAGAAGGTCCGTACAATCCCACGTGGGATTCGCTGCTCGAGTACGAGGCGCCGGAGTGGTACCGCGATGCGAAGTTCGGCATCTGGGCCCACTGGAGCCCGCAGTGCGTGCCAGAAGACGGCGATTGGTACGCGCGCAATATGTACCTCGATGACCAGCCGCAGCACAAGTATCACCTCGAACATTACGGACCGCCGTCACGCTTCGGATACAAGGACCTCTGCGCGCAGTGGACGCTGCTGAACTGGGAACCCGACGAACTCATCGCGCGCTATAAGAAGGCCGGCGCGAAATTCTTCATCGCTCTTGCCAACCATCATGACGGCTTCGACGCATGGAACTCGAAGCATCATCCGTGGAACTCGGCCGCGATTGGTCCGCATCGCGATGTGGTCGGCACATGGGCTGCCGCCGCGCGCAAGCAGGGGCTGCGCCTCGGGGTCACGGTGCACCAGGCACGCAACTGGTGGTGGTTCCAGCCTTCGCATGGCGCGGACAAGTCCGGCCCGCTGGCCGGCGTTGCTTACGACGGCTCGCTCACCGGCTCCGGAGGGCGGGGCGAGTGGTGGCAGGGTCTCGATCCGCAGCGCCTCTATGGCGTGAAACACCCGTCCGACGCGCTGCCGGATATTTCCTACGTCAAGGACTTCTACGACCGGACGCGCGACCTGATCGATCAACACGATCCCGACCTGCTCTACTTCGACAATTCGCTGGTCCCGCTGGGCTGGGGCGGCATGAATATCGCCGCCTACTTCTACAACCACGGCCTGCGGACTCGCGGCAAATTGGAAGCCGTCCTGAACGGCAAGGACGTTCCGGACCGCCTTGCCAAATCCCTGGTGGCCGACTACGAGCGCGGGATCACGAGTGGGATCATGAAGTATCCCTGGCAGTCGGAGACCTGCATCGGCGAGTGGCACTACAATCGCGCTGTCTACGACAAGCCAGGCGAATACGGCGGCTATCTGCCGCCGCGCGATGTCATTCGCTGGCTCATCGACACGGTCAGCAAGAACGGCACCTTCGTTCTCAACATTCCGGGCAGACCGGACGGCACCATCGACAGCAAGGAAGTCGCAGTGCTGGACGGCGTGACCGCGTGGATGCAGACGAATGGCGAGGCCATCTACGAGACTCGGCCATGGAAGATCTGCGCGGAAGGCCCAAATAGCGTGAAAAGCGGATCGTTCCAGGGAAACAGCGTCAGCAAACTCGGGCCGCAGGATATACGGTTCACCCGCAACAAGGCGGGCAACGTGATCTACGCCCTGGTGCTCGGCTGGCCGGCGGAAGCAATCGCGGTGCAGGCGCTGGGCTCTTCGGCCGCGACCCAACCGGGCAGAGTGGCCAGAGTGGAACTTCTCGGAACGGGCGCCAATGTGGACTGGAAGCAGAATGCCGATGGTCTGCGGGTGGGCCTCCCGAAGCAGTATCGGCCGCAGGTGGATTATGCGGCCGCGCTGAAAGTGACCCTGGCCTGAAGACCGATGCCAGCCACAGGTTCAGCTTGCCGGATGGCCTCCGCCTTCCTGGATGGTCCGCCCTGCCTGACGGGCGCATTCCCTAACTCGCGTACCGAATCTATAATAAGCGATCGAGGTCGTTATGCCACGCATCACTCGCCGTAACTTGCTTTCTTCCGGATTGGTCGTCTCCGCGTCTTCCCTGCTCGCCCGCTCCGCCTGGGCCCGCGCCGGCGCGCCGCTCGCGGGCGACGTGCCCGCGGGCCCGGCGGCGGCCGTTCCCGCCGTTGCGCCGCGAGAGCAGTTGCTCTTCGACTTCGGCTGGAGGTTCACCTTCGGCCACGCGAGCGATCCCGGACGCGACCTGGGATTCGGCATGGGCCAGGCGGATTTCGCCAAGACCGGCGAATTCAAGTTCGCCAAGGCGGACTTCGACGACTCCAAGTGGCGGGCGCTCGACCTGCCGCACGACTGGGCCGTCGAGCTGCCTTTCGTGAGGGATGACGAGCAGAAGTCGCATGGCTATAAACCGCTCGGGCGCCGCTATCCCGAAACCAGCGTGGGTTGGTACCGGCGCGAATTCGAGATTCCCGCGAGCGACCTGGGCCGCCGCATCTGGGTTGAACTCGACGGCGCCTTTCGCGACGTTCTCGTCTTCGTGAACGGCTGCTTCGTCGGCCGCAACAACAACGGCTACGCTTCGTTTCGCTTCGACCTCACCGACTTCCTCGTCTACGGTGCGAAGAACTACATCGTTCTCCGCGTCGATGCCAGCTTCGGCGATGGGTGGTTCTACGAGGGTGCGGGCGTCTATCGCCATGTCTGGCTGACGAAAACCGACTCTGTGCATCTGGGCCAATGGGACAGCACGGTCCGTTCGACCGTGAACGGCAACGCGGCCACGCTCGCGCTCGCGACGGTAGTCGAGAACGAAGGCAAGCAGACCGCGAGCCCCAAGGTGAGTTGGAAGATCGTCGACGCGAAGGGCGCGACGGTCGCAACGGCCGAAGCGCCCGCGCAGAACATCGCCGTCGATGGCTCAGCCAGCTACGGCGCCACGGCGAAGCTCGCGAATCCGGCGCTCTGGTCGGTGGACGAGCCCAACCTGTACTCGGCTATCGTGACGGTGGAATCGGATGGCAAGGCGCGCGACGCGGAGCGCGTCTCGTTTGGCGTGCGCACGGTGGCCTTCGACGCGGACAAGGGCTTCTTCCTCAACGGCAAGTCCCTCAAGATCCAAGGCACCTGCGATCACCAGGACCATGCGGGCGTGGGCGCCGCATTGCCCGACCGCCTGCAAACGTTCCGCCTCGCCGTGCTGCGCGAGATGGGCTCGAACGCCGTCCGCACCTCGCACAACCAGCCCACGCCCGAATTGGTCGCGGCCTGCGACCGCATGGGCATGATGATGATGTGCGAGACGCGGCAGATGAGCTCCAGCCCGGAAGGCTTGCACCAGTTGGAGCTGATGATCAAGCGCTATCGCAACTCCCCGTCGATCGTCATCTGGTCCATCGGCAATGAAGAGTGGATCCTGCAGGACGCGATGGCCGAGCAAGGCGCCAAGATCGCCGCGACGATGGTGCGCCGCTGCCATGAGCTCGACCCGACGCGCGTCGTATCCGCCGCGGTCAACGGGGACAACGAGAAGGGCGTCACCGACCCGCTCGACATTGTGGGCTTCAACTACGGCGAGGACCGTCCCGACGGGTTCCACAAGAAGTACCCCAAGCGTCCCATCTATGGATCGGAGACGTCGAGCGCAGTCAGCACGCGGGGCGAGTACGCGACCGATCCACTGCGCAACATCGTGAACTCTTACACCGACGCCGTGCCATGGGGCAAGACGCCGGAAGCATGGTGGAACTTCTACGGCACGCGCGAATGGGAAGCGGGCGGATTCGCGTGGACGGGGTTCGATTATCGCGGCGAACCGACGCCGTACGGCTGGCCCTCGGTCAACTCGCAGTTCGGGATAGTCGACATGTGCGGGTTCCCGAAGGACTACTTCTATTACTACAAAGCGTGGTGGCGCAAAGAGCCGTCGCTGCATCTGTTCCCGCACTGGGACTGGCCCGGACGGGAAGGCATCGAGATCGCGGTGTGGGTCTATTCGAACCTGGACGAGGTCGAACTGTTCCTCAACGGCAAGAGCCTGGGCAGCCAGAAGGTCCCGCGCCTGGGCCATCTGGAGTGGAAGGTGAAGTACGAGCCGGGCGTGATCGAGGCGCGAGCGTCGAAGGACGGCAAGGTGCTGTTGACCGAGAAGCGCGAGACCACCGGGCCGGCGGCTTCCATCCGGCTGACGGCCGACCGGACCGAGATCGACGCGGACGGTGAAGACGTGGCGATTCTGAAGGTGGAGGCTCTCGACAAGGAAGGCCGGCCGGTGCCGACCGCGAACAGCAAAATCGGGTTCAAGATCTCCGGCGACGGCGCGTTGATTGGGGTGGGGAACGGCGATCCCAACTGCCAGGAGAGCGACAAGGAAGCCAAGCGTTCGCTGTTCAACGGCCTGGCGCAAGCGATCGTTCAATCCACGAGGCGCGCCGGCGAGATCCACATCGAAGCGGTCAAGGAGGGCTGGGACGGAGCGGAACTGACGCCGGCCAAAATTGCGATCGCGACCAGAAGGGCGGAACCAAGGCCTTCCGTTCCGGTAGTGCGGGAGCGGTAGGATGTCTTCCATTCCTGTTCTTCCCGGATCGGCCCGCGCGGACGCCGTATCCGCGAAGGCCAGGCGGCAGCATCGTGATATTCTCATTGCCCGGTCAGGCCAAATGGCTTTCCGGCATCGGCGTTTCCTCATCGCGTTATTGTTTGTCCCGTCGTTGATTGCCGCTGCCGGCGATGCGCCATCCTTCGCCCCCCGCGTCGAGCAATGGGGCGTTCAGGAACTGACGCTGCGATCGCAGCGCACGTATAACAATCCCTTTGCGGACGCGAGCATTCAGGCCCGCTTCCGCTCGCCGGCCAAGGACATCACTGTCGATGGCTTCTACGACGGAAACCGCACATGGAAGGTCCGCTTCATGCCGGAGGCCCCGGGGACATGGACGTTCACGACGGTCTCTACCGACCCGGATCTCGACGGGAAGACCGGATCGTTCGCGGTGGACGCCCCCAGCCCGGCGAACCACGGACCCGTCGTGGTGCGCAACCGGTACCATTTCGCCTATGCGGACGGGACGCCCTACTTCCTTCTCGGCACGACTCTGTACAATTGGTTGAATCGCGACCCCGGGCTCGAGATTCGCACGCTCTCGACGCTCTCGCGGAATCCGTTCAACAAGGTGCGCTTCCTGGTCTTTCCCAAATGGATGGTCTTCAACCGGGTAGAGCCGGCGCGGTTCCCGTACCAGCGGACGGAGCCCGAGAAGTTCGACCTCGACCGCTTCGACCCTGAGTTCTTCGCCCATTACGAATCCCGCATCCGCGATTTGCAGGCCCTCGGAATCGAAGCCGACATCATTCTGTTCCATCCTTACGACAAATGGGGATTCTCCTCCATGGACCAATCCCACGACGACGCCTATCTCAGATACGTCGTGGCGCGATTCGCGGCGTTTCGCAACATCTGGTGGACCCTCGCCAACGAGTTCGACCTTTTCGCGCCGCCGAAGGACTGGCGCCATCTCGGCGAACTGCTCGCCAGGATCGATCCCTACGGACACCAGCGCGGGATTCACAATTGCTGCGCCGCCTTTTACGACAACTCGCAAGCCTGGGTTACGCGCGTCATCCTGCAGGACATTACGGGCCAACGGTGGACGGCTTCCTCGCGCAACGATTCCTCGATGGCGCTCGATGCGCGGAAGATTGGCAAACCCGTGGTAGTCGACGAGTACGGCTACGAAGGCAACAACGGCATGGGATGGGGCAATCTGGGTCCGCGAGAAGCGGTGGAATTGCATTGGGCTATCACCATGGCGGGCGCGTACGGCTCTCACGGCGAGACGTATGTGAATCCGGGCCACCTGCTGTGGTGGTCGGTCGGCGGAGAATTGGTCGGTGAAGCTCCAGCCCGGCTCGGGTTCTTGAAGAAGATCATGTCCGAGGCCCCGTACGGCGAGATGGAACCGGAGCCCGACCTGGTGTCGAACGGAAATCCGCTGATCACGGCGCTTGCCAAGCGGGGCTCGTATTACCTGTTTCACTTTGCCCAGGCCAAGGAAGCGGCCGATTGGAACATGGGCTTCTTCGGTCCGGCGACGCCCTCGCAACCGCTGCCCGCCAAGGGACCCGTGACGTGGAAGTCCGTTCCCGTGCCGGAGTTCCGCATCGGCGATGGCACGTTTCGTGTGGACATGATCGACACCTGGAACGGGAAGGTGTACTTCCTCGGATACACCACGGGGCCCGTGCAGAAATTCCAGCCCGAGATCGCTCCCGGCCTGATGAGATTCGTTCGTGTGGAACGAGCCGAGCCCGGCCAGCCAACCGGTTCGGTGACTGAGTTAATGAACGAATTCGGGGCCCACGCGCAGTAGCGTCGCGGGCGCGAGGGTACTTTCGAGAGTCTCAGGAGTTCGATATGCATATGCAGTGGAAGGTTCTTGTCCTCGCCGCAATCGGGATTGGCGGTTGCGCATGGTCCGCGGCGATTCCCGCCGCGGAGAAACAGGCGCACGGCGCACTGGTACGCTTCGATACCGGCGTGCTGCGGCTGGAGGTCTGGTCCGACCGCGTCGTGCGGGTCACTTACTCGCCCGGCGCGGAGCTTCCTTCCCTGCGCAGCCTGAGCGTGGTCTCCGCTCCGGCCGAGGTTCCCTTCGAGATCAAGGAAACGCCGGCCGCCGTCGACCTCTCCACGCACGCCTTGCGCGCGCGCATCGACAAGAAGACCGGCCTGGTTTCGTTTCGCGATCTTGCCGGGAACGCGATTCTCGAAGAAGCGGGCGCTCGCGAAACCACCGTCGGTAACAGCTTCGCGCTGCACCCAGGCGAACAGATCTACGGCCTGGGACAGCACCAGGACGGGCTCATGAGCTACCGTGGGACTTCGGTCCACTTGCAGCAGAAGAACATGGAGATCGGCATCCCGGTGCTCGTGTCGAGCCGGGGCTACGGCCTGCTATGGGATAATCCCGCCATCACGGATGTCGAGGTTGGCGTCAAAGGCAAGGAAGGCGTGCTGCGCTGGATCTCGGAGACCGGCAAAGCAATCGACTATTACTTTTTCTTCGGCCCTAAATCCGACGATGTGATCGCCGCGTACCGCGGGCTGACCGGCCCGGCACCGCTGCTCGGTAAATGGGCCTGGGGCTTCTGGCAATGCAAAGAGCGCTACTCGACCCAGGCCGAAATGCTCGGAATCGTTTCGCGATACCGCCAGAGCCACATGCCCCTCGATGGCATCGTGCAGGACTGGCAGTATTGGAAGCCCGGCGGCTGGGGTTCGCATGAGTTCGATCCCGAGCGCTATCCGGATCCGAAGGGCATGGTGGATTCCATCCACAAGATGCACGCGCACATTCTGATCTCGGTGTGGGCCCGCTTCGATCTCGGTACCGCCAACGGTAAGCAACTGGAGGCCGCCGGCGCGCTCTACCCGCCCGTGGTTCCGAATGTGTATCCGAAGGGCGAAGGCAAGTGGTATGACGCCTTCAATCCCGAAGGCCGCCGCATCTACTGGAAGCAGATCTACGACCGCCTCGGCACGATGGGCATGGACGGCTGGTGGCTGGATGCCACCGAGCCCGAGATCGGCGGGCACTGGGGCGAGTATCGCGCGATCCCCACAGCCGAGGGCCCCGGCGCCACGGTGTTCAACGCCTTCCCGCTGATGACGACGAGCGGCATCTACCAGGGCCATCGCGCGCAGATGGACGGCAAGCGGGCCATCATCCTCACCCGATCCGCTTATGCCGGGCAGCAGCGCAATTCGGCCATCTCGTGGTCCGGCGATATCCAGGGCACCTGGGACGTGTTCCGCAAGCAGATTCCGGCGGGACTGAACTTCTCCCTGAGCGGCATTCCGTACTGGAACACCGACATCGGCGGCTTCTTCGGCGGGGATCCGAAGGACCCGAAATATCAGGAACTGTTTGTGCGCTGGTTCCAGTTCGGCGCATTCACGCCCATGTTCCGCGTGCATGGAACCGGCGCAGGCAAGGAATTCTGGCAATTCGACGAGCCCACCCGGAAGATTCTGGCGGCATCCGAGCGGCTGCGCTATCGCCTGCTGCCGTACATCTACTCAGTCTCCTGGCAGGTGACCCACAACGGCGGTTCGATGCTGCGCCCACTGGTAATGGACTTCCCAGGCGATCCCAACGCGCTCACCATCGCCGACCAATATCTGTTCGGTCCGGCGTTGATGGCAAATCCGGTGACTCAGCCCGGAGCAATCTCGCGCAGCGTCTATCTTCCAGGCAACGCCGCCTGGTATGACTTCCGGACCGGGAAGCGCGAAGCGGCGGGCCGCCCGGTCGATGCGGCCGCGCCGATTGATATTATGCCGCTCTACGTGCCCGCGGGCTCCATTCTGCCGCTCGGGCCCGACGTCGAATACGTGGACCAGAAGCCGGCCGATCCGATCGAAGTGCGCGTTTATCCCGGCGCGGATGGATCGTTCACCTTGTACGAAGACGCCGGCGATTCCTATGACTACGAGCACGGCGCCTACACGACCATTTCATTCCATTGGAACGACGCTTCGAAAACACTCACCATCGGAAAACGCGCGGGTGCCTATGAAGGTATGCTGAAGAGCCGCACCTTCAGGCTCGTGCTCGTGGACCAGCGTCACGGCCGCGGTGTGGACGAATCCGCCGAGGCGCGCGCGGTGACCTACGCGGGCGAGGAAGTGCGCGTGAAGCTACCGTAGCTTATCCGTAATCGCCCGGTTGGGTTCCCCGATCCTGCGGTTACGGCCTAACGGTCTGTACGCCAGTCGTCGTGCTGCCTTATATAGAGTTATTGACAGCTTGTGTTATGTATGTTATATATTACTTGTTGTAAGTTACACATAACACATTGGAGGCTCTTATGTCGGACTCAGAGAGGTGGGCGTGGTGGACGCTTGGAGTCGTCGTGTTGACCATCGCGGCCTATGGCGCCTTTGTCGCATTCCTGGGGCACGGCCCAGCCACGTCTTCGGTTTTCTCGATGCTGGCGCCGACGGCGCTTCCGCGGGTCAGCCGGCGCCATTTCACGCACGTCACCTACGACGAACGGGATAAGGACATCGGCCGCAAGTCGGTACGGGCGGGTTTGGCGGCGTTCTGGCTGGCGTTCGGTGGTCTGATTCTCGGGATCGAGTATACCAAGGGATGGCTCGGAACCCTGAAGCTGCCAGTCTGGGCTCTCGGGGAACTTCTCATGTGGGCGGCGATTCTCGTGCTGGCAGTACAAGCCGTGACGGTCATCGCACTCTACCGGGGAGTATCCCGTGTCTAGCCGGGAACCGGAGGTCGGAAACAACATTCGCCGGCTCCGTTTCGAGCACGGAGAGATGACTCAGGATCAACTGGCCAAACAGGCGGGCGTCACCCGCCACACAATCATGGCGCTGGAAGCACACAAGTACCTCCCGTCGCTGCTTCTGGCTTTTCGAATCGCGCGTGCATTCGGAGTGCCTGTCGAACGGGTCTTCGAGTACCACGGCTGAGGCGTTAGAGCAGTTTCGTAACTGATGTACACTGTGATTGGCTAGCGTCCGCGACGACAGACGAAATGGCAAGACCATATGCAGACGATCTGCGTCGAAAGTTCCTCGCGGCCTACGACCAGGGGGGACATTCCCTGGCAAGCTTGGCCGGCATTTTCCAGGTGAGCGAGGGTTGGGCCAAGAAGATCTCGGCCTACCGCACGCGCAAAGAACGCAATCCGAAGATGTGGTCGTCTTAGGCACCTTCGTCGTGAGGATGCCGACGAGCAGACCGAGGCGCTCCACAGGGTATTCGTCGCTGGCGATTACTACCGCCGGGCGCACTTTCGTTTCAACGGCTCCTGGAAGCACACCGACCACGACATCGCCCGGCTTGAATGCGATTCCTCGGACTCCTCGGCTTCCAGCCGCCTCAGGGAAGCAGCGATGAAATCCAGCAAGTCAGCGTCGGACCAGGAATCCGACCAACCGATTCTATGCTGCGGCGAGATCGTAGCCAAGCGTTCGGCCAGAGCCGATAGCTCCGCGGCGGCATCCGGGGGAAGACGGCGGAATGCCTCCACGAGCGTGGCGTCGCGAGGATCCAATTGCATTTCCATGGCCTTGTAATTAGTACACGGCCGACGGGCCATCAGGAACGGTCTCCGCCGTAGGCGTGGACGAGGGGTGTCCGGTCTGCGGTGAGGTCAGATCACACGCAAATCTTTCGGGGTGGGGGTGAGGATGTGGCAGCCGGTTTTGGTTACCTCGACGGTGTCTTCGATGCGGATGCCGCCGAAGTTCTCCAGGTAGACGCCGGGCTCGACGGTGATGGCCATGCCGGGCTGGAGGATGGTCTTGTCGCGCTTGCCGAGGCGCGGGGGTTCGTGGATTTCGAGACCGAGGCCGTGTCCGGTGGAATGGACGAAGGCGCGCTCGAAGCCGTGGGCGCGGAGGACGCGGCGGGCTGCCGAATCGACTTTGCACGCGAACACGCCGGGGCGGACGGCGTCGATGGCGGCGAGTTGCGCTTCGAGGACGGCGGCATAGACCTTTTTCACTCGGGCGCCGGGGGTGCCGAGGAACAACATGCGCGTCATGTCGCTCGCGTAGCCATCGACGAACGCGCCCATATCGATCACCACCAACTGACCGGTGCGGAGCGGGGCGGTGGTGGGCTGGGCGTGGGGAAGCGCGGAACGGCGGCCGGCGGCGACGATGGTATCGAAGCTGGGCTTTTCGGCGCCGAGGCGGCGCATGCGGTATTCGATCTCGGCGGCGAGGTCGCGCTCGGTCATGCCGGGGCGGACGCGGGCGACGGCGAGCGAGAAGGCGCGCGAGTTGAGGAAAACGGAGCGGCGGATGAGGGCGAGCTCGGAAGGCGACTTCACCATGCGCAGTTCCTCGACGAGCGATTGCACGGGTTCGAGCGAAGCCTTCATGGGCAAGCGGGACTCGAGGGCGTTGAAGGCGGCGCAGGTGAGGCGGCTGGGCTCATAGGCGATGCGCACGCGGCCGAGCTTGCGCACGGCGGCGGCGACGCCCTCGACGAGCGGGCCCTTGCAGATCTTCACACGGCAGGAGACTTGCTGCGCGGCCTGGATGGAGTAACGGGGATCGGTGAAGAGGACGGCCTGGCCGGGGAGCACGAGGAGGACGGCGTTATCGCCAGTGAAGCCGGAGAGGTAGCGCACGTTGGGAGGGGCGGAAACGAGCATGGCACCGGCTCCGCGCGCAGCGAGGGCTTCGGCGAGGCGACGGCGGCGGGCGAGCAATTCGCTAGCGTGTGTGGGCATGGGGTTTCTGAGTAGTGGGACGGAGGGTAGGATCTTTCAGGATGTCGCGGCTCAGCAGGGCCGGCATCGTGACAGACGACGAAAAGCGATCATATGTTCTAATTCCGGGCGGGTGAAGAAAAGCCGAGACGACTCTCGGCTCTGCAGCCTGGAAAGGCTGCGCCACGGGTTGGGGGAACGGGGTGGCGCGCGGGGTGCGTTTGCATGGGGTGTGGATCAAGAAAAGCCGGGACGAATTTCGGCTCTGCAGCGTTGACAGGCTGCGCCACGGAGGCGGGCTAGTGTTCACTGTCGAGGTCCTTGGCGAGGACGAGGGCGCGCTGGGTGAGGGCGTCGGCTTCGCGCAGGTCGCCCTTGGCNNGACGGAGAGCACTTCCTGGATGGGCGCGCGGGCGGGCTCTTCGGCGGCGGGCGGAGTTTCGGGGCGCGGGGCGACCGGGGGCGGCGCGGTGTGGCGGACGGGGCGCGGCGGAGCGGCGGGTTCGGGTTCTTCGGGCGGCGTCTGGCCGGCGGCGAGGGCCTCGGGTGAGACGGGTTGCGGTGGGGGGATCTCGACCTGGGTTTGCGGAATGGAAAGCGGCGGTGGTGGAGCCGGCGGATTGGCGGTGGGCGCAGGAGCGGCGGGGGTGGCGGACGCTGCGGGCTTTTTCCCATTCAGGGCGCAACCGGTGAGCAAGGCGGCGAGGGCCAGGGTCAAGAGGAAGGTGGCGATACGGAGCGGCAGAGAGAACACCCGCCCGCAGGCGGGCGTCGGCAAGCTAAAGCATGCCCCACCTGAGGGCACGGGCGCGGGCGGACGTGGTCCGGCTACGGAGCGGCGAGCGCGGAAGGGTGAGCCCAGATAGGTCGCCATGATTGCGAGCGCCAGCGCTCAAACCGCAATGGGCAGGCGGATGAAGAACGCCGTCCCCTTGCCGGGTTCGCTGGTGAAATCGATTGTACCATCGTGGAGTTGCACGGTCCGGAAAGCCATGGCGAGGCCGATGCCGGAGCCGCGTTGCTTGGTGGTGAAGTAGAGGCGGAAAATCTTCTCGCGCAGGGCGGGCGGGATGCCGGGGCCGGTATCGGAGATGCGGATCTCGGCGGTGTCGCCGGAGGCGGAAGACTCGAGGCGCAACTCGCCGCCGGCGGGCATGGCTTCGATGGCGTTGACGACGATGTTGAGGACGGCCTGCTTGAGGAGGTCGCGGTCGATGCGGACCTCGACGCCCTCGGCACGGCTCTCGGCGACGACGCGGATCTGGGAAGCGTCGGCTTGGGGACGGGCCAGATCGACGAGGTCGCGGAGAAACTCATCGAGGGGCATGCTGGCGAAATCCATTTCGACGGGGCGGGTGAAATCGAGGAAGGTTTTCACGACGCGATCGAGGCGCAGGATTTCGCTCGAAATGATATCCATCTGCGGCTCGAGCGAGGTATCGCCGCGGGCGAGCTTGGCGCGGGCGACCTCGACGTGGAGGAGGATGGCGTTGAGCGGATTCTTGACCTCGTGGGCGACGCCGCCGGAGACGCGGCTGAGGGCGGCCAGGCGGTCGGCGGTCTGCAACTCGCGGCCGAGCTTGCGCTGGGCTTCGGGATCGCGCAGGCGGACGAGCATACCGGAGCCGCCGCCACCGGGTGGGGCGGGAAGCTGATCGACCGAAAGCAGGGCGGAGGAAATGGTGGAAGCGGACCCATCGGCGCCGACGGCGACGCGCTGGCGGCCAATGGGCTGGCGGGCGGCGGCGGCCTCGGCGATGGCGTGCCCCAAGGTGGTCTCCGGCGCGAAGATATCGGCGACGGTCTTGCCGGTGAGCGCGGCGGCATCGAGACCGGTGAACTTCTCGACGGTGCCGGAAGCGAAGACCAGGCGGCCTTCGCGATTGAAGAGAAAGACGGCATCTTCGAGATCGCGCAGGAGGCGGCCGAGATTGCCGCGGAGGTCGGAGACCTCGAACTGCGCGCCGCGCAATTGAAGGCCGAGTTGGGCGACGCGGGAGGAGATGACGGACAGATCGTCGGTGGCGGCTTCGGGCGGATTCACGCCGCTGGTCATGGATTCGATCTGGCGGCGCAAGCGGCTCAAGGGGCGGAAGGCGACGGCGGAAACCAGCATGGTGACCAGGGCGGCGCCGATGACGGAGAACAGGGCGACGATGGCGTCTTCCTTGAGGCGCGGGAGGATGGAATCGCGGATCAGCGCGGGAGCGACCACGACGCGGACGAAGAGAATGGGCGGGCCGTTGCGGGGCCCAAGCGGCTGCTGCAACTGGTAATACTTCTTCTCGCGCAAGACGCGCCATTTGCCGTACCAACCCTTGTCCGTGACCACGGGGCGGAAATCGTCGTAGGGAAGCAGGGTCTTGCCGATTTCGTCGGGGATGGAATCGGCGAGGATTTCGTTATCGGGGCTGAGCACGGCGATTTCGACGATGGCGTGCGAGGCAAGCATGGTGTCACGCAGCAACGTCGAAACCTCGGGATCGCGGACGGCCTCGCCGAGCGGCTTGGTGAGCTGGCGATTCAGGGAGAGGCCGACCAGGTCGGAGGCCAGGGTGCGCAGGTTCTCGGCGCGCTCGAGGGTGGCGGCGAACTGCTGGTTGATCTCGCCAGCGAGGTCCACCGAAGAAATGGTGGCCGCCAGGACGACGGCCAGCAGCACGAAAGAAATGGTCAGGCGCGCCTGTAAGTTCATGGGCGTGTCATGGCACGGTGAGGACCAGCTTGCCGGTGGAATGGCGGCCTTCGAGATCCCGGTGGGCCTGGGCGGCGCTCGCGAGCGGATAGGTGGCGCCGATGTGCAGGCGGAGCTTGGCCGAAGCGATCCAACCGAGCACGTCGCCCGAGCGCCAGAGCAATTCGTCGCGCGTGGCGAGGTAATACGGCAGGCCGGGGCGGGTGAGGAAAAGCGAGCCCTTGGCGCCGAGGATGGCGGGATCGAAGGGCGGGATGGGGCCGCTCGATTGTCCGAAGAGGACCAACATGCCGCGCGGGCGGAGCGAATTGAGGCTCTGCTCGAAGGTGGTCTTGGCGACGGAATCGTAAACGACATCGACGCCGCGACCGGCGGTGAGGCGTTTGACCTCGGCCGCGAAATCCTGCTGGGTATAAAGGATAGTCTCGTCGCAACCGCTCGCGCGGGCGGTGCGCGCTTTCTCCTCGGTGGATACGGTGCCGAAAACGCGTGCGCCGAGCATCTTCGCCATCTGCACGATGAGGCCGCCAGCGCCGCCGGCAGCGGCATGCACCAGGCAGGTGTCGCCGCTCTCCAAGGGAAAAGTGGAATGGGTGAGGTAATGCGCGGTCATGCCTTGCAGCATGGCCGCGGCGGCGGTTGGGAAGTCGACGTGAGCGGGAATCTTGACTAACTGGGAGGCCGGTACCACGGCGTATTCGGCGTAGGCGCCGCGGGAGGTGCAATAGGCCACGCGATCGCCGGGCGCGACCTCAGTGACGGCGGAGCCGACGGCTTCGACGGTGCCGGCGGCCTCCTGGCCGAGGGTCTGCGGAAAATCGGCCTTGTAGAGACCAGTGCGGAAATAGACGTCGATGAAGTTGACTCCGGCGGCGGCGATGCGCACGAGCGCCTGGTTAGCGGCGGGCTGCGGAACGGGAAGGTCGAGAAGCTCCATCTTCTCGGGGCCGCCGGGTTGATTGACTCTAATAGCTTTCATGATGCGACTGATCTCCCCTCACTCAGTTCTCTAGCGTGCGATAGTGTGGCTCGGTGAAGAACCGCTCCCTTTGGTCGCGGCTCCGTTGATTGCGGCTCCGGGCGAGCGGGCGTCTCGATAGTGTCGAGTTTAACGCGCATGGCATTGGTGATCGATCATACGGCGCCCTTACGAGGCCGGACTGACGCGGCGGAAGCGCAGGCGCAAGGCGCGGCGGGCATGTACTACGCCAGCATAAAGCAGCAAATAGAATAGCGCAAACGGAAACGAGAACAAGCGGGCGAGGGTGCGCACGGCGCCAGAGCCGGCCAGACCGGCGCGGGCGACCGCGAACTGGCGGATGATCTTGAGGTGCATGCGATCCAGCCAGAAGTAATCGGCGTTTTCATTGATGATGAAAATCTTGGCGGGCACGCGCAGGCCGATGGCCCATTTCCACTTGAGCATGAGCGGCTCTTCGGAGCAGACGATGCCGATCAACGGATAGCGGCGGGCGCGCAATTCGCGGTAGAGGCGGGCGTGTCCCTGGCGTCCGCGATAGTCCGAAACGCGGTAGACGCGGGTCGAGGCGGCTTCGAGACCGCGCGGCAGGTTCGAGAAACACGAGACCAGATCGATGGGAACATCGGAGCCCCGCGAGCGGCGCAGACTGGCGACGGCCTTTTCGAGAATGTCGCGCGAGCCGCTCTCGACGAGCAGAATGGAGGAGGCTTCGGGGATGCGTCCGCTGAATAAATAGCGCACTGATTCGAATATAGCGCGGGTGTTAGGCTGGTGTTGGTGGGGCATGCTTTAGCTTGCCCGGGCCACAACAATTCTGCGCCCTGGGGGTGGGCATGAAGATCGTACTGATTGACTCCAATCGGGAGAGGGCGACTGAGCTGGGCTTGGCGTTGCTAGACTTACCTACAATCGGGATGTTGGACGTTGAGAGGGCCTACTACATGCTGCCTCCGCCCGGGCTGGACGCGGTCTTTATGACGCTTCCCGCTGCGGAGAGATGGCGTCCCGACTTCAAATCGCGGAAGGCGCAGGTGCTCACGACTTCGCGGGACGACCAGGAGAACGGGTTTCCTCCGTTCGTTGTCACGGGAGTGAATCTAACAGCGGAGGATCCCAAAGATCCTGTTTCCCAGGCTCGGATTGTTTTGGAAGCCGCGTTGGATGAGGTTACGGACTACAACAACCGGAATGATGGACGAATCGCCAGCCTCGGCTTTTGGGTAACGACTTTCACACGAGATGGGGTTACGACAAGCCAGCTCAGCGAGCTGCTGCATGAGATCCTGTCGTGTGCGACGCCCAGCGGTGAACCTGCTTGAATCATATTGTCCCCATGTTGGAACAGCTTCTTACCGAACAGGCGAATCCGGCTTCGGCGGCGATTGATACCGTCAGCATCGAGGAAGCGCTGCGCATCATCAACGGTGAAGACGCGAAGGTGGCGGCGGCGGTGGAGCGCGAGATCCCGGCGATTGCGCGGGCGGTGGACGCGATTGCGGAGGCGATGGGGCGCGGCGGGCGGCTGTTCTATATCGGGGCGGGAACCAGCGGGCGGCTGGGAGTGTTGGACGCATCGGAGATTCCGCCCACGTTTGGCGCGCCGGCGGAATTGGTGAACGGCATTGTCGCGGGCGGAGAAGCGGCGCTGAGCCGGGCGACTGAGGCAAGCGAAGACGATCCGGCGGCGGGAGCGCGCGACCTGGTGGGGCGAGGATTCGGCGCGCGCGATGTGCTGGTGGGACTGGCGGCGAGCGGGCGGACGCCATATGTGCTGGGTGCGGTGGCGGAGGCGCGGCGGCTGGGTGCGGTGACGGTGGGGGTGAGTTGCACGGCGGATTCGGAGCTCGCGCATGCGGCCGAGATCGCGATCACGCCGCTGGTGGGGCCGGAGGTGATTGCCGGCTCGACGCGGCTGAAGGCGGGCACGGCGCAGAAGTTGGTCCTCAACATGCTCTCGACCGCGGTGTGCATCCGGCTGGGATACGTTTACGGCAACCTGATGGTGAACGTGCAGCCGAAGAACGTGAAGCTGGCGAACAGGGCGCGGCGGATCGTCGGGGCCGCGGCCCGAGTGAGCCAGGAGCGGGCAGGCGAATTGCTGGAAGCGAGCGGCGGAAGAGTTGCGGTGGCCATCGTGATGAGCCGGAAGAGCTGCACGCGCGAAGCGGCGGAACGGCTGCTCGAAGAGGCTGGCGGGCGGGTAGCGAAGGCGCTGGCCGGGGAAAAGGACGGGACTGTTGTGAGATAGCCGGTTCGATCGCGAACGACCGCTCCCTTTGGTCGCGGCTCTGAAAGGCAATCGGAGCCGCGAGCAAGAGGGAGCGGTTGTTGGAGTTGGTACGGGAACGGCATTGCGGGCAAGCTAAAGCATGCCCCACCCAAGAGAGATGGCATGGACAAATTCGTGATTAACGGCGGGAACGCCCTGCGGGGCGAGATCCCGGTGAATGGATCGAAGAATTCGGCGCTGCCCGCGCTGGCGGCGGCGCTGCTGACGGCGGAGCCGGTGACACTGCACAGGATTCCGCGCGTGCGCGACATACGCACCATGCAGCGGCTGCTGGTGGACGTGGGCGCCAAGGTGGATGTCGAGGACGGCGCGGTGCGCCTGGAGGCGGCGAAGATCGTTTCGCCCGAAGCGCCGTACGAACTGGTGAAGACCATGCGCGCGTCGAGCCTGGTGCTGGGGCCGCTGGTGGCGCGGGCCGGGCGGGCGCGGGTGTCGCTGCCGGGCGGCTGCGCGATTGGGGCGCGGCCGATCAACCTGCACATTTTCGGATTGGAACAACTGGGCGCGCGGATCGAGCAATCGCATGGGTACATCGAAGCCGTGGCGCCGGACGGGCTGCGCGGCGCGAGTGTGCATTTCGACAGGATCACCGTCACCGGCACCGAGGACCTGATGATGGCGGCGGTGCTGGCGAAGGGCGAAACCGTGCTGCGCAACGCGGCGCGCGAGCCGGAGGTGATGGACCTGGCCGAGTTGTTGATCAAGATGGGGGCGAAAATCGAAGGCGCGGGCACGTCCACGATTCGCATTCAGGGCGTGGCGGAACTGGGCGGCGCCGAGCACACGATCATTGCGGACCGCATCGAAGCCGGCACGTTCATGGTGGCGGGCGCGATCACGGGCGGCGACGTGACGGTGACGGGATGCAACGTGGAGCACGTGGGCGCGCTCGTGGCGAAGTTGCAACAGGCTGGGGCGGAAGTGACACAACCGGGCGCGGACAGCGTACGGGTGCGCGCGACCGGCAAGCTGCGCTCGGTGGACATGACGACGGAGGAATATCCCGGCTTCGCGACCGATTTGCAGGCGCAGTACATGGCGCTGATGACGCAGGCGGAAGGGATCGCGATTATCGTCGAGACGATATTCGAAAACCGCTTCATGCACGCGCAGGAAATGGCGCGGATGGGCGCCAACATTCGTGTGGACGGCAAGCAGGCGATGGTGGCGGGGCCGCGCGCGCTATCGGGCGCGGGGGTGATCGCGAGCGACCTGCGGGCGAGCGCGTCGCTGGTGCTGGCGGCGCTGGTGGCCAAGGGCGAGACCGTGATCGACCGGGTGTATCACATCGATCGCGGCTATGAGAAGATCGAGCAGAAGCTGGCGGCGGCGGGGGCAAGGATCGAACGCGTGGAGTGAGTTTCCGTGACGGCGGGCGACGGCTCCCTTCGGTCGCGGCTTCGGGCGTTGGTCCCACTTTGGTCCGGCGGTGAAGGATTCGCCCGGTCAGCGCGGGCGGGCGTGCCCGGCC
Source organism: Bryobacterales bacterium (assembly GCA_003157745.1). Lineage (GTDB taxonomy): Bacteria > Acidobacteriota > Terriglobia > Bryobacterales > Bryobacteraceae > Bog-375. Next base: position 57,687 of record PMKM01000036.1, on the reverse strand, counting down.
CCTACAAGGCGGTGGGAAGGACGCAATATATGAAGCACAGCGAGGGTTTCTTGCGATTGGTCAATGACGCCAAGACGCGGGTGAAAGAGATCGATCTCGATGGCTACCGGAAGCTGCGCGCGTCGAGCGATGCGCACGTGCTGGTGGACACGCGGGAAGAGAGCGAGTGGGCGGCCGGACACGTGGCGGGCGCGATTCACTTGAGCAAGGGCACCATCGAGCGCGATATCGAAGGCCGGGTGCCGGACCACGCGGCGACGCTGGTGCTCTATTGCGGCGGCGGATTCCGCTCCGCGCTGGCAGCCGATAATCTTGGGAAGATGGGCTACACGAATGCGATCTCGCTCGATGGCGGCTGGCGGGCGCTGAAGGATTCGGGGCTGCCGCTCGAGTGAACGGGGGGCGGCGGCGGAAGAAGAAGAACAAGAAGAGCCGAGACGAATCTCGGCTCAGCAGCCTGGACAGGCTGCGCCACGAGTTGGGCGGCACGCGGTGCGCGATTCGGGGTGCGAGAGTCGCAGCGGCACGAGGTTCTGACGCCCCGTTCCGGGGCTTCCGGCCGCATAATCGTCTCCCAAGGCTCACGCCATGGGCTACTCTCTGTCGCCCTCCGGGCTTGGCCGAGCGGGATTGAAGCAGCGCTCACGAGGCATCGCGCCGAAGCGGCTTCGCGTCAGTCCGGCTTACGGGCGGACAGGGCGACGCGGACCCACTGGAAGGTGGCGTCGCCATCGGGGGATGGGGCGATGGAGAATGCGCGGACGGCCTCGGGCGGGGCTTCGAGGATCAGGCGGCGCACTTCGGCGGCGGCGGCTTCGTCGCAGCCGCCTTTGGCGATCCACGAGTTCATGCCGATCCGTCCGGATTCGCAGACCTGTTCGACTTCCTCGACGATGAAACCGGCGGCGAGGGCGAAGGCGCGCCACTCGGCGGGCGTGTAATTGCGGACGTGCGAGGGATCGCGCAGGACTTCGAGACGATTGTGCCAGGCGTCGACCTCGGGGTCGCCATCGGGTTCGGCGGTATCGGAAACCAGGAGGCGGCCGCCGGGGCGCAGCACGCGGTAAGCCTCGGCGGCGAATTGCGGCACCGAGAGAAAATGGTGGGCGGCGAGGCGGCAGACCACGATATCGAAACGGGCGGGCGGAAAGGGGAGCGATTCGGCGGCGCCGGTTTCAAAAGTCAGATTAACGAGCCCGGCGGCGCGGGCACGCTCGCGCGCCTCGGCCAACATGCCGGTGGAGACGTCGAGGCCAATCACCGCGGCGGCCAGCGGGGCGAAGGCGACGGCGGTGAAACCGGCGCCAGTGGCGACGTCGAGCACGGTGTGCGCGGGCTGGCAGCGGGCGCGCGCGAGTAGCCAGGCGAGCGAATCGCCATTCCATGCATTCCATTCGGCGTTGTACTGCGGGGCCTGGCGGTCAAATTGTTCGCGCGAAGTTCGGGCTGGGATCATTCCTCGATTATGGAACGAACGGGCTGCGGGCGGTTCAGCTCTGTCGAAAGACCGATCCCGATGGCGAGCGGCTCCGGCCGGAACATCGCAGAACGGGAATGGGTGCGCCGCACAAAGCGACACACTGCGCGGCGGGAAGACCTGGTTCTACGGTAGCCTCGCGCCAGCCCTATCCGACGCGCGGCGCAGAAACGCGATCAAAAGCGCCCGAACGAGTGAAAGCGCGTGCTGGCGAAACTGGGGCTGGCGCAACTCGAGCAATTGTCGCCCACGATACCGGCAGTGGCGATCGGTTTCCCACCACAACGTTTCGCCGCGCGAAAGAGGCATGGCCAGCCCTTCGAGCGGGTATCCCAACTCGCCGAGCAGTCCGCCGGCGACGCTTTCAAACAGAGTCCGTTGGGGAGGGCTCAGGGCGGTTTTCCAGCCGCCCGAGTTGTTGCGCACGATGGTGTCGTGGAAAGCCGGATCCGTGCGTTCGCGGAACGACCTGGCGTGGGGGCTCGGTGGACTGGCCGCGCCGGCAACCAGGCTCGCGGCTCGCCGCGGCGTGAGAACGGCTGGGAGGTAAGGCTCGTCGAGGAAAGCGCACAGATTTCGCATGGTCGCTTCGGGCACGGCCAGCAGATTCTCATAACGCACTTCGCAATAGGTCCCGGGCGGAAGGAGCGCGCCATCGCGGCGACCTTTCCTCACGTTCCGGCTCCACCCGCAAGCCGCGGCATACAGGTTGCCGGGAGAGAAGGGAGTGCGGAGCCAGGACACCGCCACATCGCGTCCGTCGCGAATGATGTGGACGACCTGGGCATCGGGGAAGAGATGCAGGAGAAGCGGTATCTCGCCGACGTAGTACGGCGTCTTGTCGCCCCAGCGCGGCTTACCCTGGCTGGCAGCCCAGATTTCGAACAGGCGGCGGGTTACCGCGCCGAACGAACGGCAACCGGCAAACTCCGCCGGTTCGGCGGTAATCCGCCAGTTGGTGGCGACTTGGCGGAAACTCAGAATGCGGCGGGCCAGCCGCCAAGCTTCCTCATCGGAGGCGGGGTTGCCGTACGCCCGGTAGAACTCCGGAATGAAGCGCGACTCGCCCGGAAAAGTGAGGTTCGGGTGCGAACACAGCAGATCCCGAAGCAGGCTGGTGCCGCTGCGCGGGCAGCCGACGATGAAGATCGGTCTGTTCATAGGCGGGCGCTACGGCCAACCATCTCTCCCGATGATACAAGCGTGCGATTGGAAACGGGGGCGGGCATGCGCGCGTGGCGCGGTGGACACCGGCGGGAGAGATTGCCGGCGTTACGGACTTGGGGCGGCGGTTCAGGCGGGGACGAGTTCTTCGTCGTGAATGCCCTGGCTGGCGACGAAATCGTGAATCTGGCGGTTGAGATTCTCGATGGAAGGCGAGAGGGCGAAGACGGACCAGGCGACGGAAAGGGGAATGCGCACGGCGTGGCCGTCGACGTCGAAGGTAGGTTCGATGGGTTTCTCGAGGAGGCGCTTGAGCCGGGCGGAGACGCGGTCGAGCGGGTCGGTGCCGGCCAGCAGAGCGACCAGGGCGGGGCCCGGCCAGCGGAACATGTGATCGGCGGGAGACAACTGGTCGGCGAGATACTGCTTGAAGGCGCGCACGACATCGTCGCCGGTGGAGCGGCCGAAACGGAGGTTGATGCGTTGTACGCCACAGAGGACGAAGACGGCGACGTGATTGCGGACGCCGGTGCGGAGCGCGTCGAGGAACTGGGCCTGAGCGACGGCTTCGCCGGGCAGGTCGGTAATCAAATCGAGGCCGATGATGTGGCCGGCCTCCTGCGTGCGGGAGATTTCGCGGCGGAGGGCCTGAACCATCTGGGTGGACTCGGCCTGCTGCTGCCTGGCGGCCTGGCGGATATCGCCCAGACACAATTGCAGGCGGGTCTTGAGGGTGGCGACATCCTGCATGGCGACGGACCGTTCCAACTCGTCGCCGATGGTTTGCAGGCGGGCGATGGCGCGTCCGCCGACGCCTCCGATATCGACGACGGTGGTGGCGAGCATGGCAATCATGTTGCGCATCTCGGCGCCCTGAGCATGCACGAGGCGGGCGGTCTCGCGGGCATATTCGCCGATGGCCCGCGCGGCGGCGCTGGAGTTGTCGAGCATGGTCTCGAAGCTCGCCTCGGCGTTCATGCCGGCGCGAACCTCGCCGATCAATCCGCGAAACTTGCCGCAGGCGGTGTGATCGAGTTCGAGGGCGTTGGCCGACACTCCATCGAGGAGCGTGCGGATTACGTTCAGGTAGGCGGCTTCGGCCTCCGCCTGTGCCAGGAACCGTTTGATGCTGAGGAAGGCCATGACCTGTAAACTCGCTCCGATATCTTATCGGCCCATTCGAGAGAAATGCGAACTCGATCAAGAAGTCGCTTCGAGCCGGCGGAGATCTCTTCTAAACTCGCGGATATCGATCTTCGGGGAGTTCCCGCACAGGGCGGGGTGCTCATCTTAAACGATACGCTGGTTCGCGTGGCGGCGCATCCCCAGTTGGGTCTGAGATTTGTGCGAGTCGGTGCCGGAAAGACGCTGAGCCGGCGCGAAACGGGCGGGGATCGGGCTAGGGTGGCGAAGGGATATGCACCGGCACAACGGACGGTGGCCCGGAAACGAAATCGCCTACAATTGGGAGAAGCATGCTAGTCCAGCCGGAAGCCACAACGGTAACCTGGTCGACGCCGGAGTGCCCGTTTTCGATCGAGTGCAGCAGCCGCGTGCTCGACGACATACGGCTGTCGGTGAACGACGCCTTTTTCTCGCTGCCGCGCGGGGGGGCGGAAATCGGCGGCATTCTGCTGGGCGGATGGCAGGAGGGCCGGCTGACGATTACGGATTGCGCGGCGCTCGATTGCGAGCACGCCCTGGGCCCCTCCTTCACGCTTTCGTTAAAAGACGAAACCAGGCTGCAGGAACTGATCGCCGCCGCCACCGGCGCGGGCCGCGTGACGGTGGGGTGGTATCATTCGCACACGCGAACCGGCGTGATGCTTTCCGATACGGATCTGACCATTCACAACCGGTTCTTTCCCGAGACGTGGCAGGTGGCGCTGGTGGTGAAGCCGCACACGCTTGAACCGATGCGCGGGGGATTCTTTTTCCGCGGTCATGGCGGGATTATTCATTCGAGCGCGAGCTACCGCGAATTCCCGATCGATTCGCAACCGTTGCGGCAGGTCCCGCGGCCGGTGCCCGTCGAGACGGCGGAGCAACCAGCGTCGCGGCCCGAGCCGGTTGGCGGCGCCATCGTGGATGTGCGCGCCGAACCGGAGGCCGCCGCGGCGCCGGTGGCGCCGGTGGTTGACATACAGGCGGAGCCCGAGGAGCCGCCGGCCGTTCCCATCATCGACATTCGCCCGGAACCCGAGCCACAGCCGGAGCCGGCGGCGGCGTACGAAGCCGCGCCCGAAGCCGCGCCGCCAGGCGAACCGCTGGCGCCCGCCGCGGCGCCCATTCCAGCCAGCTTCGAACGGCGGCCGGAGCCTACGCCAAGGTGGCTGAAGGTGCTGGTGGCGGTGGGTGTGGCCGTGGGTGCCGGCGGCGCCGGCGGCGTGTTGTACGCCGTGCGCGACGTTTGGTATCCGGCGGTTACGGCGCTGCTGCATGGGCCGCCCGGCAAGGCCGCCGCGGTCCCGATCGGTCTGAACACAGTCGACGCGGCCGGGCAATTGCAGATCCGGTGGAATCCGAATGCGGGCGCGGTACGCTCGGCCACGGGCGCCTCGCTTGAAATCGTCGACGGCGATGCGCCGCGGAACGCGGTCCGGGTCGAGGCCAGGCAACTGGCTTCTGGCGTGCTCACTTATCAGCGCCGCAACGAGCGGGTGGATGTGACGCTCGCGCTCGACGAACCCGGCGGGACCGAGGTGCGGCAGGCTACCAGCTTTCTGGGTCCGAAACCACCCGCGGCGGTTGCGGCGGGCGCGAGCCCCATCAACCGGGATCGCGAAGAAACGTTGCGGCTGGCGGCCGACCTGCGGGCGCAACTGGACGCCGAACGCGAGCGGAGCCGCAGGCTCGAAAAGGACCTGGCCGCGGCCCGCGCGCAACTGCGCGAACAGCAGCTCCGCCGCCTGGGCAAGCAGGCCGCGCCGGGCGGGCAGTAGCGGAACCGGTTGCGGCGTCTTGCTACACTGGCAGCCATGAGGTATTTCGCGGCCGCATTGCTATTGCTACTCGCCGGCACCCTGGCACTCGCGCAGAAGACGCACAACGTGGAGGTTCTGGAGTCCAAGGCCAAGCGGGTGGAAGAAGGGCGGCTTTCGATCGACGGGCGCGTTCGTGTTGGAAAGGCCCTCAAGGGGCTGACGTTGACTTTCGACTTTTATACCTCCGACGGGGAATTGCTGAGCAGTCAGAGGGCGGCCGTGGAGGATGACACGCTCAAGAGCGGCGACGAGTCGGCATTTCACGCCGAGACGGAGAACCCGCCGGGGTCGGTTCGTTTCAAGATTCGCGCGTACGATGGCAGAGGCCGGCAGTTGGGTGTAGGCAACGAGGGGCCGTTTGTGATAGATTAGACAGGCCGACAGCGGCTCTCCGGGCGATCCCGGTTATTTACCCCTTTCGCAAGTGGCATTTATCGCAGTACTATAGTTGGCATAGGGGGGGCCATGGGACCGCTTTCGCGAGTCGACGTTGTGCCGTATCAGGACGAGCACCTGGCGGTGGATTTTGAACATCGGACCGTTGCGCTGGATTCCCGTCCCGTCGACCTGACGCGGAAGGAATACGCGCTGCTGGCGCTACTGGTGAGCAATGCCGGCGAAATCGTTCCGCGCCACGCCCTGCTGTGGGAAATCTGGGGCTATGGCGCGGGCATCCGCACGCGAACACTGGACGTACACGTTCGCCGCGTGCGCAAGAAACTGGGCGGCTACGCCGAGCAGTATATCGAAACCATCTTCGGCATCGGCTACCGTTTCCAGCCATTTCGGATCGTTCGTCCGCGCCAGAGTGGGGAAGGTTCGGTAGCCGGCGTGGCCTGAACCGGCGGCGGCGAGGCCGGCGGTCGCGTTACACCGCGCGAGGTCGCTCAACGTGCGGCTGCATGGCGGAGAACCGCGTGCGTTAACCGAAATACCGTTCACTTGGCTGCTCCCGGAGAGGAAAAGCCGAGACGAATCCCGGCTCTGCCGGCTGGAAAGCCGGCGCCACGACTTGAGTCAAGAGTGTTGGCGTTAACCGATATTCCTCACAGCCACACAGCGGCAGAGCGGAGTGCGAGAACAGCGGGTTAATTCAATACTGATTTTTTCTTTACGACTTCCTTACGCCGCGCCCACTACTCTCGATGTGTGGAGGCGCGCATGCGAACGCGGGGCGGGTTGACGATCGATCCGGGCACGCTCGCGGTTGCGGCTACCATTTTCGTCGCCGCATGCCTGATGGCTGGAACGGCAGCCGCTCAGACGCCGGCAGCGCCGTCAGACGCTCAAACAGCGCCGGCCGCACCGGCGCCGCCCTCCGCGTATCACCAATTGGGCATGGATTTCTCCTTCCTGCTCGACGGCTACGTGGACGGCAACTTCGATAACCCGGGTTCGGGCTGGAATGGGCTGCGCAATTTCGACATGCGCTCCGACACGCTGCATTTCAACATGGGAAAGATTACGATTGACCGGGCGCCGGGGCCAATCGGCTTCCATCTGGATGCGGGGTTTGGAGAGATATTCGACGTGATCCATTCGAGCGACCAGGCGCCCAAGGGGCTGAAGTACATCGAGCAGGCGTATGTGGACTTCAAGCCGAAGTCGTGGAAGGGCGTGGAAGTGGACGTGGGCGAATTCGTCAGCGCGGCGGGCGCCGAGGTGATCGACGTCAACGGGAACTGGAACTATTCGCGCTCGCTGCTGTTCGCCTGGGCGGTTCCGTACTACCACTTCGGCATCCGCACCTCGTTTCCGGTGGGAACGCACTTCACGGGAGGAGTGCAACTGGTGAACGGCTGGAACAATGTCTACGCGAGTAACCAGGGCAAGTTGATCGGCCTGAACGGCGCGTATGCGTGGAAGAAGGTGACCTGGACCAACGTGTGGTACGGCGGCCCGGAGCGCGACAAGGCCAGCCCCGGAATGCGCAACCTATTCGATTCGGTGGTGGCCGTGAATCCGAACGACAATTTGAGTTACTACGTCAATTTGGATTACGGCCGCAACAAGAACGTGGGACCGGGCACAGCGCAATGGACGGGCATCGCGGGGGCGGTGCGGCGCACAGTCGGCAAGAAGGGCGCGATTGCGGGACGTCTGGAACTATTCGATGACGTGAACGGCTTCTCGACCGGCCTGGCGCAAACGGTGAAGGAGTTCACGCTCACCGGAGAATACAAACTCTCCGGTTGGCTGCTCACCCGCATGGAGTTCCGCGACGACTGGTCAAGCCAGCCGTTCTTTCAGAGCGGGCAAGGCGGCACCTCCAAGAACCAGCCCACCGTGCTGCTGGGCCTGGCGGCGTATTTCGGACCCAAGAAATAGCCGCCGAGCGCGCCTGAAGGGTTGCTCCCCGTTTCCGTTCAGGATTTGTTCCGAAGAGACTCGAAGACCACGTAGCCGATGAACGCGGCCACAACGGCAATCGCAGAATTGGCAGGCGTCACAATGTCCGCGATAGCCCAGGCAAGGCCCATTTCCCGTCCTCTTCCGGAGCGGGCGAATTCGCCCATGAGAAGGTTGGAATAGAACAGGAAGACTATAAAGCCGACCTCGACTGTCGGTCTCCAGATCGCTTTCTTCACAATCCGAAGTCTAACAGACTCGCGAAAATGCAACCCCGGATCAATAACAACCGCACGCGGGCGTTAACTCAATTTTGATTTCTTCTTTACGACTTCCTTACGCCGCGCCCACTACTCTCGATGTGTGGAGGCGCGCATGCGAACGCGGGGCGGGTTGACGATCGATCCGGAGACTCTCGCGGCAGCGCCGGGCGAGACCGAACTGGAACTCGTCGTACCGTATACGGAATTCGAGTTGGCGGATGCGGTGCTGCGCCGGGCCGCGCAGTTGACGGCTGGGTTGAACGTCCGCGTGCGGTTGCTGGCAGTGCACTCGGTGCCGTATGCGTCGCCAGACGGCTGCCCGGCCACGCAACATGCATACCTGGTCCAACAACTGGTGGACTTGGCTTCGCGGTGCCAGTTTCCGGTCGAGCCGGAGGTCATTATGGCGCGCGGCTGGGTGGAAGGCTTTGAGTTCGCGCTCCGCCACGCTTCGACGATTCTGGTGGGCACGCGCAAACATCTCTGGCGCACGCGTGAAGAAAGCCTGGCGCGCGACCTTGAGCGCGACGGACACTCCGTCGTACTGATTCATGTGGAATAGGTGAACCATGCTGGACGCGATCTTCGTGATAGTGACGATTCTGTTCTTCCTTGCCGCTTGGGCGTTTACGAAAGGATGCGACCTTCTCTAGCCAAACCTATGGAATACCTTGTGGGATTGATTGTGGCGGCCGGCCTGGGCGTGTATCTGTTCTACGCCCTGCTGCGCCCGGAACGTTTTTGAGGGATTGCCGATGACAACCAACGGATTGTTTCAAATCGGGCTGTACTTAGCGGTGCTGCTGCTGCTGGTGAAGCCGCTGGGGGCGTACATGGCGCGCGTGTTCCAGGGTGAGCGCACATTTCTGCACCCGGTGCTGCGGCCGATCGAGAATCTGATTTACCGCATCTGCGGGATCGAGGAAGCGGCCGAGCAAAGCTGGAAACGCTACGCGGGCGGTGCGCTGATATTCAGCGCGGTGAGCATGCTGTTGACTTACATCCTGATGCGCGTGCAGCAGTGGCTGCCATGGAATCCGCAGGGCCTCGGCAACGTGGCGGCGGACCTGGGTTGGAATACGGCGGCCAGCTTCACGACCAACACCAATTGGCAGGCCTACACGCCGGAGACGACGATGAGCTATCTCACCCAGATGGCGGCTCTGGCGACGCACAACTTCTTTTCAGCGGCGGTGGGAATCGCGGTGGCGATCGCGTTCGTGCGCGGCTTCGCGCGGCACTCGTCGAAGACGCTGGGCAATTTCTGGGTGGATTTCACGCGCTCGATCGTGTACGTGCTGCTGCCGATATCGATCCTGGCCGCGCTGCTGCTTTGCTCGCAGGGCGTGATTCAGAATCTGCACCCGTACACCAAGGCGGCGACGATTGAAGGCGCGGTCCAGACGATTCCGCAAGGGCCGGCGGCTTCGCAGGAAGCCATCAAAATGCTGGGCACCAACGGCGGAGGATTCACCAACGCCAATTCGGCGCATCCTTATGAGAACCCCACGCCGTTCGCGAACTTCCTGCAGATGCTGCTGATCTTCGTGATTCCGGGCGCGCTCACGTACACGTTCGGCAAGATGGTGCGCGATACGCGGCAGGGTTGGGCGCTGCTGGGCGCGATGACGGTGCTGTTCCTGGCGGGCGTGTTCGTGGTCTATCCGGCGGAGCAGGCGGGAAACCCGGTGCTGGCCAAGCTGGGACTCGAAACGCAGGCCACGGCGGCGCAGCCGGGCGGCAACATGGAAGGCAAGGAAGTCCGCTTCGGCATCGCCAATTCGGCGCTGTTCACGGTGATTACGACGGACGCGAGTTGCGGCGCCGTGAACAACATGCACGACAGCCTGACGCCGCTGGGCGGCCTTGTGCCATTGATCAACATCGAACTGGGCGAAGTGGTTTTCGGCGGCGTCGGCTCGGGGCTGTACGGCATGTTGCTGTTCGCCATTCTGGCCGTGTTCATCGCGGGACTGATGGTGGGACGGACGCCGGAGTACCTAGGCAAGAAGATCGAGCAGAAGGAAGTCAAGATGATGATGCTGGCGGTGATGGTGCTGGCATTCACCATCTTGGGGATGGCCGCGGCGGGGATCAACCTGAAGACGGTGGGCGATAGCCTGGCTAACCACGGGCCGCACGGGCTGTCGGAAGTGCTGTACGCCTACACGTCGGCGGTGGGCAACAACGGCAGCGCGTTCGGGGGCATCAATGCGAATACACCGTATCTCAACGTGACGTTGGGAATCGCCATGCTGTTCGGGCGGTTCCTGATGTTGATTCCGCTGCTGGCGGCGGCGGGAAGCCTGGCCGCCAAGAAGCTGGTGCCGGTTTCGGCTGGAACCTTCCCCACGCACGGGCCGCTGTTCGTGGCGCTGCTGGTGGGCGTGGTGGTGATCGTGGGGGCGCTGACGTTCTTCCCGGCGCTTTCGCTCGGTCCGGTGGTGGAACATTTCCTGATGCAACAGGGGAGGCTGTGGAGCTAATATGCCAGTCGCAACCGAAGCACCCGTCGTGAACGGCGATTCGACCTCGCTGATTTCGAAGAAGGCGCCGCGCGCGCGACCGCTGTTCGATCCGCCGATCGTGAAGCGGGCCATCGGCGATTCGTTCGTCAAGCTGAACCCGCGGACGATGATGAAGAACCCGGTGATGTTCGTGGTGGAAGTGGGCGCGTTGATGACCACCATCCTGGCCGTGCGCGACCTCGGATCGGGCGCGGCCATCGGCGGCTTCACGTTTCAAATCACGCTGTGGCTGTGGTTCACCGTGCTGTTCGCGAATTTCGCCGAAGCCATGGCGGAGGGCCGCGGGAAGGCGCAGGCCGACACGCTGCGCAAGACGAAGACCGAAACCAGCGCGCGCAAGATTATCGGCGGGAAAACGGAGACCGTGGCGGCGGCCATGCTGCGCGCGGGCGATGTGGTGATGGTGGAAGCCGGGGAAACGATTCCCGGCGACGGGGACGTGATCGAAGGCATCGCGAGCGTGGACGAATCGGCCATCACGGGCGAAAGCGCGCCGGTGATCCGCGAATCNNCGCGCAGCGGCAGAAGACGCCGAATGAGATCGCGCTGAACATCGTGATCGCCGGGCTGACGTTGGTGTTCCTACTGGCGGTGGTGACGCTGCAGCCATTCGCGGCGTTCAGCGTGAAGGCGAGCGGCAGCGGGGCGGCGCCTTCGGTGACGGTGCTGATTTCGCTGCTGGTGTGCCTGATTCCGACCACGATCGGCGGCCTGCTTTCGGCCATCNNACAACGTGCTGGCGATGAGCGGCAAGGCGGTGGAAGCGGCGGGCGACATCAACACGCTGCTGCTGGACAAGACGGGGACGATTACGCTGGGCAACCGGCAGGCGGTGGAATTCATTCCGCTGGCCGGGGTGACGGAAGCCGAAGTGGCCGATGCGGCGCAGCTATCGAGCCTGGCCGACGAGACGCCGGAGGGACGGTCGATCGTGGTGCTGGCCAAGCAGCGTTATAACATTCGCGGGCGCGAAGTGGCGGAGCACGAAGCGCACTTCATTCCGTTCACGGCGCAGACGCGGATGAGCGGCGTGGACATCGACGGCCGGCAGATCCGCAAGGGCGCCACGGATTCGGTGATGGAATTCGTGGTGGAGCACGGTGGCAAGCCCTGCAGTGAGCTGACCGAAATCACCGATCGCATTTCCCGTTCCGGCGGCACGCCGCTGGTGGTGGCCGACGCCAAGCGTGCGCTGGGCGTGGTGCATTTGAAGGACGTGGTGAAGGGCGGCATGCGCGAGCGCTTCGAGCAATTGCGCGCGATGGGCATCCGCACCGTGATGATCACCGGCGACAATCCGCTGACGGCGTCGGCCATCGCCTCCGAAGCCGGCGTGGACGATTTTCTGGCGCAGGCCACGCCGCGCGACAAGATGGACCTGATCAAGAAAGAGCAGGCGGGCGGACGGCTGGTGGCGATGACCGGCGACGGGACGAACGACGCACCGGCACTGGCGCAGGCCGACGTCGGCCTGGCCATGAACTCGGGCACCATGGCGGCCAAGGAAGCCGGCAACATGGTNNATCCGACCAAGCTCATCGAGATCGTGGCGATCGGCAAGCAGTTACTGATGACTCGCGGCGCGCTGACCACGTTCTCTATCGCCAATGACATTGCTAAGTACTTCGCGATTCTGCCCGCCATGTTCATGGTGATTTATCCGGAGATGGGTAAGTTGAATATCATGGGCCTGCACACGCCGCAGAGCGCGGTGCTGGCGGCGGTGATCTTCAACGCGCTGATCATCATGGTGCTGATTCCGCTGGCGCTTCGCGGCGTTAAGTACCGGCCGATGAGCGCGGCGGCGCTGTTGCGGCGCAACCTGCTGGTCTATGGCGTGGGCGGAGTGATCGCGCCCTTCCCAGGCATCTGGGTGATCGACCGGCTGCTCGGCTTGCTGCACCTGGCGTAAAGGAGACAAGACATGAAACAACTCATGATTGCGATTAAGGCGACGCTGCTACTGACGGTGCTGACCGGTCTGCTCTATCCATTGGCCGTGACGGGACTGGCGCAGGTTTTGTTTTCGCACCAGGCCAACGGCAGCTTACAGGTGGTGAACGGCAAGACAATAGGATCGGAACTGATCGGTCAGCGATTCACGAAGCCGGAATACTTTCACGGCCGCCCATCGGCCGCGGGTAACGATGGCTATGATGGCTTGTCTTCGGGCGGCTCCAATCTCGGCCCGACCAATCAGCATCTGGCGGACCGCGTGCGTGACGACATCAAGAAGTTCCGTGCGGAGAATCCGACTTATACAGGTCCCGTGCCCGCCGACTTAGTGACCACATCGGCCAGCGGCCTGGACCCGCACATCAGTCCCGCGTCGGCCGACGTGCAAGTAGCCCGCATAGCCGCCGCCCGCGGGATAAGTGCGGATACGGTTCGACAATTAGTAGCCGCACACACCGAAGGCCGGCAGTACGGGCTTTTCGGCGAGCCAAGAGTGAACGTGCTGGCATTGAACCTGGCGCTGGATCAGTCCGTGCGGAAATAGATGGGGCGGGTCTTAGCCTGAATTTCGAAGTGCAACTTCGCCGAAGTTGCACTTACACAGCCCAAGGCGGTGGGATAACAGGCCTTGTATCATGGCACGGCTTCAGCCCACTACTCTTCACTTAACTTTTCCCGGAGAAGAAAAGCCGAGACGACTCTCGGCTCTGCAGCCTGGACAGGCTGCGCCACGACCATGTGCCAGTATTGACCGCTTAAGTGAACAGTGTTGAGCTTAGCGGCGGTCTCGGGAGCGAGCGCCACGGGCGCCTTCGGTGCCGTTCGCCCATATCATTCGGATTGCCGAAGCTGTACAATCCAGGCATGGGACCGCTCAGGTTTCCGGCAATCGTGGTGGTTTTGGCATCCGCGACCCTGGCATTGGCCGCGGGCATTCCACTAGTGAGAGGCGTACTGCTCGAACTAGCTGGCGCTGCCGTGCCGGCTTCGTCGGGCGCGCTTTCGGAGCACGACATCGACGAACTGAACGCCATGCCGCCGCAGGACCAGGCGACGCGGCTGATCGAAAAGGCCGTCAACCACTATGCGGGCGCGGGTGAGGAGATTGCCCGGCGTCTGGAGAGTTGGAAGGGCAAGATCCACTCGACGCCCGAGTTGAATAATCTGACCCAGACGGCGTACTTTGCGAACGATCTCCGCGTCCGCGCGGCCGCGCTCGAGATCTGGCTGGTTCGGGACAATATCGACAAGACGCCAGAGCAGGTGGAGGATTTGATCCGCGAGGCATCCGCGAGCGAGGAGGGCCGGTACTTCCGGCTCTCGATGCTGGGGATTCTGGGCAACCGCGGCATCGAGCCGGAGAAGGTTTTCGAAGCGCTTGCCCCCTACGCGCACGACGAATCGGGAAGCACCCGCTCCGGGGCTATTAACGGGCTGGGGATGCTGGGGACCGCGGAGACGATTCCGGTGCTTCTGGAAATCATGCACAGCGATTCGTCGAATGACCTGCGGGAGCGCGCCGCGTGCAACCTGGCCGATTCCGGGATGCTGACACGCGACCTGCGCCAGGAAGCCGTGCCCGGACTGATCCGGTTTCTCCAGGAGCCGGGGTTGGACAGCAACGACAAGAGAAGGATTCTGCAGGCGCTGCGGGAAATCACGCAACAGAACCTCCGCGACGATCCGGGCGCCTGGCTGAGTTGGTACGCGGGGCGATCAAAACGGTGAGGATGCCGGTACGGCCCCAGTAGACTGCGGCCCGGGCCTTACGCGCCGATTGCGTCGAAGTCCGCGGCTTCGCCGGCTTTGGTGACGGCGATGGTGGGGGCGATGGAGCGGACGAGGCCAGCCAGCACGGAGCCGGCGCCGGATTCGAAAGCGCGCTCGACGCCGGCGGCGGCCAGGACGCGAACGCTTTCCACCCAGCGCACGGGGTTCGGAACCTGATTATAGAGACCCTCGCGCGCTTCGGCGCCGGAACGGATTTCGCGCGCCTGCCAGTTATTGACGAGCGGGCAGGCGAGATCGGCGAATTCGGTTGCGTCGAGATTGACGCGGAGGCGATCCTGCGCGGGTTTCATGAGGGCGCAATGGAAGGGCGCGCTGACCGGCAGGGACACGGCGCGGCGGGCGCCGGCGGCCTTCGAGAGCGCCATGGCGCGCTCGACAGCGGCGGTGTGGCCGGCGATCACCACCTGGTCGGGCGAATTGAAATTGGCGGCGCTGAGGACTTCGCCTTGCGCGGCTTCGGCGAGGATCGCATCCAGCTTGCCTTCCGGCAATCTGAGAATGGCGGCCATGGCGCCCACGCCCGGCGGTACGGCGTCCTGCATGTAGAGGCCGCGATGGCGCACCAGGCGAACGGCGTCGGCAAAGCGGAGACTCTTGGCGGCGACCAGCGCGGCGTATTCGCCCAAGCTGTGGCCGGCCACGAAATCGGGGACGAAGCCGCGTTCGCCGAGCACGGCGCAGGCGGCAGCGGAGACGGTCAGCAGCGCGGGCTGCTGGTTCTCGGTGAGCTTGAGCCGATCGTCGGGGCCTTCGAAACAGAGGCGCGAGATGGCGAAGCCGAGCGCGTCGTCGGCCTCATCGAAGATGCGCCGCGCGACGGGGAACTTGTCGGCGAGCGACTTGCCCATGCCAGTGTACTGCGACCCCTGGCCGGGAAACAGGAAAGCGGTTTTCGGTGCCAACTCGGAATTATAACAGTACGGTGAATCGGCGCGCTTTGGGTGGAGGGTTTACCTACGCTTCCCAAACGCGATGCGGGACGCCGCGGTCGCGATCCTCGACGCGGTCGTACTGGTATAGCGTCGAGACGGTGCCGAGCGATTGGTTGTAGTAACTCGGGTCGCCCGACGCCTGCCATAAGTCTTCCTCGAAATCGTGCAACGTCTTGAGCGTGCAGGCAAGCGCGGGCCGCTGCTTTCCCGACGGCGTGCGGAAGAACTTCTGATAGCCGCCATCGACCAGCGCGGCGATTTCGGCGCCGATGAGAATGCCGGCCGGGCAGAGGGCGACGGCCGCGCCCTCGCGTTCCCGCAAATCGATGGCGCAGGGGCCGCGCGTCGCCCGCAGCGCTCCGTCGAGCGGCGCAATGGCAAAACCGGCGGCGCGCAACTTGTCGACGCGCTGATCGAAGGTGGGGCTCTGCACATGGGTCCGGCGGAAGAACATAGCACTATTATAATGGCGAGCCGCGGGTGGCACGGGGCATCCTGCCAGGCATTAGAATGGCGGGTAATGGAACGCCTTTTCGCTTTGGGTTCGATTCTTCTGGCTGCCATCGCCGCTCGCGCGCAGCAGCCCCCGGCGCTGGCTGTCGACGCCGGCGCCGGTGTTCACCCGATCAGCCCCTACGTGTACGGCATCAATGAGTACACGGACTCGGGGCTGGCCACGATCATGCGGATTCCGGTGCGGCGCTGGGGTGGAGACGCCGATACCAGTTACAACTGGCAAATCGACGTGGCCAATTCCGCATCGGACTGGTACTTCGCGAACTTCCTGCAATCCGCCGTGAAGACCGGGCTGCCGGACGGAGGGTCGTTCGACGTGTACCACGAGGCGAATCTGCGCTCCGGCACGTTCAGCCTGGGAACGATCCCGATCCTCGACTGGACGCCGAAGGACGCCTCCAGTTGCAGCTACCCGGTCGCCAAGTACGGGGCGCAGCAGAAAGTGAACGACGGTTGCGGCAACGGCATCCGGGCCAATGGCAGCCAGATCACGGCCGACCCGAACGACGCCTACCAGCCCTCCACGACGGCGTTCGAACAGGACTGGGTCAAGTACATTATGCAGCGGTACGGTCCGGCGAACGCGGGCGGCGTGCGGATGTGGAACATGGATAACGAGCCGGAATGGTGGTACAGCGTCCACATCGATATTTACCAGCAGCCGGCCACCTACGACGACATGTGGGCGCGCAACCTCAAATGGGCGCAGGCGGTGAAGGCGGTGGACCCGACGACGCTGATTGTCGGGCCGGTGCCGGGCGGGTGGAGCGGCATGCTGTTTTCGTCCAAGGACATGTGGAGCGGCTGGACCACCAGGTCCCCTTGGAAATATTGGAATAATCCGGTGGATTACAAAGCGCACGGGAGTGTTTACTGGGTTCCTTACTACTTACAGCAGATGCAGAAGTTCGAGCGGCAGAACGGCTATCGGCTGCTGGACGTGGTCGACGTCCACGCCTACATACAACCGAGCGCACTGACCAGCGAGGCAGGCAACACGGCGATGGAGACCCTGCGCATGACTTCCACGCGCGCGCTGTGGGACCCGAGTTACCTGGTGCCGGGCGGCGGCTACGAGGACGCCACGGGCAACGAGGTTGCGCTGCAACTGATTCCGCGCCTGCGCCAGTGGGTGGCCGACAATTATCCGGGCACGAAGATCGCGATTACCGAATACTGGTGGCACGCGCTCGGCTCGATCACCGGCGCTATCGCGCAGGCCGACGTGCTCGGCATTTTCGGGCGCGAGCAACTCGACTACGGCATGTTGTGGGGACCGCCCGCGCCCACCGATCCGGGCGCATTCGCATTCAAGATGTTTTTGAATTACGACGGCAACGGCAGCCGGTTCGGTGGTACGAGCGTCGCGGCGACGTCGGACAATCCGGACACGCTCTCCATTTTCGCGGCCGAGCGATACGATTCGGCGCTGACCGTGCTGGTGCTGAATAAGACGACGACCGATCTCACCGACGCGATTAGTTTGCAGAACTTCACACCCGCCGGGACCGCGCAGGTGTGGCAGTACAGCGAGGCGAACCTCGGCACGATCATACGCCAATCTCCCGATCTCAGTGTGGCCAGCGGCGGCCTCAGCATGACGTTCCCGGCGTATTCGATGACGCTGCTGGTGATTCCACAGGCGCAGAGTGCGATGGCGGTGACGCAGCCGGTGGTCAGCGCGGTCACCAATGCGGCATCGTACGATGCGAGCGGGATATCGCCGGGCGAGATGGTGGCCATCTGGGGCCAAGCGATGGGACCGGGCGCCGGGGTTGGCCTGCAACTCGATTCGAGCGGGCTGGTCGCGACGGCGCTCGGCGGCACGCAGGTATTGGTGAACGGCAATCCTGCGCCGCTGATTTACGCGTCGGCGGGCCAGGTGAACGCGGTGGTTCCTTATGAAGTGGCTGGGGCGGCGACGGCGAGCGTGGTGGTGGTGTATCAGGGCAACGCGTCGGCGCCATTGCAGGTTCCGGTCGCGGCGGCCAAGCCGGGCATCTTCACCAACGGCCAGGGGCAGGGCGCGATTCTAAACGAGGACTGGAGTATCAACAGCGCGACGAAGCCGGCCCAGCGTGGGCGCTATGTAATGATCTACGCGACCGGCGAAGGCGTGACTACGCCTCCGGGTGTGGACGGCCGCGTGACGGGAACTCCGCTGCCGACGGCGGTGGCGGCCTGCTCGGCCACGATTGGCGGCCAGGCAGCCACGGTGACTTACTGCGGCGAGGCGCCGGGGTTCACGGCGGGGGTGGTGCAGGTGAACGCGCTGGTGCCGGAATCGGTTACGCCCGGCGGCGCGGTGCCGGTCGCGATCACCATCGGCGGCGTCACCAGCCAGGCAGGCGTGACGCTGGCAGTCGAGTAGCCAAGTGGGGCAGGTCCCCGAGCTGCCGACGCCCGGTACCATGTGCCGGTCTTGACGCCCGACGATGCAGGCCGGGGCCTGCGCCACTTTGCGGGAACTTTGTACGGCGGTTGGCGTATGCCTGATAGAACGCCGGGTTGACGGCGCGGCGCGACAGAGTGCGCAGTTGCGTTAATGTTGAATCAGTGGCGGCGTCTCCATAATGATAGGGAGAGGTTTGTGATCGACGCTGCCGGTGCAGCCGGCGGATTGAATCGGGCATCATGCGAGCTTTGGCATCTTACCGCGAAGCGCTGTTGGTGGCTCTGCGGAGCGTATTTTCGAGCAAACTGCGCAGCTTTCTCACGCTGCTGGGCGTGATCCTGGCCACGACCACGTTGATCGTGGTGATGGCGATGGTACACGGGATGGACGTGTACGTGGGGCAGCAGGTCTCCGACATGGGCACCGACGGCTTCCAGGTGCAGCGGATTCCGCTGCTGGGCGATTTCGATCCCAAGCGGATGATCGAGCTGGATCGCAGAAACCCCAAGTTGACCCTGGAGGAGTATCAATACCTGAAGAGCGAGTTGACGCTGGTGCGGGAACTGGGCATGTCGGCGGAGAAGAACGTGAGCGTCCACTACCGCACTGAGGTGATGGACGGCGTCGGCATGACGGGCGTGACCGCGAACATGGCCGTCATTTCGGACCTCGGTGTGACCAACGGCAGGTTCATCACGGATTTCGACGACCAGCGCCACACCAACATGGCCTTCATCGGCGAGGACGTGCGCACGCGGTTTTTCAAGGATACCGATCCCATCGGCAAGACCATCATGCTGGACGGCAAGCCGTTCCAGGTGATCGGCGTCTCGGACAAGAAGGGCTCTACCTTCGGCCAGTCGCAGGACAACTTCGTGATGATCCCGCGCGGCACGTTTCTCAAGGTGTTCGGCACGCATACCGAGGTCACCTTCCACGCGCTGGCGATCGATCACGACCATCTGGAGGACGCGCAGGACGAAGTGCGCGTCCTGCTGCGCGCGCACCGCAAGCTGCGTCCGAACCAGGAAGACAATTTCGGGCTGCTGAGCTCGGCGTCGCTGGTGGCGCTGTGGGACCGCATCACGAAGACGCTGGCCACAATGGCGGTGGGCATCGTTTCGGTGTTCATGGTGGTGGGCGGCGTGGTGATCATGAACATCATGCTGTCGGTGGTGACGGAGCGGACGTACGAGATCGGCATCCGCAAGGCGGTGGGCGCGCGCAAGGGCGACATCATGCGGCAATTCCTGATCGAATCGTCGTTGCTGTCGGCAACGGGCGGGTTGATGGGCGTGGTGCTGGCGTGGCTGGTGGCGGTGGCGGTGCGGTCGCTGACGCCGATGCCGATGGTGGTGCCGGCCTCGGCAGTGATCGTGGGCGTGGGCGTTTCGGCGCTGGTCGGCCTGTTCTTCGGCGTATATCCGGCGAGCCGCGCGGCGAAGTTGGACCCGATTCACGCGCTGAGGTGGGAGCGATGACGTTATCGGAAATCCGGTCGTCGGCGGCGATGGCGCTGGCCACCGTGCTCGAGCACAAGACGCGCAGCTTCCTGACGGTGCTCGGCGTCATCATCGGCACCGGCGCGGTGATTGCGGTGGGCTCGATCATCACCGGCGTCAACGACGTGATGACGGACCTGGTCAGCTCGATGGGGCCGGATACGATCCTCTCCTTCCAGTTCAACTTGAGCTTCCGCGGCGCCATCACGCCGGAGGAAATGAAGCGCAGATCGTTCACCTGGGAGCAATCGCAGGAGCTGGCCGAACGTTGCCCCTCGGTCAAGCACGTTTCCCCCTACCTGCTGACGCCGAACGTTTTCGGGCCGGGGGGTTGGGCGGACCACGTGAAGTATCGCGGCCGCGATCTGTTTCAGATCACTTTCGCCGGAACCGAGGAGGGCTACGCCGCCGGCGAGAACCAGGTCATGCGGCGCGGACGCTTCTTCACCGACGAGGAGAACCGGCGGCATCAACCCGTCGTCGTGGTTGGCGAAAACGTGGACAAGGCCCTGTTCCAAGGCGAGGACCCGGTTGGCAAGTGGATCGAGGTGGACGGCCATCAGCTCCAGATCGTCGGCGTGATCGCGCAGAAGCTGAGCTTTCCCGGCCAGCCCGACCAGCGCATCCTAGTGCCGTTCTTCACCATGCGCAAGATGTTCCCGACGGCCAAGGAGATCATGTTCATTATCATTGCCAAGAAGGGCCTGGCCGATCGCGCGATGGATGAAGTCGAAGTGGCGATGCGCATCATGCGCAAGACGCCGCCCAGGAAGCCGGACGATTTCTGGCTCTCGACCGGCAACCAGATGCTGCAGGACTTCCACCGCATCACCTCGACGATCGCGCTGCTGATGGTGGGGCTGAGCTCGATCGGCTTGCTGGTGGGCGGGATCGGCGTGATGAACATCATGCTNNCATGCTGGTCTCGGTCACCGAGCGAACGCGTGAGATCGGGATTCGCAAAGCCGTGGGCGCGCGGCGCTCCGACATCGTGGTGCAGTTCCTGACCGAAGCCGTGGTGCTGACAGGCCTGGGCGGCCTGGCCGGGATGACGCTGGGCTGGCTGATCTCGGTCGCCTTCCGGCTGTTCTTCCCCAGCCTGCCGACGTCGGTGCCGGTCTGGGCCGCCGCGTTGGGCGTCTGCGTGAGCGTCGGGGTAGGCCTGTTCTTCGGCACCTGGCCCGCGTTGAAGGCCGCGCGACTGGACCCGGTGGTGGCGCTGCAATACGAATAGGCGGGGCGGATTAGTCGTCAGACGACCGCTCCCTGTGGTCGCGGCTCCGATGCATTCAGAGACGCTCAAGCGGCGGTCACATAGACTCGCCCCGGGCGGCGAGCGCGCGGGCGGTTGCGGATGACGATCTCGACGTCCTGGTTGAGCAACGTGAGGAACCGCATCAAGCGCTCCTTACCGGCGTCAGTGGAGCATTCGAGCGGGCGCGCGCAGCGGGCGGCGTAGGAAGGCGCTGCGGTTGCCGTCGAAGTTGCGCTGGAGCAAAATGGGGTGCGGGCGTTTGGCTCCTGGAAACATCTAGAATAATAGTCTGTGTCGACCACGCCGCTGAATCCGAAAATCTACCGCATCACCCACCTTGAGAACCTGCCTGGGATCGTCGATGGCATGCTTTGGTCGGATGCCGAGCGTATCCGTCGGGACGTGAACTGCCACATAGTCGGAATGAAGGAGATTAAGCGGAGGCGGCTCGAGGAGTTAGATGTGGCGTGTCACCCTGGGACCAAAGTTGGCCGATACGTCCCTTTCTACTTCTGTTATCGTTCAATCATGCTTTACTTGCTCTACCGGGGAAACCACCCGGATCTGGCATATCGCGGCGGTCAGAATCCGATCATTCACTTGGAAGCCGATCTTCACGCGACCGTCGATTGGGCGGACGCGAATGGGCGGCGACGGGCATTTAGCAATGGAAACGCCGGGACCCGATATACACCGTTCTTCGACGATCTCGGCAAGCTTGACGTTCTCGACTGGCAAGCGATCGGTGCGACGGATTGGACAGATCCTTTCGTGAAGGAGCGAAAGCAAGCGGAGTTTCTGGTTGAGGAGTCGCTTCCCTGGGAATTGATGGAACGTATCGGTGTCATCGATAGCGAAGCGGCGCGGAGGGTCGCCAATGTTTTGAGCGAGGCGCGGCACAAACCCGCGATTGTTGTGGAGCGAAACTGGTACTACTAGAAGAGGCAAGAATGGTAGAGATCACGCGTGGCGATATCCTGACCGCGAATACAGAAGCTCTCGTCAACACCGTCAACTGCGTTGGAGTGATGGGCCGCGGGATCGCTCTGCAGTTTCGCAAGGCTTTCCCCGAGAACTTCAAAGTTTACGAGGCGGCCTGCAAGCGCGGGGACGTTCGGCCAGGGCACATGCTCGTCGTCGAATTGAGTCTCCTGACTGGCCCTCGATACATTATCAATTTTCCGACAAAGCGGCATTGGAAGGGGAAGAGCCAGATGCGTGACATCGACGCCGGCCTTCCCGCTCTCATCGAGGAGATCCGGAAACGCGGTATTGGGTCCGTCGCTGTTCCTCCGCTCGGATGCGGCCTCGGTGGCCTCGACTGGAGTAAGGTGCGCCCGCAGATTGTGCGGGCGTTTGACAACCTGCCCGACATAAGGGTGCTGCTTTTTGAGCCGACGGGCGCACCCAAACCGGCGGAGATGGTGAAGGAGCGCCGGGCGCCCGGAATGACACCGGGCCGGGCGGTGCTCGTCGAGCTGATGTCCCGTTACCTTGCAGCCGTGATGGACCCCTTCATCACCTTGCTGGAGATTCACAAGCTGATGTACTTCATGCAGGAGGCGGGCGAAGATCTTCGGCTAAAATACGACAAGGCCACCTACGGACCGTACGCCAGGAACCTCCGTCACGTGTTGAGCCTCGTCGAAGGGTATCTCATCAGTGGGTACGGCGATGCCGAAGACAATCCGGAAAGACCCATAGAGCTTTTACCGGGCTTGACCGCCTCAGCATCCGCGTCAATCGGATCGCGTCCCGAAACACAGGCTCGGCTTGGCCGGGTCACGAGGCTGATCCATGGTTTTGAGACTCCATTCGGAATGGAACTGCTGGCGACCGTGCACTGGGTTTGCACACGCGAGGGGGCGAAGTCGGAGGACGAGGCCATCCGGCACACTTACGCTTGGGGCGAGCGAAAGCGGGGATTTGACCGAAAGCAGATTGCTCTTGCCCGGGACGTGCTTGCGGCTCAGGGCTGGTTGGATTGATGCCGGCTCGTTCATCGCCGCCCCCCGCTCCCCCTTACCGTTGCCAGCGCTAAGAGCGGGAAGTAGTCGCGGTATAAGTGGTAAGTCAGATAGAAGACATTGGGGAAGCCGGTACCGGTGGCTAAGTCCTCTTTCCAGCGGCCGTTGGGTTGTTGCGTATCTAAGAGGTGGTTAGCGCCGCGTTCGGCGGCGGATGACGTGGTGTCTCCGGCGGCGGCCAGGCCTAAGATGGCCCAGGCGGTTTGCGACGCGGTGGATGTGGCGGCGACAAAGTGACTGTCGCGATAGCTCTGGCAGGACTCGCCCCAGCCGCCATCGCGATTGGCGACGCTGCGAATCCAGGCGGCGGCATTATCGATGGCTGGCTGTGCCTGTGCGCCACCGGCCACGCGGAGCGCGCGCAGGGCGAGGAACGTGCCGTAAATGTAATTGACTCCCCAGCGGCCGAACCAGCTTCCATCGCGCTCCTGCGCGTGGAGCAGAAACTGCACGCCGCGCTGGATGGCGGGGTGATCGGCGGGCATGCCGCGCTTGACCAGGGCATCGATGACGCGGCCGGTGATATCGGGGCAGGCCGGATCGAGCATGGCGTTGTGATCGGCGAAGGGAACCTTGTTGAGAATCTGCCAATCGTTATCGACGTCGAAGGCGGCCCATCCGCCGTCGGAGCACTGCATGCCGAGGATCCAATCGGTGGCGCGGCGCTCGACGCGGGCCTGCGCTTCGGGGTCGGTCGACTTGGCGTGGCCGAGGGCGAGCAACACCATGGCGGTATCGTCGACATCGGGATAATACTCGTTGGCGAATTCGAACGCCCAACCGGAGGGAACCAGGTCCGGCCGCTTGATGGCCCAATCGCCCTTGCGGCGGACTTCCTTCGAGAGCATCCAATCGGCGGCGCGGGTAAGCACGGCGGGCGACGGCGCCCACGACTGGGAGCCGGCGCGCACTTCCTGCAACTGGCCGAGCGCATACGAACAGATGGCGGTGTCCCAGAGCGGCGAGACGGCGGGCTGAAATTGGAAGTTGTCGTCGTCTTCGAGGATCAGGTTGTCGAAGTGATGGACGGCTTCGACCAAGTCCGGCTGATCTTCCGGATAGCCGAGCGATTCGAGCGCCATGATGGAATACATCATGGATGGGTAGATGGCGCCGAGGCCGTCGGTGTAGCGGGTGCGCTCGAGCATCCAGCGTTCCGCCTCGCGGATGGCGCGCGCGCGCACGTTCTTGAGGCCGCGTTTTTCCCAAAGCTTGACGGCGCGATCGACCTGGTGAAAGACGATGGCCGCCGCGTCGCGCCGGGGCAGCGAGAACTTGGCGTCGGGCCGCAGCAGCTCGTCCACATTGGTCCCGTGCGGAGTCGTCTTCGGCTTGGCGATGGATTGCACGATCGAAAGCGGCACCAGAATGGCGCGCGTCCAGGAGGACATTTCATAAAGGATGTCGCCGGGGGCGAGCACGATCTCGGGCGGAATGCTGGGCGCGCCGCGGCGCGGATACAGGCCGAGCAGGCTGAAGTTGATCTTGGTATAACTGTTGGCGGCCTGCAGGCCGCCGAGCGCGATGACGCGGTCGCGGGCGCGGTGCATGGGCGCAGATTCGGGATCGATGCCGGCCACTTCCGCGGCCAGTTTGCAGGCCGTATAGGCGCGGGCGGTGGCGTTGACCTCCGATGGGCCGCCGGGGTAAATGCACCAACCGCCGTCGGGAAGCTGACGGCGTTCGATGGACTGGCAAGCCTTGCGGATGCGCGCCGCGGCGGCCGGCCGCCAGACGCCATCTTCGTCCGGCTGGTGGCGCCAGAGTTGATAGAGGATGTAATCGGATTCGAGCGTGGTGTCCGCCGTGAGATCGCCCCACCAGCAGCCGGTGGGTTGTTGCAGCGCCTCGAGCGCCTGAGCGGCGGCGGTGAGCGAATGATCGATGCGCGCGGCACGCTCGGCCGCGGTCTGCGCCAGGGCCGGGATGTGAGCGGCGTGGCGGCGGGATGCGGTTTCGATCCACTCCATAAAGATAGTGTAACGTTTTGGGCGGGTTACTCCTCGATCAACGCGGCGGCGGCCGGGTCGAGGAACCAGGAGACGTCGTGGCCGGGGCGGGTGGCGATTTGCGCGGGGTACTTCACGGGATCGTACTCGCCGCGGATGACGGACCGCAACGCCTCCTTCTTGTCGCCACCGGCGACCAGGAAGACGGTATGCTTGGCGGCCACCAGAACGCCCGGCAACAGGGTGACGCGCCACTGGTGAAATTGCGCGGCGAAGGTGGCGGCGGCAATTCCCTGGCGGTCTTCGATCAACGGATCGCCGGGAAACAGACTGGCCGTATGTGCGTCCGGCCCCACGCCGCGATGCACCACGTCGAAGCGCGGCAACTCGCCTTGGTTCAAGCCGAAGAACTGGCGGATTTGCCCGGCGTAATGCTGTGCCGCCGCCGGCGGAGCCAGTTCGCCGGCCACGCGGTGGACGCTCGATTGGGGAACCCGCGCGGGCAGGATGAGGTGCTCGTTGAGCAGTCTGAAATTGCTGGCCGGGTCGGACGGGGGCACCATGCGCTCATCGACGAAGAAGAGGTGGATTCGGCGCCAGGGCAGATCCGTTGCCGCCAGCCGCTCGAACATCCGCGCGGGGCTGGTGCCGCCGGAGACGGCCAGCGTGGCCAACTCCTGGCAGGAGAGCGCGGCTTCGAGCAGGGCGACGATGTGGCCGGCACACGCCTCCGCGGCGGCGCGGGCGTTCTCGCCGATCTGGTAATGAGCGCTCATTCAATCCGTAGCATACGCGAGCCGGGCCGCGGACGCTAGCGACCGTTCAAACACCGGGTCGCGATGCGCAATGCCGAGTTCCTCGCGCAGGAGGACGTAATCGTCCGGCTGGGGCAGCAAGGCGCAGTGCGGAAGCCCATCCACGGTGGACACGAGATGATCGTCGTGGCGTTCCAGGCGAACGTGGAACTCGCCGCAATCGAGCGTGGCAAAGGTCTCGGGCACGGCTGTGCGAATCCGCACCGTGGATGCGACGCCGATCGAATCGAGCGCGCCGGCCATCCAGGCGGCCATGTACAACGCGCGCGTGGTTACCGCGCCCGAGTCGCAGACGGTGATGCGGGCGGTGCCCGAGAGCCTGGCGGTGTAGCGCGGGTCTTCGAAAACCTGCGCAAGGGTTTGCCGCCAGCGCGTGAGGCGCGTCCAGGCCAGGTCGCCAAGCAACATGCCGTGAGCGGCTTCGTCGGCCAGGCGCTGCAGGACGGTGGGAGCGTCGGCGAGCGCACCGGAATCGACCACCACGCGGCTCGCCATGGCGGCCAGGGCGGGGAACTCCGCCATCCCGAGCAGGCGCGGACTGTGGCACCACAGGATCACGGGGAGATCCGGCACCGCCAGCGGCAGCACCAGCGACGGCACGTCGCCGAGCGAAGCGTCCGAGCAGGAGATCTCAACCTGTTCGCAGCAGATCTGTCGGCGCTGCCCGAACGGCATCCAGCACTGGGCGAAAACGCGCTGCGCGATCGAGCGCTCGCCGGCGCCAGAGAGCCGGATGACGATCGTGCGCGCGGGATGTTCGGGCATCAGCGCGGCGATGGTCTCGCCCAGGCCGGCCGCGTCGTCGCGATCTTCGG
Organism: Bryobacterales bacterium; assembly: GCA_003157745.1. GTDB lineage: Bacteria > Acidobacteriota > Terriglobia > Bryobacterales > Bryobacteraceae > Bog-375. The sequence continues at coordinate 30,969 of PMKM01000036.1, read as the reverse complement.
CGATCGCAATAAACGTCATAGTGCAAGCGCGCAGCACGCCGTGCGCCTCGGTGCCGGTTTCCTGCTTGCCAGTGGTGACCCACAGATCGGCCAGGTCCTTGAGGATCTTCTCGGGAGGCGCCACCATTACGGTTTCCTCCAGGTGTGGCCGTGCCGCGCCAGCATCTCGTCGGCGGCGGCGGGTCCCCAGCCTCCAGCGGAGTAATTGGGAAAATCGAAACTGTCGTTGCGCCACGCGTTTTCGATCGGCTCGACGATGGCCCAACTGGCTTCCACCATATCCTGCCGCGTATAGAGAGTGGCGTCGTCGAACAGGGCATCGAGCAGCAGCGTTTCGTAGGCCGACGGCGAGCGTTCGCCGAAGCTCGAACCGTAATTGAAATCCATCGACACGGGGCGCAGTTTCATGCCAGCGCCGGGCCGCTTGGAGAGGAACCTGAGCGAGATGCCCTCTTCGGGCTGGATGCGCACGATGAGCAGGTTCGGCGTGCCGTCGGCGATTTCGCCATCGAACATGGCGAGCGGCGCCTGGTTAAAATGGATGGCGATTTCGGTGACGTGCTTGGGCAGCCGCTTGCCGGTGCGCACGTAAAATGGCACGCCCGCCCAGCGCCAGTTGTCGACGAAGAGCGTCACTGCGGCGTAGGTGTCGGTGGTCGAGGCCGGGTTAACGCCGGGCTCCTGGCGAAATCCGGGCACGTCGGCGCCGCCAATCCGCGCCGGCCCGTATTGGCCCGCGACGGCATTCCAGCGGATCTCGTCCGCCGTCATCGGCTTCATCGAACGCAGCAGCTTCGAGCGTTCGTCGCGCACGCTGGTCGAGCGGAAACTGGCGCACGGTTCCATCGCGATGGTGGCCATCACCTGCAGGAGGTGATTCTGAATCATGTCGGCGAGGGCGCCCGCTTCCTGATAGTACGCGCCGCGGCCTTCGACGCCGATCGATTCGGCGGCGGTGATCTCGACATGATTGATGTAGCGGCGGTTCCAGAGCGGCTCGAAAATCCCGTTGCCGAAGCGAAAGGCCAGGATGTTCTGCACGGTTTCCTTACCCAGGTAATGGTCGATGCGGTAGACGTCGGACTCGGCGAAAACGTCGTGCAGCCGGTCGCTCAATTCGCGGGCGCTGGCCAGGTCGTGACCGAATGGCTTCTCGACCACCAGCCTACGCCAGCCCGTGCCGTGCTGCAAGCCGGCCGCGCCGATGCCCCGCGCCGCCAGCGCGTATTGGCTGGGCTGGGTGGAAAGATAAAACAGCACGTTGCCGCCGGTCTGGTGGGTTTGCTCGAGGTGGGCGAGCTTCTCCCCGATGCGTTGAAACAGCGCAACGTCGCCGATATCGCCTGCGACGTAATGCAATCCCTCGGCGAACGCGCTCCAGACTTCGTCGTCCAACTTCGTGTCTTCGGAAAAGGCGGCGACGGCTTCCTTCATCCGGTCGCGAAACTGATCGTCGGTGAGAGCGGTGCGCGAAGTGCCGACGATGGCGAATCCCGGCGCGAGGCGCCGGTCGTACGCCAACCGGTAGAGCGCCGGCAGCAGTTTGCGCTTGGTCAGATCGCCATTGGCGCCAAAGATCACCACCGCGCACGGTGGCGCGCGCCGTTCAAATCGCAGCGGGTCCTCAAACGGATTATCGGCAGGCATCGGATCTACAGTATCAGATGCGAGAGCCAAGGCGGCGGGTGCGTCAGGGGGTGGGATCGCGATCCAAAATCGCCGGCAGCCGGGCGTCAATCTCCCACGGGACGGCCCGCTAGTGGGTAGGCTGCGTGCACAGCCAAAGGAACGCTTCGAGTATCCGCGCGCGCTGCGCATCGTTGACCGACAGCACGCGATGCTGGCCAGCGGGATCGGGCGTGAAGGCGGTCTTGCCCTGCGCGTCCACGGTCACGCGGCCCGGGACGGAGGCAGTGAAGTAGCCATCGGCCGGCCGCACGGCGTAGAGAGCGGCGGTGAGATCCCAGGTTTCGCGATCGTAGGGCATGGGGAGGTAATTGCGATAGGCGTCGGCAACCGGGTTCGCGCCCGGCGGCCCGAAGTCGCGCTCGATGCTTCGCGCCGGGTACTTGATGGTGCTGCCCACTTCAAACCCGCTCCAATAGACCGGGCCGGGCCACTGGGCCACGAGTTTCTGCGCGGCGGGGATATCGGTTTTGACGTTGTACTCGGGCCCCGCGCCGGCGAAGTCACCGGCCATGAGAACCAGGCGGCTCACTTTTCGGGCGGCCAGCGCGCGGCCTCCGGGCGAATCGAGCAGACGCGCCAGGTTGGTGCTGAAGCCGACCTGAACGATCACCACGGTCGAATCGAGTTCCGATTCGAGCACACGGCGCAGCACGGTGACCGCGTCTTCCGGACGATCGCGGTAAGAATAGCGCCCGGCATCGAGCGCCTTCTTGAGGTAGCCGTCATCCTTAGTCTGTCCGTCGTGGACTATGCCGATGGGCACGTTGGGGCGGCCATAGAATGTATCGATGGCCTTCGCCAGGCGGGCAGCCAGCGGATTGTCCTTGGTGATGGTGACCGCGGCCAGGCGAATCTCGCCGCGCGAGGCGAAGGCGTGGAGCATGGCAAGCGCGAGGCAGTCATCCACATCGTTGCCGATGTCGGTGTCGAAGATAACCGGCGTGGCGGGCTGAGGAGGCGCCGCGAAGGCGAGGGCGCCCGAGAGCAATGGCACGACGAGGAGCGATAGCTTCATAGTCCGGGATTCTATCCGCATTCACGCATCGATGGCAAGGGCCCGTTTGGCCCCGTTTGGCTTGCCGCCGCTCCTTCCGGCATTACTCGGGCGCCGGCTCGAGGCCGCGCAGGCGCGCATCGAGCGTTGGCGTGTCCAGGTCGCCGGTCCACTTCGCCACCACCAGCGTCGCCACGCCATTGCCGATCACATTGGTGATCGCGCGCGCCTCGCTCATGAAGCGGTCGACTCCGAGGATCAGCGCCAAGCCGCCCACCGGCACGGTTCCCACCGCGCCCAGCGTCGCCGCCAGCACGATGAACCCGCTCCCGGTCACACCGGCCGCGCCCTTCGAGGTCAGCAGCAGAATCGCCAGCAGTTCGATCTGGTGCGGCAGATCGAGCGGCGAGTTGGTTGCCTGCGCGATGAACACGGCCGCCAGCGTGAGATAGATCGACGTGCCGTCCAGGTTGAACGAATACCCGGTCGGAATCACCAGGCCCACCGTCGAACGGCCAGCGCCCAGGCTTTCCATCTTCGTCATCATGCGGGGCAGCGCCGCCTCCGAGCTGGACGTTCCGAGCACGATCAGGATCTCGTCGCGAATGTACCGCAGATACCTGAATATGCTGAACCCGTGCGCCGCCGCGATCGACCCCAGCACGCCGAAGATGAACACCAGGCACGTCAGGTAGAAGGTGGCCATCAGGCCCGCCAGGTTAAGCAGGGTCTTCACCCCGTAGCTGCCCACCGTGAACGCCATGGCGCCGAACGCGCCCAGCGGCGCGACGTACATGATGACCTTGACGATGCCGAACAGCAGTTCCGCGCCCTTCTCGATCCACTGGTAGAGCACGCTTTCCCGCGCGCCCATCTTCTGCAGCGTGATCCCGCAGAGGATCGAGAGCAACAGCACCTGCAGGATCTCGCCATTGGCAAACGCGCCGACGAAGTTCGAGGGAATCACGTCGAGCAGGAACTCGGCCGGCCCATGGAGCTTACCGGGCGCGGCGTAGGACGCGATGGCCTTCGAGTCCAGCGTGTGCGGGTCCACGTTCATCCCCGCGCCGGGATGGATCAGGTTCACCGCGGTCAGCCCGATGATCAGGGCCAGCGTGCTCACCACTTCGAAGTAGAGGAGCGCGAGCCCGCCCGTCCGCCCGACCTTCTTCAGATCCTCGGTGCCGGAAATGCCCAGGACGACGGTGCAGAAAATGATTGGGGCGATCATCATCTTGATCAGCTTGATGAACCCCTCGCCGAACGGCTTCATGGTTGCCGCCGTGCCCGGCGCCAGGATCCCCAGCGCGATGCCGATCGCGATAGCCGTCAGCACCTGGAAGTACAAGGAGAAGTAAATGGGCCGCTTGGTTGTAGTCATCGGCGTCGAGTGACTCCATGCCCGCTCGTTTCGGGAACAAAACAAATCGGGGGCGTTTTGACGAGATTAGTCTAGCGCGTTACACCGGACGCCGCTGTTCTGTCCGGTTGGCGATTTCGTCCGCCCCGCTTGCTGGCCCTTCGCGGAGGAAGGAGCGCGGGCGGGCTTTCGCAGATCTTCATTCTTGACACATGAACCCGTTAAGGGTACTATCGTACTCAAGATGGGTAACAACAACCGCATGCCTGGCGACCCCATCGGAGCGGCGCTGTTTGGCGCCACGCGCCAGGCGGTGCTGGGGCTTCTGTTTGGCCACACGGACCGGCGTTTCTACCAGCGGCAGATCATTCGTTCCGTAGCGCTGGGGTCCGGCACCGTGCAGCGGGAACTGGAGCAACTCGTCGGCGCGGGCATTCTGGCGCGCACCGTGGAAGGCCGGCAAACCTATTTCCAGGCAAATCGAGCGTGTCCGGTATTCGAGGAGATGCATGGGATTGTCCGCAAGACGTTCGGCGTTGCCGGGGTTTTGCAGAGCGGTCTCGCCCGGTTGGGTGCCAAGGTTCAGCTCGCTTTCATTTGCGGTTCCGTGGCGGCCGGCGCCGAGACAAGCAGCAGCGACGTGGATGTGATGATTATCGGCAAGCGGGTTTCGGTCGAGGATATCGTGCCGGCCCTCGCCGAGGCGCAACGGAACCTGGCGAGAGAGGTGAACCCCTCCGTCTATCGGACCGCGGAGTTCTCTAGTAAACTTGCACAAGGGCAGCACTTTCTCACGAGCGTCGTATCCGGCCCGAAGATTTTTCTAATCGGCGACGAGAATGAGCTTGGAAGACTGGTACAAGGCGGGCTGGCTCAAGGCGCACAAGACGAGCCAGCGGGAAATCGCCGATCTCTTCGCCGTCGCCGGTAGAGATTTGAAGGCCTGCCAAACACGAGGGCTGGTCGCGGATTGGCGGTTCAATATCGCATACAACGCAGCTCTTCAGCTTGCCTCCGCCGCGTTGGCCGCCGCAGGGTACGAAGCCGAGCGCGCCAATCGTCACTACCGCGTCATCCACTCGCTGGAACTCACGCTCGAAGTCGACGCGACGACGATCGGAAAGTTCGACGTATTCCGGAAGAAGCGCAACATCACGGACTACGAAAGGGCGGACACGATTTCGGAGACCGAGGCGGAGGAAATGCGACGGCTTGCCGAGAGACTCCGCAGCGGCGTCGCGCAATGGGTTCGCCAGAATCACCCACAGTTGGCCCCGTAATCGAGACTTGAAAGCAGGGGCACAGGCACGCCCTGCCCGAATGGCCGAAGTGGGGCGCCGCCACCCCGCTTGCTAGAATCTACTTTATGGCGGAAAACACCGGGGCACGGCCGGCTCCCTCCTTCGAAACCGCTCTGGAGGATCTGGAGAAGGTGGTGAAGGAACTGGAATCGGGCGACCTGCCGCTCGAGCGGTCGCTCGAATTGTTCGAGCGCGGCGTGAACCTGGCCGGCGATTGCCGCAAACAACTCGATGCGGCGGAGACGCGCGTCGAAGTGCTGCTGCGCAAGGACGGCAAGGTTTCGCCCGAGCCATTCCATTTGGAGGAATCCGAAAAAGCATGAACCTGCGCGACTACCTTGCCGTGCAACAGCGGCTGGTGGATGCCGAACTGGACCGCCTGACGCCGCCCGAAACCACGCATCCCGCCACCATTCATCGGGCGATGCGCTACAGCCTGTTCGCGGGCGGCAAGCGCATACGGCCGGTGCTGTGCCTGGAAGCCGCGCGGACGGTGGCGGGCGAGGCGGAGGGCGCGGTGACGGCGGCGTGCGCGCTCGAGTTGATCCACACCTACTCGTTGATCCACGACGACCTGCCGGCGCTCGATAACGACGATTACCGGCGCGGCAAGCTGACCAACCACAAAGTATTCGGCGACGCGATGGCGATTCTGGCGGGCGATGCGCTGTTGACGCTGGCGTTTCAGGTGCTCGCGGAACTCGCCGCGCCGGCCGAGCGCAAGGCGCGCCTGGTGGCGGAGCTCGCCACCGCGTCGGGCACGGTGGGCGGCATGATCGGCGGCCAGGTGGCGGATCTGGAAGGCGAAGGCAAGCCGCCCGACGCGGCGCTGCTCGAATCGATCCATCGCGCGAAGACGGGCGCACTGTTGCGTGCCAGCCTCCGCATGGGCGCCATTTTCGCGGGTGCGACGGAGGCCGAATACGCGGCGCTCTCGCGCTACGGCGAGCACGTCGGCCTGGCGTTTCAGATCGTCGACGACATATTGGACGTCGAGGAATCCTCCGAAGCGCTCGGCAAGACCGCCGGCAAGGACGCGGCGCAGCACAAGATCACGTTTCCCGCGGTCTACGGCCTCCCGGCGTCGAAGACCATGGCCGAAGCCGAATGCGTCAGCGCGCATGCTGTGCTTGCGCCGTTCGGCGCGCGCGCCACGCGGCTGCACGAGTTGGCCGACCTGATTGTCCGTCGCAAGTCATGAAGACGCGGCTGGACCGGCTGCTGGTGGAACGCGGTCTCGCCGAATCGCGCGAGAAGGCGCAAGCGCTCATCATGGCCGGCGAGGTGACGGTGGACGGGCAGAAGGCGGCCAAGCCCGGCCAGGCGGTGGCGGAGGAGGCGGCGCTGGCCGTGCTGGCGCGCCCGCCCTACGTGGGCCGCGGCGGATTCAAACTGGCCGAGGCGCTGCGGCATTGGAAGATCGATGTCGCCGGCTGGGTCTGTCTCGATGTCGGCGCCTCCACAGGCGGCTTCACCGATGTGATGCTGCAAGCGGGCGCGGCGCGCGTTCACGCGGTGGACGTAGGCGCGGGACAACTCGATTGGAAACTGCGCACGGACCCGCGCGTGGTGGTGCACGATAGGATCAACGCACGCCGGCTGGCCGCGGAAGATATCGGCGAAGCGGTGGACTTTGCGACCTGCGACGTCAGCTTTATTTCGGTCACGCTGGTGCTGCCCGCCGTGGTGCCGCTGTTACGCGCGGCGGGCGAAATGGTTATACTGGTCAAACCGCAGTTTGAAGCCGGCCGGGGNNGGCTTCCGCACCGACGTGATCGAAAGCCCCATCCTCGGCGCCGAAGGGAACCAGGAGTTTCTGCTCTATGCCCGCCATTAGAACCGTCGGCATTTGTTCCAAACCGAATTCGCCGGGAGCGCTGGCGGTCGTTCCGCCCCTGCTCGAGTGGTTGCGCGAGCGCTCGATCGCCGTGCGCTGCGACGTGGAAACGGCCGCCTACGCGCCCGCGGTTCACGGTTTGCCGCGCGGCGAAGTTCCCGAAGGCTGCGACCTGATGATCGTGCTGGGCGGCGATGGCACGCTGCTTTCCGCCGCCCGCGCCATCGGCAAGCTGGAGATTCCGCTGTTCGCGGTCAACCTGGGCGGCCTGGGTTTTCTGACCGCGATCACGACGGCCGAGATTTACCCCGAGCTCGAGCGCGCCTTTCGCGGCGAGCACCGCATTGCCAAGCGCAAACTGCTCTCCGTCGAAGTGGTGCGCGGCGACGAAGTGGTGGCCTCCTACCACGCGCTAAACGACGCCGTACTGACCAAGGTCGCCATCGCGCGCATGATTGACCTGGAAGCCTGGGTGGACCAGCAACTGGTCTGCGAGTACAAGGCCGATGGGCTGATCGTTTCCACGCCCACCGGTTCGACCGCGTACTCGCTTTCGGCGGGCGGCCCGGTGATTTTCCCCGCCGTGCCGGCGATTTTGCTGACGCCCATCTGCCCGCACACGCTCACCAATCGCCCGGTTCTGGTTCCGGAAACCAGCGTGATCCGCATCCTGGCGCACAATCCGAGCGACTCGACTTATCTGACGATTGACGGCCAGGTGGGCACCACGGTTCTCGATGGCGACGCCATCGTGTGCCGCAGTTCGGACTACGCGCTGCATTTGATCCGTCCGCCGCACGCCATGTTTTTCGACGTGCTGCGCCAGAAGCTGGATTGGGGCAAGCGGTGAAACGGCCGCGTGGATTCTAACCGGCGCAATACTGCTCCGCAGCCAGGGCTCGCGCCGGCAACTGCTTCACCAGTCGATCACTTTGACGGCCGGGATTCGCGACCGGCTCCGCGCAGACGGGACAACTCGTCGACGATTCTTTGGCGTACGGCATCGCGGAGCGCGGGGACTTGTTTGATATTCCAGCCGTCGACGGAGACTGCCTCGAGCACCCGCAGATGGATATTTTGGATACCGCCGAAGATCCACGAATTGCGTGGCAGCGCGGCGCCGGAGCCTTCCACCACCAGCGGCAGGATCGGGATGTGCTCACGAACGGCCAACTGAAATGGGCCCTCGTTGAATGGCATCACCTGGCCATCGCGCGAGCGGGTTCCTTCGGGGAAGAACACCACCGAACATCCCTCGCGCAGGTATCGGGCGCATCGCAACAGAGCTTGCGCGCCCTTGCGCCGGTCGGATCGATCGATCGGCACGTCGCCGGCCATGCGGAGCATCCAACCAATAAAGGGCACGCGGAACAATTCCGCCTTGGCGAGCCATTTGGTGTCGAGCTTCAAGTGCGAGATAAGCGGGATGTCGCCGAGGGACTGGTGATTGCTGACGACGACGTAGGCCTGGTTCGCGTGCAGGTTCTCGCTGCCGGAAATGTGGATGCGCCACGGGTTGATCTTCGCCAGGACGCGGCCCAGCCGGCGGAACCAGCGGCCGGTGCGCAGGTGGCGCGGCTCGAAATCGAAGAGCCGGATGGAGCCCAGCAGCGGAGCCCACAGCAGAATGAGAGCCGCGGTCGCGGCCCAAATCCAGGCGGATCGAAGCAAGTTGGCAATAGAGTGGTGCATGTGAGAGATTCTGGAAAAGGGCGAAGCGGCCTACCTGCTTTCATGGTAGCGAAATTCGCCGAGTGACGTATTCGCCGGACGCGCGGGGCATCACTCGGTCACGGCATAGCGCCTGAGCAGTTCGACCGCGCGGGGATTGCCATTTTGCTCGGCCATGCGGGCGTGGCGCCAGGCGGCGGGATAATCGGCGCGGACGACATACACTTCGGCGAGCGCGGCGTGGGCATCGGCAAACGCGGCATCCAGGCGCACGGCTTCAAGCAGCAGGCCGAGCGCCTCCTCCGTCCGATTCTCCATGCGATAGAACTGCGCGAGATGAAAAAAGGGCAGCGGATTGGCGGGCTCGCGTTTGATCCAGGAGCGGAGGCTATCCATCTGGCGGACGGTTTCGTGGCTGAGCGCGAACTCGATCAGATCTTTTCGCCAGAAACTCATGCGCGCTTCCCAATTAGGAGGATTCTAACATCGGCCACGTTAGTGTTGGTCGGCCCGGTGATTACCAGGTCGCCCAGCGATTCGAAGTAATGATAGGAATCGTTGGCGTCCAGATAGCGGCGGGCGTCGGGGTTGCGGCGCAGCGTGTCTCCATCGGCGATGGCGCCGGCCGCATCGGTAGGTCCATCGGTGCCATCGGTGCCGGCGCTGAAGACGACCACGTTGTCGAGGCCGGCGATATCGAGCGCCGCCGCCAGCGCGAATTCCTGATTGCGTCCCCCCTTGCCCGCGCCGCGCAGCGTGACCGTGGTTTCGCCGCCGGTGAGGACGCAGGCGGGCGGGCGCACGGGCCGGCCGGATGCGGCGATTTCGCGCGCAATGGCTGCGTGCATGCGGGCGATTTCGCGCGTCTCGCCCGCGATCGCACTCGATAGAATCAGCGTGCGGAAGCCGAGTTCGCGCGCCTGGCGCGCCGCGGCGTCGAGTGCGAGGCGGTTATCGCCGATTACCGTATTGCGGACGCGCGCGAAAAGCGGGTCGTCCGGCTTGGGAGTTTCGTCGATCGCGCCGGCCACGCCTAGCTCGATGCGGGCACGCACGGCCGCCGGAAGCCGGTTGCGAATGCCGTAGCGGTCGAGCACGCGGGCGGCGTCGAGAAAGGTCGATGGATCGGGAACGGTGGGGCCGGAGCCGATCACATCGATAGCGTCGCCGATCACGTCGGAAACGAGCAGCGTTTCGACGCGCGCCGGCCAAGCCATGCGGGCCAGTTGGCCGCCCTTGATCGCGGAGAGATGTTTTCTGATGGCGTTGATCTCGCGAATCTCCGCGCCACACGCGAGCAGCAGGCGCGTGACCTCCTGCTTTTCGGCGAGCGTGACGGGGGGCGCGGGCAGGGGCAGCAGCGCCGAAGCGCCGCCCGAAATCAGGCAGAGCACCAGGTCGCCTTCGCCAGCCGCGCGGGCAATGGCCGCGACGCGTTCGGCGCCGGCCACGCCGCGCGCGTCGGGCAGCGGGTGGCCGCATTCGTTCCATTCCACGCGGCGCAGTTTGGCGATGTGGCCGTCCTTGACGTTGACCAGGCCGCCGGTGACGATGGGCCCCAACGCGCGTTCGGCGGCGTTCGCCATGGCAGCGGCAGCCTTGCCCGCGCCGATCACGTAGACGCGGCGGAAGCGGGAATAATCGCGGCGGGCGAGGTAGCGCGCGACCGCATGGTGCGGATCGGCCGCGCGCAGCGCGGCGCGAAAGATGCGGGCGGCCTGGCGGCGGAGGGCGGGCCGGGTCATCGGAAAAACGGGTGCGCCAAAATGGCGTCAGCGACGGCCTCGGCGTCGTCGGTTGCGACCGGGATGTGGACGTCGGCCAGCCGGTAGACATCGCGGCGCGCATCGAACAACTCGGCCAGTTTGGCGGGATCGCGCGCCAGCGGCCGGTGATCGGCCTGCGCAACGCGGCGCGCGATGCGTTCGAAATCGCAATCCAACCACACAGTCACACCGTGATTGGCCGCCAGTTCGCGGTTGGCCGCGCTGTGGAACGCGCCGCCGCCGAGCGCCACCACGGCCGCGCGTCCGTGTTCGACGGCGCGCACGTGTTGCGCGAGCATCTCGCTTTCGATGCGGCGGAACTCGGCTTCGCCGCGCGTGTCGAAAATATGTGCAATGGTGGTCTTCTCGGCCGCTTCGATTTCGTCGTCGAGATCGAAGAAACTCCAGCCCAAGCGGCGCGCCAGGTGGCGGCCGACGGTGGATTTGCCGCTGCCCATGAAGCCAAGCAGATAGACGCCCGGCGTGTTAACGAGGCGCAGATTCATGCGGTTCCATTCATGCGCGCCAGGCGCACTTCGACGACGCGCGGCAGCAGGCGCGCCACCGCGACCGCCAGCCAGCCGATTGGCGGCGACATCACCGTGCGCGCGTCGCGCTCGACCCCGCGGCGGATATCGGCGGCGCATCGGGCGGCGGTGATGGCGAAGCGCCGGCCGCGCACGACCTGCGGCGGAATTTCGCCCACGGCGCGGCGTTGGAATTCGGTCGTCACGTAGCCGGGGCACACCAGCATGGTGCGCACGCCGTCGCGGCGGAGCTCCATGCGTAGGCCTTCGGTGAGCGCGCCGACGGCGTACTTGGACGCGCTGTACACGGTCAACCAGGGCAATACGAACTTGCCGCCGATCGATCCGACGTTGACGATGGTGCCGCTGTGGCGCGCGCGCATGTGTGGGGCGACCAGGCGGACCATCGCGAGCAGGGCGAAAAAGTTCACCTCCATCAGGCGGCGCACTTCTTCCTCCGGGGCCTGCCAGGAGGGAATGTACATGCCGACGCCGGCGTTGTTGATGAGGATGTCGATCGCGCCGAAGCGCTCGATGGTCCGGTCGACCACGCGCCGCCGCACGGCCTCGTCGGTGAGGTCGCCGGCCGTGATCAACGCCCCATCGCCGGCTACGCGGCGCAAGCCGTCTTCGGACCGCGCGCAGAGCGAGAGCCTGGCGCCAGAGCGCGCGAACTCCGCGGCGCAGGCCGCACCGATGCCTTCCGAAGCGCCGGTGACGATCACGACTTTGCCTTCGATGCGCATGGCGGTCGAAAAAGCGCGGGCAAGCTAAAGCATGCCCCACCTTAGAAACGCCATAATAGTAGCATGCCTTCGCGGCTGCTCCGGCGGTTCCGTTTGCAGTTTGCAGCACACCATAAAGGAGCCGCCGGACGACGGGCGCGGCGGCGAGTGCGGAGAGCGGTAGGGTGAGGATGTTGATCCAGGGCGAGGCGGCGCGCTTCGACCACACGCCGGGGTTCGTGGTCTCGGTGGTGTTGCACGTGCTGGCGGTGATGGCGGTGATCGTGGTGCCGATGATCGCTACGCCGGAGGATCCGCGGCCCGTCTTCAACCGCCAGATACGGCCCTATGCGGAACATTTGATCTGGTACAACCTGCGCACGAAAATGCCGGAGGTCAAACCGGCCGTAGCGGCGAGCCAGCAACCGCCTCGCGCGCACTATATCTTTCATCAACAGATTGTGGCGGGACAGATCGAACTGCCGCGGCCGCCGCAACTGATCCGCGTTCCGGCACCCGAAATACGGCTGGCGCAGCCGCTCAAGCTGCCCAACATGTTGGCTGCAGCGCTGACCCCGCCGCCCAAGCCGGTGCGGCCGTTCGCACCGCCGCCGGAACATGCGGCGCCGCCGCCCGGGGAGCGCCCGCTGCCGGCCGCGCCGCAGATTCGCACGAGCAACGTACGGCATGAATTGTCGCTCGACCTGGCGGCGCCGCGCCCGCGCCCATTGCCGTTCGTCGCCCCGGAAACGCGCCCGGCCGCGCCGGCGCCGACCGAGTTGGCGGCCGCGCCCGTGGTGGCAACCGCCGCGCCGGCGGCGAACATGCCGCGCATTCCGCGCGGCTTCACCGCGCCGCCGCAGAGTAAGACGAAGCCCGCCTCCGCCGAACTCGACCTGCCCGGCGCAGACGCCACGGTCGCGATGCCGGCGCAGCCCGAAGCCACGGTGGCTATCGTGGGTCTGAATCCCATCGATGCGGTCGACGTTCCGAAGCCGCCGCGCGCGCACGAGGCCGGCTTCTCCGCCGGGCCGCATCACAGGGTGGAGGGCGGCGCGGCGGCGCCGGCGGGCCCGGCTGTCCTGGTGCCCGATCTGATGGCGCATGGCGGGTCGCGCAGCACGGATCCGGCGCTGATGGCCGCGCTGCGCCCGTTAACGCGCGATTCCCTCGTGCAGGAAATGCTGGCCGGCCGCGCCGCCGCGCAGCCCGCGACGGTGGCGCCGGTGCACAGCGTGCGCGCGCCCGATCCGCGCCTGGATGGCCGCGCGGTCTACGCGATCTCGATCCAGATGCCGAACGTCACCAGCTTCTCAGGGAGCTGGCTGGTGTGGTTCGCCGAACGCAGTCCGCTCACCGCTGCGCCGCCGCCCAACATGCAGTCGCCGGTGGCGCTGCGCAAGGTCGACCCGAAGTACTTCCGCGAAACCATTCACGAGCGCGTGGAAGGGACGGTGCGGCTGTTCGCGGTGATCCGCAAGGACGGGCAGGTGGACGCGATCGAAATCCTGCACGGAATCGACGGCCGGCTGGACCGCAGCGCCGCCGAGGCCCTGGCCAAATGGCAATTCGCGCCGGCCAAACGCAACGGCATCCCGGTGGACGTGGATGCGATCTTCGAAGTGCCTTTCCGCCTGGCCCCCACTACCGCAAGATGACGCCGCAGTTTCTCATCATCGATGCCGACGATACGCTGTGGGAGAACAACATCTATTTCGAGCGCGCCTTCGACGAATTCGTCGGGTTTCTGGATCATTCGACGCTCGACGCGTGGGAAGTGCGCGCAGTGCTCGATTCGATCGAGGAAGTCAACGCGCGCATCCACGGCTATGGGTCGCTGAATTTCGGTCACAATCTGCGCCATACCTACGAGCGGCTGGCGGAGCGCGACGTGCGGCCGGAGGATCTCGAAATCGTGATGGGCTTCGCCGAGCGCATCCTCGAATGCCCGATGGAAACCATCGCGGGCGTGCCCGAAACGCTTGCCTACCTGGCGGAGCGGCACGAACTGACGCTGTTCACCAAGGGCCACGCGGAGGAGCAATTGTTGAAGATCGGCCGCTCCGGCCTGGGGCAGTACTTCCGGCACACGGCAGTTGTTAAGGAAAAGGATTGCGCGGCATACCAGCGCCTGGTGGCTGAGCGCGGGATGGATCCGGCGCGCACCTGGATGATCGGCAACAGCCCGAAGTCGGATATCAACCCCGCGCTGGCCGCGGGCTTGCACGCCGTGTTCGTTCCCCACGCGCACACCTGGGTTCTGGAGCGGCAGGAAATCGCGGAGGCCAACGGCCGCCTGCTGGTGGTCGAGCGGTTCGAGGATCTGCGCCGGCACTTCTGAGACGAAGCCGGCGAGCGCTCTGTTGCGGCCACACTGTGTGCACAAAGCACAAGTACTCGAACTCATGCGCGGTGTAGGCGTTCGCGCTTTCCGATGCGTCAAACAGGCATGAGCACTTCTTATTCTCATTCGGCATCATTCCCCGTTCCTGGCTCGCCAATCGGCGAAAACCCATATCCGCTGTTTCAACCCGTCCGCAGTCGGGCGGTTCCCGGTCTGGATTACTACGGCGCCTGCCGGACCGCCACCGGTGACTGCGGCGACTTCTTCGAGTTCATCCCGGTCGACGGCGGCCGCCTGCTGGTCTCCTTTGGCGAGACGCTGGGGCCCGGCGTATCCCCTCCCGTCATGACGGCCGCGGTCCGGGCGCACTTTCACGGCATTGGCGCCGGCGGGGTCGATGCGCTGGCGGCGGCGGCCGCGCAGCTTAACCGCACGCTGTGCAACGCCGCGGCGGCAGGTTCGCTCACCAGGCTATTCTGCGGCTACGTCGACCCGCGGCGGCAGGTGCTGCGCTACGTGAGCGCCGGCCATCAATCGGCGTTTCTCATCCGCTCCATCGGCTGGCGCACGCGGTTCCTGGAAACCACCGGAACGGTTTTGGGGCTCAGCGACCGCGCGGTGTACCGGCAGCGGTCGGTGAGTCTCGGCGCGGGCGACGTGCTGATTGCGTTCAGCGGCGGCGTGGCCGATGCCGTGGATCGCGCCGGTTGCGAATTGGGTGAAGCGGGCATCGTCGAGGCGGCTTGGGAACATCGGCACGATGCGCCGCGGGTTTTGGTGGAGCGCATCCTCGAGACCGTCGCGCGATACGGCGACGGTGCGACCCAGCCCACCGATCAGACCGTGCTGGCGGTCCGCTTCGCCGGTTCGGCGGGCAGCCTCATCGAGGACGGTGCCGCGGAATTAGCCTTCGCGGCGGCGTGAAATCGGCCGCGGTTAATAGCACTGGTCGTTCGACGCCTCGGCCGGCACTCCGACCACGACCGAACACATGCGCATCATCTTTCGACGCCGCCGCAAGCGGGCGCGTGCGATCACGCGAGCGAACTGCATGATCGCCGCGCAGCCCGCCAGGAGCAGGATGCCGATTAATGCCAGGGCCGATGCTTGGTTCATTCCGCCTCTATAGTAGCTGGCAGCCCCCCTTTGTCGCAGTGCCGCAGGTACCCGGCAGGTTCCGGTACCTCTCTTTTGAGAACTTCGCCGCTCCGGCGCCACTATGTTTCCCGATTGGACCCAAGCGTGCGCGCCGTCCTCTGCGGTCGCGGCTCCGGGTGCGCATTCGAGCCGCGACGGAAGCGGCTTCCCGGCACAGCCGATGCTGGCGGCACTTAGCCTACGGCGCCGCGGCGCTATACGGCGTCAGAATGGGCGGCTGCGCATCCGGCTTGAGCACGAGCGCGGTGCGGCCGGCGAAGTAGCGCAGCAATTGCCGATTCTCTTCGCCGCCCAGGTCGCGCGCCCACACGATGCGCGCATCGTCGATTGCCGCGCGGTTATAAACCCACTCGTCCTGGAAAATGTGATGCGGCGAGTAGCGGACGAAGACGAGCAGTTTCCCCGGCACCTGGTCCAGTTGGCGGTTGACCAGGATGCGGCGCTGCGGATTGGCGTGGTTGATCGAATCCCAGGTCTCATAGCGGCGCACCGCTTGCGACCACTCCGCGTCGTCAAAGAACGCGTGCAAGCCGTACCAGAAAACGAACTGCGCCGCGCACAACAAGGCGACCAGGCGCGCCGCTTCCGGCCAACGGCGCCCGATGCGTTCGAGACCGACCACCGAGATCAGCACGAACAGGCAGGTGCAGGCGGCCACGTAGTGCAGTTGAAACGCGGGGAAGAAGTTCGTGCCCAGGGCGAATAGCGCGAGCGTGAGCGCCACCCAACGGAAGCGGCGTTCGCCGAGAGCGAACAGAAACGCGCCCAGCGCGAGGTAGAGCGGCGCCAGGAAGAAGAAGCGGTAATAACGCACGCGGTATTCGAGACGCAGCAGATAGGTGCCCAGCGTTTCCGTGCGCTCGCCCAGGAACGACCGCTGCATCTTGTAGTCCATCGATTGTTGATCGGTGAGCGGAACGTGCGGCGTCACCTTCGGCTGGAACGTCAACGCGGCGGGTACGCCGTACAGGTATTGGCTGAGCGCCTCGGGCATGGTGGTCCAGCTTCCGGTGACTTGCTTGTTCTGCGCCGCCAGCAGGGCGACGGCGAGCGCGAGCGGCGCCGCCACGTGCGGCAGGAACCGTGCCACCTCCCGCAGTTCGGCCAGTCGCCACGGCGCCCAGAACAGCGCCACGGCCAGGAACAGGAAGATGGATTCGTACGGCCGGGCGAGCAGGTGCATGGCGAGGCCAAGGCCGAGCAGGATCGCATCGCGCAGGCGCGGCGCCGCCCGCAGGCGCGGCAGCGCACCGAAGACCAGGCAGCCCGCGGCCGCGATCGCTTCGCCGCCCCAGTATTCGTTCATCCACTGGTTGAGCGGTCCGAATTCGATCGCCGCCAGCAGCCCTCCGGCGAGCGCCCAGCGCGGGCTCACCCAGCCGCGCAGCATCCAATAACACAGGCCGCAGAAGGCCGCCGTCGCTATCAGCACGCCGGCCCAGGGATGGCCGAAGAGAGTCCAACCGATGGCCAGCCCGAGCGCTTGGCCCGGCGGATAGATCGAGGCATAGGTGGGCCGCTGCAAAACGAAAAACGTCTCGAAGAACTGCGGCAGCGCGTGCGGCGGATTGGCCAGCCGGAAATGGCGCAGCGTGTCCGCTTCGAGCAAGTGGCTGAATTCGTCGTAGAGGTCGGGCGCCGGGATGGGATGATTCGGCAGCAGCGCCAGACGCAGCGCGACCGGGAGCGCCGCGATCAGAACCATCGACCAGACGGCACGCGCTTCCAACCATCGCGCCAGCGGCGTCAGCCACGGATGCCACAGCAACATGCCGAGCAGCAGCAGCGCCGCCACAACGATTTCGACCAAGTCGGCCGGGCTAAGACCGTGGTTGGCAAGCGTCATCGTGGGCGCGCGTGGCGGAGGGCGGCAGGAGTCCGATGGAAGTTCATCCGAACTGGAGCGACGTCACTGGGCCGCAGGGTCATGGATCGGGTGCTCATGGATCGTCCGTCGCCTATATCATCGCATGTGTCGCGGCGGTGAGCTGTCCGCTTCGACTGGCTGCCGCTGATCCTTCCGTAAGCTGAACTCGAGTCCGGCGACGGGGGTGTCGGGCCGGAGGTTCGAGAGGCGGTCGGAACCGGCAAACAGGATATTCAGGTCTTATATTGATAGTGTGGTATACAATCGAGGCTGGCCACGATGGAAAATCGGAAATCGTGGCCCAAGTCAAAACTGGAGGTAGCACCGTGACGTTGTTCAGTAAGTCTCTGCTTGCGACAGCCGTGCTCGGCTCCGTGCTGGTGGTGTCGGCAGCGGCGGCAGATACGGCTAAGGAAGAAGCGACAGAACCCGACAATAAGGAGTTGCAGTTGAAGGCCTGCGGGCCCAGCAACAAGGAAGTGAATTTCTCCGCCGATACCGACAAGAAGGCTCATCCGACGGCGGTGGCGGCTGCCGACAAGGCGATCATTTACGTGCTGCGGCCCACGCTAACCGGGAACAAGATTCAGACCAAGCTCGCGGTCGACGGGCAGTGGAAAGGAGTCAACCGCGGCAACAATTACTTCTTTTTCACGCTGGATCCGGGTGAACATTATTTCTGCTCCGAGGCCGAGAACCACAGCGTCCTGACGCTGAAAGTGGAAGCGGGCAAGACGTATTATCTGCAACAACACATTCGCATGGGAGTGATGAAAGCTCGCAACAAGCTGGAAACAATGGCCGAAGAAGAGGGCAGCAAGAAACTATCCGATCTTCATCCGAGCACATGGACCGTTAAGTAGCTCTTCGGTGAACTCCGAAGGCCGGCCGTCGCCGTACCGACGACGACCGGCCTAAACTCGTGCCGCCCAGTGGGTTTCGCCCTGGCGGGCAGCCTCCAGCCGATTTCAACTCGGATCCTCCTCCATCGGGTGCGGGACTCGGGCTCCGGGAGCTAATGTTCTTCCCGCAGACCGCCGATCCATTACATGCAATGGTCGTGGACGATCTGATTCAACTCGAAATCATGCTGAACCGGTTTCGCAAGCTGGTGTCCGAGCTGATGCGCGGCGCGATGACAAGAAACTCGTTTCAGCCCTGGGAAGTGGAAATCCTGATGGACTACCACAGTTCTCCGGTGGCCCCGCGGCATCGGATGGAGATGCTGCGGCAATACCAGCGCGCGGTGGAAAAACAGATGGAGACGGGCCCCGGGCCGCCCATGAAGTTTTCCGAATTTCTTCAGCAAAAAGTGACGCGCCGGCCTCCAACGCAATAGGCGCCGGCCAGCACCAGGCGGATGGCTTCCGAATAAATCCGGTGCTCCTCGCGCAGAATGCGCGCCGACAGCGCCTCGACGGTGTCGTCGTTGAGGACCGGCACGGCTGCCTGAATCAGGATGGGGCCGGCGTCCAGCTCTTCGTCGACGAAGTGGACGGTGCAGCCGGCAATTTTGACGCCGTGTGCCAGCGCCTGGTGCTGCGCATCCAGGCCCGGGAACGCCGGCAACAGCGAAGGATGAACGTTGAGAATCCGGTTGGGAAACTCGCGAATGAACGACGCGCTGAGCAAGCGCATGAAGCCGGCCAGACACACCAGATCGACATCGTTCCGGCGCAGCTCTTCCACCAACATGCGGTCGTAGACTTCGCGGTCCAACCCCTTGGAAGGGATCGCCACCGCGTTCAGTCCGCGCTGGCGCGCCACGTCGAGACCACGCGCCTCCGCCCGGTTGGCGATCACGACGGCGATTTGGGCGTCAATCGAGCCGGCGGCGACGTTGTCCGCGATGGCTTCGAAGTTCGAACCGCGGCCGGAGAGGAGAATGCCCAGGCGCTTCATCGGTACTCCACACGAGGACGGCCGCGCTTGGCGGCAATCACGGTGCCGATGCGGAAGGGAGTTTCGCCGAGGCGGCTGAGCACGGCTTCGGCCTTGGCGGCGCCCCGCGCGGGAATGGCCAGGATCATGCCGGCGCCCAGGTTGAACGTCCGGCGGAAATCGTCCTCCGGGATGTTGCCGATGCGGCGCAGCAACTCGAACAGGGGCGGGATGCGCCAGGCGCCCGTGTCGATGGCGACGGCCAGTCCGTCGGGCAGCATGCGCGGCGTGTTGTCGGTGATGCCGCCGCCGGTAATGTGCGCCGCGCCGCGCAACAGGCGCGCATCCATCAGCGCGCGGATGGGCTTCAAGTAGCTGCGATGAACGGCCAGCAGCGCATCGGCCACCGTGCCGCCGGTTTCCGGAAGCACCGTGTCCGGCTGCAAACCGGCGGTTTCGAATAGCAGTTTCCGCGCCAGCGAATATCCGTTCGTGTGCAGGCCGTTCGAAGGCAGCGCCAGCAGCGTGTCTCCGGCGCGAATGGTCTTGCCGGTCAGTAGTTGGGAGCGTTCGGCCGCGCCCACGATGAAGCCGGCCAGGTCGTATTCCGACGGCGCGTACATGCCCGGCATCTCGGCGGTCTCGCCGCCGATCAGCGCGCAACCGTTGTTGCGGCAGCCGCGCGCCAGGCCCGAGACCACCGCCGCCGCCACGTCCGCATCCAACTTGCCGACGGCGAAGTAGTCGAGGAAAAACAGCGGCGACGCGCCTTGCACCGCGATGTCGTTGACGCAGTGGTTGACCAGATCCTCGCCAACCGTGTCGTGGCGGCCGGTGAGGAAAGCCACTTTCAGCTTGGTCCCCACGCCGTCGGCCGAACTCACCAGCACCGGCTTCACAAAACCGCTCACCTGGTAACAGGCGCCGAAGCCGCCGATCTCGGTGAGCACCCCGCGGGTGAACGTCCCGCGAGCCATTTTCTTGATGGCAGCCACAGCGCGGCTGCCCTCGTCGATATTGACACCGGCATCGCGGTATCGAACCTGTTTTTTGGGCGGCAAGTAATTAGTATATCGAGCCGGGCCGCTCCGGGCGCAGCCCCTTTTACCTATCACAGCGCTCGTAAGCGGCGTAGGATCTTGTGGCGCGGTCTTGGAAAAGTCGACCCAGGCCGCAGGCAAGCTGACCGCGATCCACTACAACGCCTTGACTGCGATGCAGCGTCTGGCGTTGACGCCGGATCTGCCGCCGGCATAGGAATAGGCGACCGGAACGGCTTTATCGACGGATTGCGGTTGGACGGCGAAACTGGCATATAATACGAAGACCGATATGGCTGAACTCGAGATACATCACGAAGGACACGAGCACGACCCGAAGGGTCAGTTGGTTGGCATCATGGCGGCGATACTGGCTGTTGCGCTGGCAATCGTCTCCATCATGTCGCACCGCACGCACACGGAGGCCATCATCACCAAGTCCGAAGCCAACGACCGCTGGGCCGAGTACCAGGCGACCAAGATCAAGCTTCACAACGTCGAACTGGGATCGAGCCTGCTCGTGGTGCTGGACGCCAAGGGCGACGCGGCGGAAAAGATGCGCGCCGACAACGGGAAGAAGCTGAAGAAATACGACGAAGAGAGCAAGGACATCGAGAAAGAAGCGAGAGGCCATGACGCGGCTTCGGATGCGGCGGAACACCGCGGCCTGCGGTATGACATCGGCGAAGGGCTGCTCGAGATCGCCCTCGTGCTGAGTTCGATCTACTTCATCTCTCGTAAGACCATGTTCCCGTGGATCGGGCTGATCGCGGGCATCGCGGGTATCGCGATCGCATTGACCGGCCTGGCGATGTAGCCGGCGCCCGCCGCTCCGCGCGCCGATGGACCTCAATCCTAGACTTCACGGAGCCGCGCCGTTTCGAGTGGTCGCGATCCATGGAGGGCCAGGCGCGGCTGGGGAAATGGCGCGGGTCGCGCGCCGGCTGTCGCGCGATCATGGCGTGATTGAGCCGCTGCAAACGGCTCAATCGGTCGATGGACAGGTTGAGGAATTGCGCCAGGCGATCGAGCTGCATTGCCAGATCCCGGCTGTTCTGATTGGCTACTCGTGGGGCGCGTGGCTCAGCCTGTTGCTCGCCGCGCGCTACCCGGAGTTGTGCGGCAAGCTGATTCTGGTAAGCACCCCGCCGTTGATCGAGACTTCCGCCGCGCAGCTTCGCACCAGCAGGCTCGACCGTCTGGACGACGCGGAGAAAGTAGAGTACGCGGCGGCGATCGCGGCTCTGGCCGATCCCACGGCGCCCGATAGCGATCATTGGCTCGAACGGCTCGGGCGCCTTGGCGGCAAAGCGGATGCCTATGCGCCAGTGGATCGGACGGACGCGCCCGGCGACATCCGCGTCAGCGCCCGAATCTACCGCGCGGTGTGGAAGGAGGCGTCCGAAATGCGCCGCTCCGGCGAACTCTTGCGCCGGGTGCAGATGGTGCGCTGTCTGGTGGTCGCCATTCACGGCGACGCAGACTCCTCGCCGGCGGCGGGCGTGGCGGGACCTCTATCCGACGCGATCGAGCAGTTCCGATTCACCGTGCTCGGGCGCTGCGGCCACACGCCCTGGCTGGAGCGGTATGCGACAGACTCGTTCTACAGCACACTGCTGGCCGAGATCGGCTGACCCGCTTCACCTACCCGCGACGTAGATCTGGAACCCCGTGCTTTGTGCCGAAGGCAGAGTGAGATATAGAGTCGCGACCTGATAGGGCGCAACCTGGAAGTTGATTTGGCTGGTCCCTGCCACCAGGTAAGGAGCGGGTCCCGCATAGGTCACGACAAATGGGTTGGATCCGCTTCCGCCGCCACAGCCGCACGGCCACAGCCCGGGCGTGGTCCACTCGTTCACCACTCCCACTGTCAGCGCATTGGCTGGCAACGGCAGGCCCACCAGCGTTCCATCGGCCTGCGCCGGCGTGATCGGGCCCAGCCCGGTCGCCCATATCGAAACGATCGAGCCCACCGGCGCGGGATGCTCCGCCGAGTTGAGGGTTCCGTCCTGATTCACCGCCGCCGCATGCACGCCGTCAACCGTGAACACCGCCGGCGCCGTCTCTACCACCGGCCAAGTCAGACAATTCGTTTTCACGTTGTTGTAAGTGAAACAGATCTGCGTGTTCCGACCCGGCGTCACCGACCACGGCACCACGGCGTTGATCTGCGCGTCCTGCACCCACAGCAGCGGCGCGGGCGTTCCATCGAAGGTCACCGCGACGTTTCCCGCCTGCGCCGGATAGGGACTCTGCAGCGTGGCCTGAGGCTGCACGCCCTGCTGCGGCCCCAGCCCGTTGCCGAACAATGTGACAATCTCTCCCGGCGAGATCGGGCCCGTGTCGAAGCTCGCCGCATCGCCCACGCACGCCAGCGGAAACGTCTGTGCGTTGGCATTCGGGGATAAGCGAAACAGCGCGCCGGCCCCATTTCCCGTCTGCAATAGCGGACTGGCTTGGGTGGGCGCGAAGCTCGTTCCAGCCGTCGCCAGCACGAAGACAGTCGAATTCGGCCCCGTCGCAACCAACGGGACAACAGCGCCGGCGGCCACCGTCCCGCCGCCGCCGGGGATGTAGGTGGTCTGCAAGAGCGAACCATCGGGAGCGACCACGCTCAGCCAGTTGGCAGTCTCCGGCGACGGCTCCGGAAACGTGTCTGCGTTCCATCCGCACGTCGCCAAGCTGCTCTTCACCGGGCGCAACTGGGTGGTGACGCCCGTGATGTAGGCGTTCCCGGCTGCGTCGAGCGCGAACCCCGCGCCCCCGGCAACGGCTGTCGAGACCGTTACGGCGCCCGTCGCGTCCACGCGCTCGAGCAACCCGCTCGCGAACAGCGCGACGTTCCCGTTCGCGTCCACGGCAACCGCCGGCCCGAAATCCAATGGCAGGCTGGCGTAGAATCCAACCGAGCCATCCGGCGCCAGCCGCGCCAGGTAACCGGTGGCCACGCCCTGGATCGTCACGTAGCCACCAATGAACGCCGCGCCCGACGAGTCTACCGCGATTGACGTCGGCGATCCCGCCAGTATTCTCGTGTAATCGATCGCGGTACCGGCGGCGTTCAGCCGCACGACACAGGTTTGCGAATTGTCCGCCGCACAGGCGCCGGCGATGTACAATCTGCCTTGCGAGTCGGCTGCGAATGTGGACGGCCACGACTGTAAAAGCTGGCCTACGGGCACCGTCCATGCGAGACCGGACCCGCCGGCGCTCAGCTTGGCCGCGTACGTGCTTGCGCCGGTGGTGCCCTCCGCCGGCATCACGTAGACGCCGCCGTTGGGGTCGACTGCCATCCTGTTCCCCGCGAACCCGAGCTGGTTCCGCCAAAGCATCGTCTTCCCATCCGCTGACATCTTGGTCACACAGGACGCGAAGCCACCTTGGCAATACGACAGGAAATAGAGCCCCCCGGAGCTGTCCGTCGCCATCGACACCCCGCCGTTATTGGGGAAATGCTCACTATAGTCCACCCCCAGCAGGAACCCGGACGACGATGCCATCGCAGCGGTCGCGCTCAACAGTGCCAGACAAAGAGATACTCTCACGCTCGTAGCCGGTAACCAAGCACGTCGAATGCCATGGAATTTGCTTTGCAATCAACGAACTCATCGACCATGTGTGTCACTGTGACACGGTGTTCCACAACGTGCGCAGCTATCCGCTCGATTCAGTTTGGGCACGTTGCTACAATGTTCTACCCATGACACGTCTTCTCGCAGCGTTTGCGTGCTCGACGGCCCTGGTCGTCTGCCATGCGCAGGACGGCCCCGGGCTTGCGGACATCTTAAGTTTCGAAGCGCCAAGCTCGAACTCGGTTCCTGCCGGTTGGAATACATATCCTTCAGGAACTGTCTCTCTCGATGACAAGGTCGTTCACGGCGGACATTGGTCGGCTCGCATCGAACGGCGGGCCGACACGGCAAACGCTTTCTCCACGATCACTAAGAGCTTTCCGATGGATTTCGCAGGCACATCGATTCAGTTACGCGGATTCGTCCGCACCGAGGACGTCAGCGATTTCGTGGGGCTGTGGTTGCGCGAGGACGGTGAGTCGGGTTCACTGGCGTTTGACAACATGGAACGGAGACAGATCAAGGGAACCACCGGCTGGACCGAGTACTCCGTTTCCGTGCAGGTACAGCCGGATGCCCAGCGACTTTTCTTCGGCTTCCCGCTGGCTGGAACGGGCAAGGCCTGGGTGGACGACATGAGGCTACTGGTCGACGGCAAGCCCATTTGGGATGCGCCCAAGGTGCTCCGCGAGACAACCGTTCTCGATGCCGATCGTGAGTTCGATGCCGGTTCCAAAATCGCGCTGACGGAACTCTCGACTGTCCAGATCGCGAACCTGGCCACGCTTGGCAAGGTCTGGGGATTCCTCAAGTATCATCATCCGCAAGTCACCTCCGGGCAGCGTCATTGGGACTACGATCTATATCGAATCCTACCGGCGATTCTCGCTGCGCCCGATCGCGCCGCGGCGAACGAAGTGCTGGCTAAGTGGGTCGCCGCACTGGGTAGGATCGGCGAGTGTCAGCCCTGCGCGCAGTTAGACGAAAAGGAACTTGAGCTTCGGCCTGACATCGCATGGATCGAAGCCGAGGATCGGCTCGGAGCCGATCTCGGCCGATTGCTGCGTGGGATTCGTCGTCTCCGCCCAGCCGACGGAAAGCAGTTCTACGTTTCGCTGGCACGGAACGGCAATCCCGCTTTCCAGCATGAGCTGAGTTACACGGGAGTGAAGCTGCCCGATGCCGGTCTGCAGTTGCTCGCGCTCTTCCGCTTCTGGAATATCGTCGAATACTGGTATCCGAGTCGCGATCTTATGGGGGAGAACTGGGACCATGTGCTCGATGAATTCATTCCGAGAATCGCGCTGGCCAAGAGCGCCGAAGAGTACGAGCGGGAGCTGATGGCGCTGATCGCCAGAATCCACGATACGCACGCGAACCTGTGGAGCGCGATTCAAGTGAGGCCGCCCATGGGCGCTTGCCAGCTTCCGGCGACCGTGCGTTTCATCGAAAACAGCGCGGTTGTCACCGGGTTCGCCAATGACGCCGCCGGGCCGGCCTCCGGTCTGCAAATTGGCGATGTCATCGAGACGCTGGACGGCGTTCCGGTCCCCCGGCTAGTCGAGAAATGGAAGCCGTATTACGCCGATTCGAACGATGCGGCCATGTTGCGCGATATGGGCCGGACGCTGACCCAAGGCGAGTGCGGCGACATCAAAGTGAATGTGCGGCGCGACAACCGGACGCTGGAAATCGCCGCCAAACGCCTCTCGGTGACGGCAAAACCGGGCAAGGACACGCACGACCTGCCCGGCGACACCTTCCGGCGCCTCTCGGACGACGTCGCGTACCTGAAGCTGTCGTCCGTCAAACTGGTCGATGCGGCCCACTACGTCGATGGCGCCGCCGGGACCAAGGGCCTCGTTATCGATATTCGCAACTACCCGAGCGAATTCGTGGTCGACGCGCTGGGCTCGCTGCTGGTGGACGAGGAAACGCCATTTGTGCGCGCCACAAAGGGTGACCTGTCGAACCCGGGCGCTTTCCACTTCGAAGCGCCTGTCTCGATTACTCCGGCGAAGCCGCATTACGGCGGCAAGGTCGTGGTTCTGGTCGACGAAGTCACGCAGAGCAGCGCAGAGTTTACCAGCATGGCGTTTCGTGCCGCCCCGAACGCGTTCGTCATCGGCAGCACCACGGCGGGGGCCGATGGAAACGTATCGCAAATCACTCTCCCCGGCGGGCAGAGTACGATGATCAGCGGCCTGGGTGTTTTCTATCCCGACAAGCGGCCCACGCAGCGCGTGGGGATTATTCCCGACCTCGTCGTCAAGCCGACGATTGCGGGTATTCGCGCCGGCCGCGATGAAGTGCTCGAAGCCGCGATTCGCCACATCCTCGGGCCAGGCGCACCCGCCGCCGCGATCGAGAAACTGGCCAAGGCCGGCAAGGATTGATGGCTGGCCCGCTGTGCTATAGTAAAGAAGTTTCCCGTTCGCAAGGACCCACGGAAATCCTATGCCTAAGCTTAAGACACATAAAGGTGCGGCCAAACGGTTTCACAAAACCGGTACGGGGCAAGTGATGCGCAGTCACGCCTTCGGCCGGCATATCCTGACCTCGAAACCGCACAAGCGCAAGAAGAAGCTGCATCAGAGCGTGATGGCCGATCCAACCAATCAGCCGGCTCTGAAGCGCATGCTCCCCTACTAAGTCGAGGGTGAGCGGTTTGCGCGGACGGTGCGCGTGGCACGTGCCCGTTCCGCCAAGTCCATTTTAAAGGAGATTGAAACGTGCCTAGAGTCAAACGTGGTACCCACCGCAAGGATGCCCGCGTCAAGACGCTGAAGCAAGCGTCGGGCTACTTCCTTACCAAGAGCAAACTGAACCGCGCCGCGCAAGAGGCGGTCGAGCGCGGTCTCAAGTTCGCTTATATCGGGCGCAAGAACAAGAAGCGCGAATACCGCGCCCTGTGGATCGTGCGCATCAACGCCGCCTGCCGCGCGGCGGGCCTTTCGTACAGCAAGTTCCTGAGTGGGCTGAAGGCCGCGCGCCTGGAGCTGAACCGCAAGGTGCTGGCCGACGTGGCGCTGCACGACGACGCGGCGTTCCAGCAACTGGTTTCCGTGGCCAAGACCGCGCTCGAGGTGAAGGATTCCGCCCGCGCGGCGCTTGAAAAGAAATGACGCCCACGCACCAACCGGATGCGCTGGCCAGCCTGGAGGATCGCATCCAGCAGGCGGTTCAACTGGTGGCGAAGCTGCGCCAGGAGAAGGACGCGGCGCTATCGCTGGCCGCGGAAGCGCGGGCCGAATCCGGGCGGCTGACGGACGAACTGGCGGCGCTGCAAACCGAGCGCAAACAGGTGCGGACGCGGATTGAAAAACT
The DNA here is from genome assembly GCA_003157745.1 of Bryobacterales bacterium. Lineage (GTDB taxonomy): Bacteria > Acidobacteriota > Terriglobia > Bryobacterales > Bryobacteraceae > Bog-375. Next base: position 3,910 of record PMKM01000036.1, on the reverse strand, counting down.
GCTCGAACAGATCGACCAGTTGAGTACCACGTAGCGGATACCACTCGGCGGAGAAGCATGGAAAGCCGTTCTCCAGAAAAACAGACGGTGCGGGTTACCATCCTGAACCGGCAGTACACGCTGCGCGCGGCCAGCGATCCGGGGGATATCGAACGCATGGCGGCGCAGTTGGACGACCTCATGCTGGCGATCGCCGCCAAGGCTCCCAACGCGGATTCCACTCACGTCGCCGTGCTGGCCTGCCTGCACCTGGCCGACAAGTTGAACGCTCTCGACCGCGAGATGGAAGCGCTGCGACGCAGCGTGAACCAGACATCGGAAACATGCCGGGGCATGATTGAGGAGTTGATCCGCTCGGCGGGGGAGGGCGAATGACGCCGCGCGTGGTGCTCGGCCTGGCGGTTGCGCTGGCGATGGCGGCGGGGCCCCGGTTCGAAGATGAGATCGCGCAGTGGCGCCGCGCGCGCGAGACGGCGTTGCAGGCCGAGGGCGGCTGGCTCACCGTGTCCGGCCTCTTCTGGCTGCACCCAGGCGCCAACACCTTCGGCAGCGATCCCGGCAACGAAATCGCGCTGCCCGATGGACCGGCGCAGGCCGGCGTCTTCGAACTGCGCGAAGGTGCCGTGTCGGTCGCCATGCGGGGCGAAAGCGCACGCCGCGAGTTGAAGCCGGATTCCGACGTCGTCAAGGTGGGGCGTCTCAGCCTGCTCCCGATCCGGCGCGGCGAACGGCTCGGCATTCGTCTCAAGGATCCCGAGAGTCCCGCGCGCAAAGCGTTTCACGGCCTGGATTACTTTCCCGCGAGCGAAGCCTGGCGCGTGACGGCGCGCTGGATAGCCGAGCCGCGCGAGATCCCCATCCTCAATGTCCTCGGCCAAACCGAGGCTTCCCACTGTCCCGGCTACGCGGCGTTCCGGATCGGCGGCCAGGACCTGCGTCTCTACCCGATCCTCGAAGAGCCGGACGCGCAGGAGTTGTTCTACGTTTTTCGCGACCAGACCAGCGGCCGGGAAACTTACGCGGCCAGCCGTTTCCTGTATTCACCCCTGCCCAAGGGAGGCCAAGTCGTGCTAGATTTCAACAAGGCCGTCAATCCGCCTTGCGCCTTCACGGCCTACGCCACCTGCCCGTTGCCGCCGGTGGAGAATCGCTTGCCAGTGCGAATCGAGGCCGGTGAAGAGAAATATCATTAAGTTCGTTTCAGGTTGCGGCGTTCCCGGTAACCAGGACGCTGCGGCCGGCGTTTCAGACAATTGGAGGAACAACTAGACTTATGAAACTGACCATCATTCTCGCTGCAGCGGCCGCTCTCGCCGTTTCCGTGGTGGCATCCGCGGAAACGCCGGGACGCCATCCGCGCTACATTCACGCCCGGAGCGATCTGCGCACCGCGCAGTGGCTTCTTCGCGTTCATGACGAGGACAACGTCATGCGGCACGTCCGGCGTGTGGACGACGAAATCAACCAGGCCGTCGCCGAGCTCGACCGCGCCTCGGTTATCGACCACAAGGATGTTTTCGACCATCCGTCGATCGATCGCAGCCTGGATCGTCCGGGCAGACTTCACAAAGCGCTGGAATTGCTGAAGGCAGCCCGCGCCGACATCAGCCAGGAGGAAGACAACCCGCGCGCCCTCGCCTGGCGCGATGCCGCTTACGGGCATATCGACGCCGCCATCGACCAACTCCACAAGGCCCTGCGCGATCTGCGCATCGATCGCATGGAAGGCTACTAGGCCTTCGACCGTTAGACGTCGTTCCATAGAAGGACCGCTCCGTTTGGTCGCGGCTCCAATCAGAGCCGCGACCGCAACGGAGCGATTGACTCAATCCCTACCCGCACCATCCCCAGCAAGCCAAACTGAGCCTCCGTGCCGCTTCTTCATAGGCCGCGGCTGAGAGTTTGCACTTCCGTGTGATAAAAGTCACAGGCCCCTCTGCCCTTTCGTCGTACTCTCAATGCATCGAGGAGAAAAACGATGAGCGGTGCGACCGAAAAGACCGTAGGCGAACTGGCGCTGGAGAATCCGGCCGCGACTCGCGTGTTCGAGAAGTTGGGCATCGACTACTGTTGCGGCGGCGGAAAGACCCTGGCGCAAGCGTGCCAGGCGGCGCGGGTGTCGATTGACGAGGCGACGGCCGCGCTCGCGGCGGTGAGCGCGGGCGCTGCCCCCGCGGCACCACTTCGCAACTGGCCAGCCGAGCCGCTATCCGAGCTGGTTGCGCACATACTGAGCACGCACCACGTGTACACGCGGCGGGAGATCGCGCGCCTGGGACCGCTGTTCGACAAGGTGTGCGCGGTACACGAAAAGAATCATCCCGAGTTGTCGCGTCTGCGCGATACCTTCGGCGGCTTGGCCGGGGAACTGACGGCGCACCTGATGAAGGAGGAGATGGCGCTCTTCCCCTACATCGTGCGCATGGAGGAGGCCGTGGTGGCGAAGCAACCTGTGCCGCCGCCGCCCTTCGGAACCGTACGCGATCCGGTGGCGGCGATGATGCACGAGCACGACGCAGCCGGCAGCGCGCTGCGCAGCATGCGCGAAATCGCGAGCGGTTACACCGCGCCGCCCGATGCCTGCGCCAGTTTTCAAACGCTCTACCGGGCGCTCGCCGCCCTCGAAGCCGACCTGCACCATCATATCCATCTCGAAAACAACCTGCTCTTCCCGCGCGCCATCGAGATGGAGCGGGCGCAGTAGGGCAGCGGGCGGATCTTGCACGGCACAGTGGGGCGGGGGCGTCCGCCAACTCGCGGGCTACTTCTTCAGGTCGAGCACTTCGTTGAGCGAGCCTTGGCGATAGCCTTCGAGGTCGAGTGTGACGTAGCGGAAGCCGAGCGATTTGAAGATCTCGGTAAAACGCGCGGCCATCTCGATGGTCAACGCTTTCGCCATCTCCTCGCGCGCGATTTCGACGCGCACCACGTCGCCGTGGTAGCGCACGCGAAACTGGCGGAAGCCGAGCGTCTTGATGCGCTCCTCGCCGGTCTCGACGGTCTTGACGGTCTCGATGGTCACCGGCGTGCCGTAGGGAATGCGCGAACTGAGGCACGCGGAGGCGGGGCGGTCCCATGTCGGCAGGCCGGCCAGGCGCGAGAGTTCGCGGATATCGGCTTTCGTAAGGCCCGCATCGGCGAGCGGTGCCGACACGCCATGCTGAGCGGCGGCGGTTTGGCCCGGCCGATAATCGGCGAGGTCGTCCACGTTCACGCCGTAGACGATATGCGCGAAACCGCGTTCGCGACCGACCTGTTTGAGACGCGTGAAGAGCTCGTCCTTGCAGTGGAAACAGCGGTCGGGATTGTTCGCGGTGTAATCGGGATTGGAAAACTCGAGAGTCTCGATGTACTCGTGCGCGATGCCGAATTGCGCGGCGAAGGCCTCGGCGTCGCGCTTATGCGATGCGGGAATGGAAGCGGAATCGGCCGTAATGGCGAGCGCACCAGTGCCGGCGGCGCGGTGGGCCGCCCAGGCCAGATAGGCGGAATCGGTGCCGCCGGAAAAAGCCACCAGGATGCGGCCCATGCCGCGCAGAGCCGCGAGCAGGCGCGCTTCCTTTGCGCGCAAGTGCGCCGGAGATGTCAGTTCCACCAGAGCGGGCATATTAATTGGCGCGGGTTGGCAGGTCGGGGACCGGCCCCACCTCCAGTCTACTGGACCGGGAAGAGCTCCGGCGTGGTCCCATTGCCGTTCTCGGTGTCGGGGATCACACTGGCGGCGGCCACCTTGTCGCCTTCTTCCAGGCTCACCAGGCGCACGCCCTGCGTGGAGCGGCCCACCTGCCGGATGGTGGAAGATTCGATGCGAATGATCTTGCCGTTCTGGCTGACGATCATCAAATCGGTATCTTCGTTGACCGAGAGCACGGCGACCACCTTGCCGGTCTTGTTGGTGGTCTTCATGTTG
>PMKM01000253.1 GCA_003157745.1 Bryobacterales bacterium | reverse complement strand
CGCGCGCTCGGCATTGTAGAGCGCATCGGCGGAATCGGCTTGCGCGGGCGGCGCGAGGCCCAGCATGGTCGCGATCCCTGCGAGCGGGCGCGCCGGCTCTGCTGCGGCGATGCGCATCTCGATCAGCCGCACGTCGGCCCCGCCGCCCTGCGCTGCCACCGAAACCGCCAGCCCGGCGTCGCGCGCATTGAGCGCAATCCGCTCCGCAATCGGCCGCAGCGCGCCATCGTTCACGCCAATGCTGAGGCTACGCGCCGCCGCCGGAACCGAAGCCGCCAGTTCGCGCGCCCTGGCCGCATCGGAGGCCGAGTTGAACGCGAACGCATAGCCGGAGAGCCATTGCGGCAGCAGCGCGCCCGAAATCTCGCCCTGCCGCTGCAGCAGCACGTTGAAGATGGCCGTGCGATCCACCGCCAGCGACAACGCTTCCCGCGCCCGCGCATCGTCCACCCGCGCGCCGAATGCGAGCAGCAACACGCGCACCGGCTGCGAGACCCACGTGCGGCGTCCGGCCGCTTGGCGCCTGGCTTCGCCCGGTGGAATCTCGATCAGGTCCGCCTTGCCGACGTCGAGGTCGATCGCTTGCTCGCGCGGCGTGCGCGCCAGCTCCACCTGCACCTCGTCGAGAAACGGCCGCCCGCCCGGCGCGTCCTCGTCCGCCGCGTACGCCGCGCGCCGGCCGGCCTCCCAACGCGTGATCGAAAATGCCGGCGCCAGGTCGGGCATTCCGGTGCCGAGTTGCGGCGGATCGGCGCTCTCGATAGAAGCGCGTATCTCCACCCGCAGCGTCCCGCCGTACCGCGGTCGCGTGGCCGCCGCGAGCGCGCCGGCGAGCGCCAACAAAACCGCGAGCCGGAACGCGATTCTCGGGCTAAGCCCGAGCATATATACGGTGCCGCTGTGCCTACGTTTCCTCATCGCTTCGGTTTTCAGACTATCACGAGTGTTACGCGATGCGCGCCGCCGGGTGCCATGCCCGATTTGCGCCGCCGCGCCAAAACGGTTAACTTATTCTCCATGGCAACCAATCCGCGCGCCGGCCAGTCTCCCGTCGAAAGCGAGCTCGAAAACCTGCCCCGTCTCGTTACGGCCTACTACACGACCAAGCCGGATCTCGCGGCGGTTGCGCAGAGAGTCGCCTTCGGCACGTCGGGGCATCGCGGGTCGTCGCTCGAGGGTTCGTTTAATGAGGACCATATCCTTGCCGTCGCCCAGGCGATCTGCGATCTGCGCCGCGAATTCGGCGCCGAGGGGCCGCTGTTCGTGGCCAAGGACACCCACGCCCTTTCCGAGCCCGCCTTCGCGACCGCCCTCGAGGTGCTCGCCGCCAACGGCGTCACGGCCATGATCGACCAGGACCTTGGCTACACCCCGACGCCCGCGCTCTCCCATGCCATCCTTACTTATAACGCCGGACGCGCCGCCGGATTCGCCGACGGCGTCGTCATCACGCCCTCCCACAATCCGCCCGCCGACGGAGGCTTCAAATACAATCCGCCCAACGGCGGTCCCGCCGATACCGCCGTCACCGGCAAGATCGAGGATCGCGCCAACGCCATTCTCGACGACGCCCTGCGGCCGGTCGCGCGCATTCCCTACTCCCGCGCGCTCGCCGCAGCTACAACAAAACGTTTCGATTATGTTTCGGACTACGTCGACGACCTGGCCGCCGTGCTCGATCTCGGCGCCGTTCGTGCCGAGGGTCTCTCGCTGGGCGCCGATCCGCTCGGCGGCGCTGGCATCGCTTACTGGGCCCGCATCGCCGATCGCTACGGCCTGCGCGTCTCGGTTCGCCACGATTGGGCGGACGCGACCTTCCGCTTCATGACGCTCGATTGGGACGGCAAAATCCGCATGGATTGCTCTTCCCCTTTCGCCATGGCCGGATTGATTGCGCTCAAGGACAAGTTCGACGTGGCCTTCGCCTGCGATACCGACCACGACCGCCACGGCATCGTCACCCGTAGTGCCGGTCTGCTCAATCCGAATCATTATCTGGCCGCGGCGATTTCGTATCTCTTACTCAACCGGCCGGGCTGGCCGGCCAGCGTCGGGGTGGGCAAGACCATGGTGTCCTCGAGCATGATCGACCGCGTCGTCCATCACCTGGACCACCGCCTGGTCGAGGTGCCGGTCGGATTCAAGTGGTTCGTGGATGGGCTGCTCGACGGCTCGCTTGGATTTGGCGGCGAAGAGAGCGCCGGCGCGTCGTTCCTGCGCCGCGACGGCAAGCCGTGGACCACCGACAAGGACGGCCTCATCCTCGGCCTTCTTGCGGCGGAAATGATGGCGCGCACCGGCCGCGATCCCGGCGAGATCTATGCCGCCCTCACCGAACAATTCGGCGCGCCCGTCTATGAGCGCATCGACGCGCCAGCCACGCCGCAGCAGAAGGCACGCCTGGCCGCGCTCTCCCCGGAGCAGGTGACAGCTACCGAATTCGCCGGCGACCCGATTGAAGCCAAGCTCAACCGCGCACCGTCGAACGATGCGCCGCTCGGCGGCCTCAAGGTGGTGACCCGCCGCGGCTGGTTCGCCGCGCGCCCCTCCGGCACCGAGAACGTCTACAAGATCTACGCCGAGAGCTTCGCTGGCGAAGCCCACTTGCGCCAGATTCAAACCGCCGCGCAGGAACTGGTCGTGCAGACGGTCGGCGCCTAGCCGGCACATTGCCGCTTGCCGCCGTGGCGCAGGCGCTTTCGCCTGCCAGCTCATTTGTCTCAACTCATCTCAGCTTTTCTTTTCCGGGAGGAGCCAAGTGAACAGCATTGCGGCTAACCGGCGCCTGCCCCTTGCCGTTGCGCGCCGGATTTGGCTATCGCCTGGTCCTCAAGGCGGGACCACGGCCTCCAGAACGATCTGCGGGAATCGCCCCACGCCGCTGACAAGTATCATCTTCCCTTCAGATCGGCAGCAGTCGACAGCAGCTTTAGGTATGCCCGTCCCACGTGTGCGCTAAGGGTGTTTCGGCCCGATTACCACTGAGATTCGCGGCGGCTCGCTAAAGGTACGGGCAGTAACAGCCGATATCAACACCGTACGTAGTTGGGCGCAGTAGTACGCGGTAAATGGCGCCTGGGAGCGAGAAACTCTTCCGTATTCGAGTACTATCACAAACAGGAACCGAACATGATTGGGTCGCAACTTCGCGCATTCCGGTGGCTGCTGGCAGGCGCGGTGGCGAGCGTCGCACTGTCCGGCGGCCTTTGGGCGCAAGCTCCCGATTACACCTCCAGTGGAATCGTGAACTCGTCCGACTTCTCACCCGGGCCATTCGCCCCCGGCTCGGTACTGTCGTTGTTCGGCTCCAACTTCGCGTGGACCACCGAAGCCGTTACCCCTGGCGAACTGGCGGCGGGCAGCCTGCCGACGGAACTGGCCGCAGTCCGGGTTTATGTGGACAACGTGCCCGTGCCGCTCCTCTATGCGTCTCCCACGCAGATCAACTTCCTGGTGCCCACCGAGCAAATCCCGGGCGATGTCTCGGTGACCATGGTGCGGGAGGGCATACGCGGTCCGTCGGTGACGATCACCCTGGTGGGGGCGGCTCCCGCCCTGTTCGTGATGGCAGGCAGCGTCGCCATCGCCCAGGACTGGAACGCCAGCTACACACTGCTGACTACCGCCACTCCGGCGCACCCTGGCGACGTAGTCGTGCTCTACTCGACTGGCCTGGGCCACACGAATCCCCCCTGGGCATCCGGCGAAGTGGCGCAAAGCAAGGCCAACATCACTGCCCTGGCCAGTCTGCAGGTGCTACTGGATGGCACGGCCATCGATCCCCACCAGATACTCTACGCCGGCGTGACGCCCGGGTTTTCGGGTTTGTACCAGATCAACTTCAGGCTTCCCGCAAACACCGGCACCAATCCGGAGATCCGCGTCCAGGTCGGGTCGCAAACCAGCATCCCCAACGTCACGCTGGCGGTGGAGTGAACAAGGTGGCGGGATAGCGCCGAGGCCCGGGTCCCGAATCTCGCAGCGGCGCGCTTCGGCGGCTATCCTAGAGCGGCGAAGATCGCGCGATAGAACTCGGGGTGGGCCCGCCAGGATTGGGCCGTGACGAGATTGCCGTCGCGAACGGCGGGTTCCGAACTAAAGGTGCCGCCGCCGCGCTCGACTTCGATGCGCACATTGGGGTGGCAGGTGACGGTCCGGCCCTCGATCAGCCCGACCGCGGCCAGCACCTGAATGCCGTGGCCGATGGCAAAGATGCACTTGCCCTGGGCGGCGAAATCGCGCACCAGTTCGAGCACGTCGGGATCGTTGCGCAGGTACTCCGGAGCGCGTCCGCCCGGGAACAGGAGCGCGGCGAACTCGTGGGCGGCGACGGCGGCGATTACCACGTCCGTATCCAGGCGCGGCCCCGCGCGCTCGACGTAGGTTTCCCAGCCCGGCTCGTCATCGAAGAAGACCAGGTGCAGAGGTTTGCGCAATGGCGCCGCCACCACCGGCTCCCAGCGGGCCTCCTGGAAACGATGGTAGGCGTACAGGGCTTCATAACCGTCTCCGCCGTCCCCGGTGACGATCAGCACCTTTCTACTCATACAAGCCTCCGCTCCCGCCAGCATAGCAGTCCCACAGCCCCATGGCGCACTGCGACGCCGGCGCGCGCGCGACACGAAGGCGGTTGGCCCCTGGATTCCGGTTGCGGGCGCGTTGACTGGAGCGGCAGAGGCGTTTTAACCTGAGGAAGCAGGGCTTCGGTTTCCGGGCAAGCTGGCGTAGCTCAGTTGGTAGAGCATCTGATTTGTAATCAGAGGGTCGGGGGTTCAAGCCCCTCCGCCAGCTCCACAGAATCAATCGTTGGCGGGCAGGTTAGGGGCCTTCGAGACTGCTTTGGTGGCAACCGCCGCGTACTCGACCGGCCGCTCGTCACAACGGACTCTCCGGCCCGGCCACCGGTCGCTTCCAGTTCTAGAATCGCGAAGCGATCTTCCCCAGCACCCCGCGTCGCGTTCTCCGGCAGACCGATCACCAGAGCGCCCGGCTTCGCGCCGAGACGTCGAGCGACGCCAACCGTCCCAACTTCCGGGTTCCGTCCGGGATGACGTCGCTCTCGATCACTCTGCCGCGGCGTCGCGGCGTCGCCAGTGTTGCTGTCATCGCCGCAGTGTGCGGCTCGCTTCGTGCAGTCTTCTCGCGTCCCGCTACTTGCCAATCTTCCGGCCGATCACTTCTCCCGAGACGATGATCTCCACCCGCCGGTTCTGCTGGCGGCCCGCCGCAGTCGCGTTGTCGGCCACCGGCATCGACTTACCAAACCCCGCCGCAGTCAAGTTGGCTTCCGCCAGGCCCTGTTCGATCAGGTACTTTCGAACCGAGCCGGCGCGCTGCTCGGAGAGTTTCTGGTTAAACTCGTCGCTCCCCGTGCTATCCGTGTGTCCTTCAATCGCGAGATTCAATCCCGGATGCGCCAGCACAATGCCGGCCAACCTGGCGAGCTTCTCCCGCGCCGCCGGCCGCAGATCGAACTTGGCGGTATCGAACAGAACGTCGGCCATGTTGACCACGAGCCCGCGCGGCGTGTCCCTGGTATCGAGGATACGGTTGAACTGCTCGAGCAACTGCGCGCGGAGCGCCTCGGCGGCCTGGCGCGCCTGTTCGGCTTCCGCCTTGGCAGCCTCTTCCTTGGCCCTTGACGCCGCAGCCTCGGCATTCGCCTTGGCCTCTCGCTCGTCGGCTTCCGCCTTGGCGCGTGCCGCCGCTGCCTCTGCGTCGGCCTTGGCTTGGGCCAGTGCGTCCGCTTCGGCTTTGGCCTTGGCCGCTTGTGCGTCCGCTTCGGCTTTGGCCTTGGCCGCTTGTGCATCCGCTTCGGCTTTGGCCTTGGCTGCTTGTGCGTCCGCTTCCATCTTGGCCTTCATGGCGGCGAGTTCCGCTTCCGCTTTCACGCTCGCTTCGCGGGCGGCGGCCAGTTCCGCCTGGTGCTGCGCTTCTTCATTGGCCTTCCGTTTGGCTTCCGCAGCGTCGGCGGCCGCTTTGGCTTCGGCCTCGGCCTTGGCTTGGGCGGCAGCCGCCTCGCGCTCCTGCGCGATGCGCTCCTCCTGCTGGCGTTTCACCGAGAGAGCCCGCGCGTCTTCCGCGAACTCCACTGCCTGCCTCGCGAAGGCGATCACCACCTTGTTGCCCGCTTTCCCCGCCAGAGCGTCTTCGGCTTTCTTCAGACTCGCTCCCAGCGTGGCGAAAATGTCCGGCGCGTATTGCTCTGCTCCATGCGACTTGGCGATTTCGGCCGCGTTCCGCGCTTCATACATTTCGAGCGGAACGTGCTTCAGATCGACCGATAGCGCGAGTGGATTTCCCAGCCGCTGATACTGCGCGCGCGCCATCAGTTGGTACTCGTGGATAGGCAGCGCCTCCCCTTTCGTCTCCGGCAGGATCTCATTCTTCAGCACCAGAATCTCGCTCGGCTGGTGAACCGCGAAGTACGGCTCCGCGGTCACGAACAATGAGAACGCCTGCAACTGTGTGCTCGTCTTCAGGCTGCCGTCCCCGGCGCTGTTGATGCGGATTTCGCCGAGATTATAGGTGCTTCCCTCCGGCGATACCGCCCACAGCACGTAAGTAAGAAACGACGTCCCAAACGTGGTCGGTTGCGCCAGACTCTTAACCTCCGCTTCGACATTGGTCGCCCCCGTCTTGGCCGCCACAGTTACTTCGCCGTAGGCCAGCGGGGCCGCGCCGGTCCTGATCAAGGTGACCTTGGTCGCGCCTCCACCAATCCGGTAACTGATCGCCTGCACCGGCTTATTGGATGGATCGTCGGCGGATACGTTCTGGGGTGGCTGCGCAGCGGCAACCCCGATAAGCAAAAGCGGCAACAACGTCACGGGTGCGCTCTTCATGGTCGTTTCCTCTTGAAGTCGAGATGCTCATCGAGAACTCGGCCAGTCTGCCGGCTTGCGGGCCGGGTCGACAACCAGCCCCACATTGAAAGGCGATGAGCCTTCTGCCAACCTTTCGAGAGTCTATTCTACCGGAATTGACGACGACCGTACTTGTGTCCTATTCCGTACTTCCCCGCTCGCTCCCGCTCCACAGTAACGCCCGCGCCGCACCCCGCCACGGAATCCTACTTCGTGTAAATCGTCACATCCACGTTCATGCCCGGCCGCAGCACCACGCCTTCGTGCCGGTCCACCAGGATCTTCACCGGAATGCGCTGCACCACTTTGACGAAATTGCCAGTGGCGTTTTCGGGCGGCAGCAGGCTCATGCTCGCGCCGGTGGCGCCGGCGATCGAATCCACGTGCCCTTCGATGGTGGCTCCGTACATATCCACGTGAACTTCCGCGCGCTGCCCGGCGTGCACGGCGGCAAGTTGCGTCTCCTTGAAATTGGCGGTCACCCAGGTGTCGCCGAGCGGGATCAGCGTCATGATGCCCTGCCCCGGTTGCAGAATCTGGCCGATCTCGACGCTCTTGCGCGTCACCACGCCATTGATCGGCGCCACGATCGTCGTGTAGCTCAGTTGCAACTCGGCGGTTTCGAGCGTGGCGCGCGCCGCCGCGATGGAGGCCTGCGCGGTGCCCACGTCCGCCGTGCGCACGGCCACCTGCCTGCGATTCGCCGTCGAGCCGGATAGCTGCGCCCGCGCCTGCTCGACGCGGGTTTCCGCCGCCGCGAGCGACGCTTTCTTGATCCCCGCGTCCTTCGCCGCCGACCCCAGCTTCTCCTGCGCCGCCTTCAGTTCGCTCTCCGCCACCTTGGCCGCGGCCACGTACGCGTCATACTGCTGCTGCGAAATCTCGGCCTTATCGACCAGCGGCTTCATGCGCGCCAGGTCCGCCTGCGCGCGATCGTTGCTTGCCTGCCGCGCGCGCACGTTGGCCTCGGCGTAGGCCAGGTCGGAGCTGGACGACTGTTCGTAAACCAACCGCGCGCGGTCGAGTTCCGCTTGCGTGTCCGCCACCCCGGCCGATGCCGATGTCTCGAACGACGCCGTGGTCAGGTCCGTCAACGGCACGCCCACCTGCGCCGCGCGCAGCTTGCTCTCCTGCTCCGCGAGCGCCGCCTTCGCCAGGTCCACCCGCGCCTGGTAATCGCGAGGATCGATGCGCACCAGCACGTCGCCCGCCTTCACCGGCTGGTTGTCGTTCACCAGCACGTCGACGACGTTGCCGCTGATCTTGGGCGCGATGGCGCTGACGTGCCCATCCACTTCCGCGTCGTCGGTCGAGACGCGGTCGCGGTAATGGAAGTACGCCCACAGCCCCGCCCCAATCGCCACCACTAGCAGGATCGCCACCACGTACTTCACCGGCGATGTCTGTTGCGGCGCCGCCACCGCGGAGCCCTCTTCGTCCGGTACTGCGACTTTCGATTCGGCCATAATCTCACTCCACCGCCACCGGGCCTTCCACCGGCCCGGTACGCTTCATCAGGAACATCAGGGGAATAATCAAAACAAACAGCACCGCCATTAACCAGAACGCATCGGCGAAGCTCAGCATCGCGGCCTGCCGCAACATGCTGCCGTACACCATTCCGCCCGCCTTCCGCGCCGCGTCCGGCAGCGAGGCGCCGCGCGAGTGCAGTAACGCGGTCGCGCGCAGCATGGCCTCGCGGTACGCCGCGTCATACGGTGTCAGATGCGACACCAGGTTCTGCTGATGCATTTGCCCGCGCCGCACCAGGAGCGTGGTCACGGTGGCGATCCCGGAACTGCCGCCGATATTGCGCGCCAGGTTGAACAGGCCGGTCGCGTAATTCATGCGATCCCGCGGCACCATCGCCACCGCCGCCACGCTGATCGGAACGAAGAGAAATGCCATCCCCGCGCTCTGCACCATGCGGCTCCAGATCGCGGTTCCCAGGTCGATATACAAATTGAACCGGGACATAATGAACAATCCGCTGGCCGATACCAGCACGCCGCAAATCACCAGCCAGCGCGCCTGATAGCGGTGTAGCAGCGTCCCCACCAGCGGCATGCACACGATCACCACCAGGCCGCCCGGCGAAAGCGCCAGTCCGCTCAGCAACGCCGTGTAGCCCAGCAGCGTTTGCAGCATCAGCGGCAGCAGCATGGTGCTGGCATACAGCACGAAGCCGAGCACCAGCATGGCCGCCGTGCCCAGCATGAAATTGCGAATCTTGAGCACGCGAAAATCGATCACCGGGTGCTCCTGCCGCAATTCCCAGATCACCACCCATACCAGGCACACCGCGGCCACCGCGGCGAACACGATGATGAACTGCGAACTGAACCAGTCTTCCTTCTGCCCTTCGTCGAGCACCACTTCGAGCGAACCCAGGCCCAGCGCCAGCAGGCCGAATCCCACGTAGTCGATCTTCAGCCCATCGCGGAAACTGCGCCGCACCAGGTACGGCGGATCGAAGACCAGCCACTTCGTCATCAGAAGTGACAGCGCGCCCACCGGAATATTGATGAAGAAGATCCAGCGCCAGGAGAAATCGTCGGTCAACCAGCCGCCCAGCGTGGGCCCGATCACCGGCGCCAGCACCACGCCCATGCCGAACACCGCCATCGCCATGCCGCGCTTTTCGTGCGGGAAGGTTTCGACCAGAACGGCCTGCGACATAGGTTGCAGCGCGCCGCCGCCGATGCCCTGCAGCACGCGGAAGAAGATCAACGAACCGAGCGTCGGCGCCACCCCACACAGGAACGAACTGAGCGTGAACAGCGCCACGCAGATCATGTAGAACCGCTTGCGCCCGAACAACATGCTGAACCACCCGCCCATCGGAAGGATGATCGCGTTCGCCACCAGGTACGAGGTCAGCACCCAGGTGGCTTCGTCGGTCGACGCGGAAAGGTTGCCGGCGATGTGCGGCAGCGCCACGTTCGCCACGCTCGTGTCCAGCACTTCCATGAAGGTGGCCAGCATCACCGTCAGCGCGATGAGCCACGGATTGATGTGCCTATTTTCCGTACAGCGTCTCCATCTGCCCGGCGGCGTGCGCCAGGTCGGCCCGCGCCTGGTTGTACCGGTAGAGCGCCGCGATCTGGTTATCGTTGGCGCGCGCCAGCTCGTTCTGCGCGTTCACCACTTCGATGTTGTTCGCCACGCCCGCCGCGAAGCGGTCGCGCGCCTGGTCCACTTCCTGCCGCGCCAGGAGCACGCCAAGATTCGCGACATCCACTTCACTGCGCGCCGAGGCGAGCTGCGCGATCGCGGTCTTCACTTCAAGCGCGATCGAATCGCGCGCCGCCTGCTCCTGTTGCTTAAGCTGGCGCATAGCGATTTCCGCTTTCGATCGCTCGGCTTCGATCCGCCCTCCGGTGAATAGCGGCACCTCCAGACTGGCCTGGTATTGATACACCGGAATCACGCTCGCGGGCGTCAGCCCCTGCTCCGCCCAGCTTCCGCTCAGCTCGATCTTCGGCAGGCGCGCTTCCCTGGCGGCCTGCAATCCCAGTTGCGCCTGCGCCATCTGGGCCGCAATCTGGCGCAGCTCGGGGCGCGTCGAGTACGCGTGATCGAGCGTCTGGTCCGCCGAAACGTCCGGCGTCGCGAAGAATTGCACCTGGTCGGCCAACTCGATTTTGCGCTGCGGATCCACGCTCAACAGGCGGCCCAGCGCGAACAGGCCGGTCTCCAGTTGCGTGTGGGTGACGATCACGCGCTGCTTCTCGTTCTGCAATTGCACGTTGGCGCGCAGCGTGTCGATGCCTGTCCCGACGCCGTTCTTCTGCAAATCGGCGGCTTGGTCGTAGAGCGCCTGCGCCAGCGTCTCGCGCGCCTGCGCAGCTTCCACGTCGGCCGCCGCGCGCTGGCAACCCAGATATTGCGAAACCACCAGCAGTACGCTTTCCTCGCGCGCCCTGGTTTCCTCCGCGCGCGCCGCCGTCACGCCCGTCTGCGCCGCTTTGTAGCGCCGCCACAACGTCAGGTCCAGCGGCACACTGAAGCGCAGTCCTTCCTGCTGCACCCAGAACGGCCCGATGTGCTGCGGAATGCCCGGAAACGGCTCCCCGAACAGGGTATCGACGTTGTTCCGCTGCACCGATTCTCCGATACCCGCGCCCACTTGCGGCAGCAGCGCGGAGCGGGCGACGCGGCTATCCTGCGCGCTTTGCGCCACACCCAAGTTGGCCAGGATCACCCGCGGGTTCTGCCGCAGCGCCAGCGCCACCGCATCGTGCAGCGTCAGCTTCAGCGCCGCCGCATCCTGTGCCACGGCCAATGGCGCCACGGCTAGCCAAGCGAGTACCCGTAGTTTCTTGATCATCGAGCGCGTCCTGTCTTCTTAGTCTAGAATGCACCGCACAGGCCATTCTATCCATCTGAATTCACTGCATTAGTGATGAATCGCACTGCCTGTATTTCGGCGCTGGCCCATATGCTGGCGGTGGCGCCGGCCACCTTTGTCCTACCACCCATGTTTGGTTTTCCCGAGAAAGACTGGCGGTAAGCGTTGCCGGAGAAACGCGCCAATGTACTCGACAACATCAGGGAATTGGCGGCATAGTGGATGGTGATGAGCATCTACGACCCCTTTAAGGCGTTCCTCGAAACGCAGACGGTGAAATCCATCACGTTCACGTTTGGCGAAATCGAGGCGATTCTGGGCCGGGCTCTGCCCCGTGGCGCTTATGAAACCGACAATTGGTGGTTTATGCAAACCTCCTGGCAGGAGGCCGGGTGGCGGGTGATCACTTTGGATCGGGGGAACGAGAGCGTGCGCTTTTCCCGTTAACCCAGTTCCGTGCGGCCGGTGCCGGCACCAGGATTGAGATGCGCAGCACAGGTTCGAGCCCGCATGGCATCGTCCTACTTCGTTACGCCCAGCTTCTGCATTTTGGCTTGCAGCGTGGTGCGCTTCATGCCGAGCCGCGCGGCGGCTCCATCGGCGCCGCCCACTTTGCCCCCGGATTCGCGCAGCGCGCGCTCGATGGCTTCGCGTTCGGCCGCGGCCAAAGTCACCGCGGCGCCGCTCGAGGCGGTGGCGCGCTTCAACTCGCGCACCGGCGCGTGCAGCGTCGCGCCGGGCGAGAGGATCACCGCGCGTTCGATGAAGTTGGCCAGCTCGCGAATGTTGCCCGGCCAATGGTAGCGCGTGAGCGCGGCCATGGTCTCGGCCGGAATCGAGGTGATGCGCCGGTTCATCCGCCGCGCGTTCTGCTGCACGAAGTAGCGCACCAGCAGCGGAATGTCCTCGCGCCGGTCGCGCAGCGGCGGCACCGTGATGGGAAACACGTTGAGCCGGTAATAGAGGTCGGCGCGAAAATCGCGCTCCTCGACCATGGCGGCCAGGTCGCGATTCGTCGCCGCCACCAGGCGCGCATCCGTGCGGATCGTGCGGGAACTCCCCAGCCGCTCGAATTCGCGCTCCTGCAAAACGCGCAGTAGCTTGGTTTGCAGCTCGAGCGGAATCTCTCCTACCTCGTCCAGAAACATGCTGCCGTGGTGGGCCAGTTCGAAGCGGCCGATGCGCTGCGCGATGGCGCCGGTGAAGGCGCCTTTTTCGTGGCCGAACAGTTCGCTTTCGAGCAGCCCGGTGGGGATGGCGGCGCAGTTCAGTTTGACGAAGGTCCCCCGGCGGCGCGCGCTCAGGTTATGGATGGCGCGCGCCAGCAGCTCCTTGCCGGTGCCGGTTTCGCCATAGATCAGCACCGTCGCGTCGGTCGGCGCCACGGTTTCCACCTGCTGCAAATTGGCCTTCAGCGCGCGCGACTGTCCGATGATTTCCTCGAAGCGGCTATCGGTGCGGATTTCGTCCTCGAGATAGACTTTCTCCTCCGCCAGCCGCTCGTTCAACTCCTCGACCCGCTTGTAGGACAGCGCGTTGTCGAGTGCGATCGCCACCTGCCCGGCCACTTGGGTATAGAAACCCATATCGCCCTGGGAGAAGAAATCGTCGCGCCGCGAACCCACCACCAGCACGCCCAGCGCCTCGCCGCGCGCCACCAGCGGCATGGCGCAGAACGATCGCAATCCCTCGGCCTCCATCACCCGGGCGGTGGCCGGCGCCACGGATTTCATTTCGTCGAAGCCGAAAATGCGCCCCTGCCGCGTGCGGAACACGTAGCCGGCGACGGAATCGTCCATCGGCGCCAGCGCATCCACGCGCAACGTCCCCGCGCCATCCGGAAAATCGATCGCCACCACGCGCAGGTCGCCGCTCTCGCTATCGAGCAGCAGCAGGCCCGTGTAGTCCATGCCGAAGGCACTCCGCAGCAGCGCCGAGGCCGTATGAAACAGCTCCTTGCTGGCCACCGAGCTGACCACCGCGTTGTTGATTTCGAGCAGCGCCCGCAGCCGATCGCGCTCGCGCGCCAGCGCCCGTTCGTACGTCCGCGCCGCTTCGAAATTCAGCGCGTTATCGACAGCCACCGCGACCTGGTGCGCCACCTGCTGCATGAACTCGATGGTCTCGGCCGAGTACGCGTCCGGCTTGGTCGAACCGAACGTCAGCCCGCCCAACTGTCTCTGCGCCGTGCGCAGCGGCAGCACGCAGAACGATTGGACGCCGTTGGTCTCAAGCAGATCGCGCAGCCGCTCGAACGGCATTTCCGGGCCCACGTGCGGCATATAATACGGGCGTCCGGTTTCGAGCGCCACCATGGTCGGCGTTTCGGAAAACGCCATCGGGCCGAGCGGCCTGCCCGTCACTGGCTTGTCCGATTCGAGAATGTGCAGGCGCACCACGCCCTCTTCGAAATCCGCCAGCGTGAGGGTGATGTAATCGAATTCGACCAGCGGCTTCAGGCGGCGGCTGAGCTCGGCGAACAACGTGGCGAGCTGGCGTTCGGTCGAGATGGACTCGGCGACTTCGAGCAGCGCTTCGTAACGCGCTTTAACGTTTTCCGGGCTTCGAGCGACAAAGGGAACCATGGGGTTTGCCAGCCGGCTTTTCCTCAACCGTAGCACAGGCCGGGCAACCGACGCCCTCGTCGACCAGCACCTGGATCAGCGGCGTCGCCGCCTCAAAGCGCACGCCCTGCCGGTACATCTCCGCCAGCAGCGCCTGCCCGCCCGAATCGACAAAATCCACTTCGCTCAGGTCGAGCGAGGTGGCGCGGCCGGCCGTGGTCGACGACGCGGTTCGCCAGCATTGGCGCAATTCCTCCACCCATGGCCCGGAGAGCTTGCCCTCCAGCTTCATCCGCAACTCGCGGGAGCTATCGTGAATCGTGATCCGCAGCATGGCCTACTTGGTTTGGGAGCACGGGAGCTGCCAAGCGGCAGTATGATTCGTTTCAAATGGTTAGCTGCCGGCCGCATGCGCCATCGCCTGCGATTTGCCGAAATACCGGCACTTGGCGGATGTTTGCCACGCGTTCACGGCGCCGATCGGGCGGCAGATCGCAGTTTTCGACACGGCAATCCCGCGTGCCCTTTGCGGGCAGTTCGGATCTGTATTGCCGGTTGATCGGAATCCGGCGGAGAGGGGGGGATTCGAACCCCCGGTAGAGCTTGTGACCCTACGACGGTTTAGCAAAC
>PMKM01000191.1 GCA_003157745.1 Bryobacterales bacterium | reverse complement strand
AGTCCGATAGCTATACAGGATTTAACGCTCACTGGCTCAACAGCTTCTTCCCAATCGTCGGCAACTGCATGTTGCTGGTGCCTTCGTATATGCGGCCGATCTTCGCGTCCCGGTACAGCTTCTCGACCGGGCAATCCTTGGTCACGCCCACCCCGCCGTAGATTTCAATCGCCGTCGATGCTGCGCGTTCGGCCAATTCCGCGGCGAAATACTTCGCCATCGCCGCTTCCACCACGAACGGCATCCCCGCCTCCCGCCGCCGCGCCGCGTTGTACACCAGCAGCCGCGCCGCTTCGATCCCGGTGGCCATCTTCGCCAGCTCGAATTGCACGCCCTGAAACTCGCCGATCGCCTTGCCGAATTGCTTCCGCTCCTTGGCGTACGCGGTCGCGTGTTCGAGCGCCGCGCGCCCGAGGCCGGTCATCTGCGCCCCAATCGCGATCCGCCCTTCGTTCAGCGCTTCCATCGCGATCTTGTATCCCCGCCCCACCTCGCCCATCACGTTCTCGCGCGGCACCGGGCAGTTGTCGAACAGCAGTTCGCACGTGGACGACGCGCGCAGCCCCAGCTTGTCTTCCTTCTTGCCCACCGCGAAGCCGGCGAATCCGCGCTCCACCAGAAATGCCGTGATGCCCTTATACCCCGCCGCAGGATTCGCGTTGGCGAACACCAGGAACAATCCCGCCTCGGCCGCGTTGGCGATCCACAGCTTGCGCCCGTTCAGCAGGAAACGATCGCCCTGGTCCTCCGCCCGCGTCGCCAGGGCAAACGCGTCCGACCCCGCGCCAGACTCCGACAACGCGTAGGACGCCACCGTGTCTGTCGCCAGCCGCGGCAGATAGAGCGCCTTCTGCCGCTCGTCGCCCCAGCGCAGCAACGCGTTCGCGCAAATCGTGTTCTGCACGTCCGCGATTACGCCCGCCGCAGGGTCCACCGCCGACAACTCCTCCACCGCCAGAATCGCCTGGAAGAACGTCCCTCCCTGCCCGCCATATTCCTCCGGGATCTCGATCCCCATCAGTCCCATGGCGAATAGCAGCCGCAATATATCGTGCCGGAACGCTCCGGCTTCGTCCATCGCCCGCACGTGCGGCTGAATCTCTTCGCGCGCGAACTTGCGCACGGTCGACTGGAGCAGCCGCTCATCCTCGCTCAACACGGTCAACGGGCACGCCACCGCTTCCGGCTTTTCGCGATCCATCTCCCGAGCTTACTCTACGGCGGCCAGCGCGCACCACTGCCGCCGTTGCGATTCGGCCACCCCGCGGTGCGTCACATAGCCCCGATACGTGTTCACCCCTTCCCGCAAGGCCGCGTGCCTGTCGCACGCCACTTCCAACCCGTGATCGGCCAACTCCAGCAAGTACGGGAACGTCGCATTGGTCAGCGCGAACGTCGACGTGTGCGGCACCGCCGCCGGCATGTTCGACACGCAATAATGCACCACCCCATCCACCACGTACACCGGGTCGCTGTGCGTCGTCGCGTGCGCCGTTTCCAGGCACCCGCCCTGATCGATCGCCACGTCCACCACCACCGCCCCGCGCTTCATCCCCGCAATCATCTCCCGCTTCACTAGCCTCGGCGCCGACGCCCCCGGGATCAGCACCGCGCCCACCACCAAGTCCGCCGTTTTCAAATTCTCCGCGATCGTCAGCGCGTTCGACGCCAGTGTCACCACCTGTCCATTGAAGATATCGTCCAATTCGCGCAATCGGTTTAGATCCCGGTCGATAATTATTACGTGCGCGCCCATCCCGAGCGCCATCTTCGCCGCGTTCGTCCCTACCACCCCGCCGCCCAGGATCACCGCGTTCGCCGGCGCCACGCCCGGCACGCCGCCCAGCAGAATGCCCCGCCCGCCGTTCGGTTTCTCGAGGTATTGCGCGCCTACCTGGACGCTCATCCGCCCCGCCACCTCGCTCATCGGCGTCAGCAGCGGCAGCGACCCGTCGGCCTCCCGAATCGTCTCGTACGCCACCCCGCTCACTTTCGACCCAAGCAGCCTATCCGTCAACTCTGGCAGCGGCGCCAGGTGCAGATAGGTGAACAGCACCAGGCCGGGCCGGAAGAAGCCATACTCGGCTGGCTGCGGTTCTTTCACCTTCGCCACCAGGTCCGCCTTGCCCCAAACCTCCGCCGCCGTCGGCACAATACGCGCGCCCGCCCGCGCGTACTCCTCGTCTGCGATCGAGCTGCCTTCGCCCGCCCCAGCCTCCACCAGCACCTCGTGCCCCGCCTCAACCAGCGCGATCACCCCGCTCGGCACCAGCCCTACCCGCGTCTCGTGATCTTTAATCTCTTTGGCAACCCCAACCACCATAAAATGGCCTCCAATTCAGGTTAACACCACACACAGGTGGGGCAGCAGAATTCGAGATGGGATGTTCGCGCAAGAATGGCCTTAGAGAAACCCTCCACTGTATCCGGGAATTCAAGACCTTGAAGTTAGTGTATACTTTGGTGCTGAGATCCCTCACATGCCTTCCTTGAACTTCATCATTCTAATCGGCGGCCCCGGAAAGATCGCATCGTGCGACCCGGCGCACGACCAGACGTGGAAGAACTACATCGCGCCGATTCAAGTGGCGGTGCGGAAAGAGAAAATCGTCGCTCCGGGAGAGCGACTACACTGGTGGGTGTACGCACCTGCTTATCGAGAGCGATGGGATGACGACTCCAAGGCTAGGGCAACGCAAACCCAACGCAAGGAGGTCGCCGCCATACGGGCGCTGCACGCAAACGACTATCTGGACCGCATCCAACGAGCAGCGTCAGGCGCGGGAGCCTCATTCAAAGCCTTGGAGAAGCCGAATGACTTCTGGGTGGAGTTGGGCAAGCTTCCCGACGGATCGGTCAGCCGCGTATGGTACATAGGCCACGCATCCATGGATGGTCTGATGCTCAAGCTGATTCACTTTGGCGCGTGCAGCCCGGGGGCCGACAGGGACCATGACATGATCCCGCTGAACGCAATCCGGAAGAACGAACCCCTGGTCGGACGTAAGCTATACAGACACGGACAGCCATCGAAGTTCCTGGGATGTACAACCAGAGCCTTTGCGGAGCAGTGGAGGAATGTCTTTAAGCTGACGGCCGAGGGCGCGACGGCGAAGATCGATTTCAGCGTCACCAACCGGCCCTCGAAGGTCGAGATCATCGAACGTCTTGAGAAGAGCGAACCCACGACTGGATGGACCGCGTTCCCGGCAGGCGCCCAGTAGGAGATCCGGAGGACACCTCTATGCGCACATCTTTCCTCGCCTGCGCAGCCGGACTGACTGCTGCGCTGACCATCTTCATCGCCGACACCAATGCCGCCGATCCGGTGCAAGACGCTTTCGAGCGGCTCGGCTTTGTGTATCTTGATCATCCTGCGACGCGAAAAGGCCTAGATGATTGCTTTCGGTCCAACGACAAGGGATGTCTGAGCGCCTTCGCCGACCAGCGCCGCGCGGCGCTTACCGTTTTCGACCAGGGGCCGAGGATCGCAATGGATCGCGTGCTGGGTGCTGTTGGTAGAGAATGCGCGTCGTTGAACCCGCACGCCTCCGAAGCGGATGCCGCAGGGCGTACCTGTGCCGGGGCGATCAATTCCTTCTATTTCTTCTCGAGCGATGCCGAGGATCTGAAGATCGTCGACCATTTGCGTGGCCTGCCCGAATCCACGTTGTGGAATGTTTTTGCGCATTGTTTCGATGGTGACTGGATCGCGAACCGCCCGGACAAGCGCCGCTGGATTACGTTGATCGACGACCTGAAGATTCTGGACAAGACCCCAGAAGGCAGGGCCGGATTCAAGAACGTGTTTCGCAGTCCCCCTAGCAAGCTAACCTCGGGCATCGATCTTGTGGACCCCCGCGTGGACCTCCCCAAGTGGCAAGCCGCTCGCCTGGGCGTGCCCCGATGACGTTTCTGATGGACAAACCATCTCTCCGTTTGGTAGCCGGATTCGTTG
Source organism: Bryobacterales bacterium (assembly GCA_003157745.1). Taxonomy (GTDB): domain Bacteria; phylum Acidobacteriota; class Terriglobia; order Bryobacterales; family Bryobacteraceae; genus Bog-375. Next base: position 4,929 of record PMKM01000191.1, on the reverse strand, counting down.
CAGCATTGGCCCTCGTCAATGTCGATTGCCGCGCGGCCGATCCGGTTCGAGGGGCTTTCGAGATCCTCGGCCTTTACGCCCTCGATCAGCCAGCCAATCGACATGACCTTGACAATTGCTTCCGGTCCAACGACAGCGGCTGTCTGCGCGCTGTCGCGGGAGAGCGGCGGGCGGCGCTGACCATTTTCGACCAGGGTCCCAAAGTCGCACTAAACCGCGTGCTGGACGTTCTGGGCAAGGAATGCGCCTCCCTGAAACCCCACGTTTCGAGCGCGGAAACCGCCCAACCGATCTGCGGCGGTGCGATCAATTCCTTCTACTTCTTTTCAACCGATGCCGAGGACCGGGCGATTGTCGACCGCTTGCGCAGTCTGCCCGAGCCCACACTTCGGAATGTGTTCGTGGAGTGCGATTGCTTTGAACGCGATTGGATTCTGAATCGGCCTGAGAGGCACCGCTGGATTGCGCTGATCGACGATCTTAGGTTCTTGGATAAGGAAAGCGGCGGCCGAGAGAAGTTCAGGAACATGTTTCGGAATCCCCCAGTCGGGCCAACCTCGGGCATCGATCTCGTGGACCCCCGCGCGGACCTACCCAAGTGGCAGGCCGACCGCCTTGGCGTGCCCCGCTAACCCGCCGCTCGATAAGATCTGCGAAGCGGGGCGCGCGCTTTCGCCTGCCAACTGTTCCTAGAACACCACCCTTAGTCCCACCTGCATCCTTCGCGCATTCGTCCCGTCCATCGGCCCCCAGCTCGTGTTGCCGTCGCCCACTCCCGTCACCGGCTTCAGCACGCCCGACTGCGCGACGTACGCCACGTTGTTCACGCTCGTATTGAATTGCGAGTTGAACGCGTTGTACGCTTCGAACATCAGCTCGCCGTGGATCTTCTCCGTGAACGGCAGGTTGCGCGTCAGCCGCGCATTCACCGGGTGCATGTTGCCCGTCGATAGCGCGTTGATCTGGTCGAGCGGCATCCGGTTCCATCCGCCCGTCCCGCTCAGCGAATTCGTATACACCATCGTGATGCCGCTAAACTGCTGTCCGTTCACCTGCACCACCGCCGTCTCGGGCAGCCCCGACGCGAACGTCGCAATTGCCGAGAACTTCCACCCGTTCATCAGGAATCGCGCCGTCGCCGACGCGCTCTTCGTCAACGTCGGCGCCCACACCAGTCTCACCACCCCGCGCTGGGTCTGGTCCAGGTTCGACTTTCCCTTGTCCGCCCCATACCCGCCGTTGTAGCTGCTCAGCGGCACCGTGTTGAAGATCAGCGGCCCGCTCACCGTGTCCAGCAATTGCTGCCAGGTGTAGGATCCCTCCACGCTCAGCCCGTGCCACATCTGCTTGCGGACTTGTGCAACTCCCGCCTGGTACCACGACGCTCCGTTGTTCAGGATGTTGTACACCTGGCCGTAAAATACGCTGTTCTTGCCGGTCGTCATCGGCAGCAGCATCGTATTGACGGCGGTGCCCGCGGCATTGTCGACCGTATAGGTCTTGTTCAGAGTCGACGGGCTCAGATTCGCGTCTACCGCCGTATACAACTGCCGCCCGTGTCCGTTCACATAGCTCAGGGTGAGGGTCGTGCCTCTGCCCAGGCTGCGCTCGAGTGCGGCCGTTCCCACCATCTGCTTCTCGTTGCGAAACTTCGTCGTGGCGTACGCGATGTCTTTCGTCCCGTTCGGAATCGTGCTCGCGCTCGCCACCGTCTTCTCAAATACCGGTGCCCCGTTCTGATACGCATTCGTGCTGATGCTGGTCTGGTAAATGCCGTTGCCCAGATAGAGCGCGTCGATCAGTTCGGTCGGAAATGGCGCGTAGAACAATCCGAAGCCGGCGCGAAACACCGTCTTGTCGTTCAGCATGTAGGAAAGTCCCACGCGCGGCTGCAGCGTCATCGCCGGCGCGCTGATCGTTTCCGTTTGGTAAAAGGTCGTGCTGTAATCCGCCGGCTGCTGCTGTTTGATCTTGTCCCAGCGCAGGCCCACTTCCACTTGCAGTTTGCGCGATACCTTCCAGTCGTCCTGCGCGTACACGCCAATCGTCGTCGTGGCCAGGTTGCGCGCCGCCGTGCCGAACCCCTGCGTGTACAGCGTGTAGTCCCTGGCGTTGGTCTTGTTTGCACTGAAGTCCTGCGCGAACGCCGTCAGCGACGCGTACGTGTAGGTGCCGTCCGAGTTGTATACCTGTGTGATCCGGTCCTTCGAGCGCGCCGCGTCCACCCCGACGCGCATCACGTTGGCGCCCGCCGCCACCGTGAAGTTCTCCGCAATCTGATACCGCCGCTCGTTCGGTACCACGCCCGGCGCATTCGGATTCGCGCCCAGGCTCACCCCTGCCACCACCAGCCCGATCTTCCCCGTCGACGGATACTGCTGCGGTTCCGGCAGCACCGAGATGCGGTTCTCATACCATCCCGCGCGCAGTTGGTTGACTATGTTCGATCCCAGGTTCGACGTCCAGCCGGCGTTGGCGAAACGCGTCTCCTCGCCCACATTGCCGTTCCCGCCCAGCAGCCCGCCGTTGGCCGAAACCGCCAGCGAATTGGCCCCGTTCGGCGCCCGGTAATGCTGCGCGTCCGCCACCAGGCTCAGGCTGTTGCGGTCCGTCCAGTGGAAATCGGCGCGCAACAGTCCCGTCAGGAAGTTCTGCGACCGCGCCACCACCGTGTTCATCTGCGATTGGATGAACTTCTCCGCCGCTGTGCATTGCACCGACGTCGCCGGCGCGCCGCATCGCGACGCCAGCACCGCCACGCTATTGGCATCCGCGATCAACGGGTTGGTAATCTGGTTCACCCCCTGCGACCTGCCGCTCGACGCTTCCGCGTCCGCGAACACGTACAACCGGTTCAGCGCCTGCCCGCCCGCGTTGGCGCCTTCCGTCTCCTGCCGGTCGTCCGGCTTGAAGCTCGGATCGTACCGGTCCGCCGAAGCGAAACTCTTATTGCGGAAGAACCCGTACGCCGCCGCGTGGAAATTCTCCGTGCCCGTCCGCGTCGCCGCGTTGGCTATGCCGCCCGTGTGGTTGTATTCCATCGGCGCCGTCGATGCGATGATCTGCACGCTGTCCACCGCGTCCGCCGGAAACGCCCGCAGCGGGTCCGCCCTGTTCAGGCGGTACCCGCCGCTCGCGTTCAACCCGTCCGCCGTCGCCTGGTCCGACGATGGCGTGCCGCGGAATCCGATCGTGTCCGGCCCGCCGCCCAGCGTCGCCAGCGGCGATAGCGCCACCAGCGATTCCAGGCGCCGCCCGGCCATCGGCAAATCCAGAATCTCGTCGCGCGTGATTACGTCCGTGACGCCATTCTTCGTGTCCTGCACGCCGGGCGCCTGCCCCGTCTGCGGGCTTATCCCAGGCCCCGTCTGTTTGAGCTCGATGTGAAAGTTCACCGTCTCTCCCACCGGCACCTTCAGCCCCGTCGCGTCCCAACTGGCAAACCCCTTGCGCGTCACCTTCACCGCGTAGCCGGCCGCCGGCGCCAGAGCCGGCGCGTAGAAGACCCCGTCGTCGGTGGTCGTCAATACCAGCCGCAGCCCCAAGTCTCGATTCGTGACGGTCACCGTCGTGTCGGGGATGCCATCTCCGTATATATCGCGCACCTTCCCCGTGATCGCGCCGAACCCGGCAACGGGCTGCGCGTAAGCTCCGGCGGAGCACATCAAAACCATTAGACATAGAGCGGCTGGGATTCGCATTTACAAGACCTCGGCAAGATAAGTTCCTATTGTAAATGGTTTTTGCCTTCAACAGGTTACGCCCTCGCCGCCAGCGCCTTCCGTGTGGGCTTTCCGGCCACAACTGGCCTTGCGTGGCACACCTGTTGCGATCTCGCGTTTCCGCCGATAAATGTCCAGAATGCCACGTCTCATACTGCGCTGGTCTCCAGCCATTACGTCGAACACGACAGTCCGTCCGACCGGGCCCTCCGCCCTCGTCTGCGCGCGCCCCCCCAATGCCTCAATCGAGCTCAGTGGGGCAACCGCCCTCGTCTACGCGCGGACCCCTAACGCCTCACTCGAGCTAAGTGGGGCAGACGCCCTCGTCTACGCGCGCCCCCCCAGTCGCGCCCCCGCACCCACACCCGATGCCTGCGCCGCGCCCAACGCCCGCTGGCTATCGCATCCGCTCGCACGAATGCGCCAGTGCCTGCTATCGGTCTTTCCCTGGTTTCCCGCCCGCATCGTCCGCGTCGTCCTCATGTTCTTGATCGCGCTCTCGAGTTGTCTGCTCGCGCAGACTCACCCCGCCCTGCCAGCTCCGCCCGCCCCTGCGGCGTCAACCGTGCCCGCCGCGGCGCCAGCCGTTCCGCCCGCCGCTACGAACCCGCCGAACGCGAATAATCCGCCTTCCGATGCCGCCGCCAAACGGCCGCCCACTTCCGCCGAATTGCAGCACGCCGCCATCGTCCTGCAGCGCGCCTCCATCCGCAGGCAAGCCGAGAACCTCGGCTTGTGGCTGATGCCTCTCGAAGAGCACCCGCGCCTCGCCGCCGCCGGACCGCCCGATTGCGATCCGATCGACGATAAGCTCATCGCTCCGCTGATTGAAGACGCCGCCAAACAACACAGCCTCGAGCCCAAACTGATTCGCGCCGTCATCGACCGGGAGTCCGCCTTCCGCCCTTGCGCCGTCTCCTATAGAGGAGCGCAGGGCTTGATGCAACTCATGCCGGAAACCGCCGCCGAGTTGGGTGTCGCCGACCCGTTCGATCCCAGGCAGAGTGTCGATGGCGGCGCACGTTACCTCAAACAACTCATCGAGAAGTACAAAGGCGACCTCCCCAAGGCCCTGGGCGCCTATAATTCCGGACCCAGTACGGTCGACAACTCCGGCGGCATCCCGGACATTCAGGAGACCCGCGACTACGTGGATTCCATCCTTTCCAAAGCCGGCCTCAAGCCCGCTGCCGCGCCACCCGTCGCG
>PMKM01000054.1 GCA_003157745.1 Bryobacterales bacterium | reverse complement strand
CTCATTCTGTATTGGACAATTCTCATTGTTGTTGCGGCCGCAACGTCCCTGCTACAATTGTGCGTTTCATTGCAAATGTGCGTCCAGGTACTGGCGCATTTTGGCTTCGCCGTCGCAGCGGGCCATGATCGGAGAACGCATCGTGAATCCCGCAGCAGTATATTTCTCTTTCAGCCGCTCATTCCTCGCTCTCACGGCGTGCCGTCTGGCGCTTTTCCTCATCCCGGTAGCGTTGCTTACCGCGGCACCGGCCGGCCCGGGTTTCAACCCACCAAACACGACGAACATTACAACAAGCGGCTGCACGACGTCGAGCACGGGCGGAACGCTGGCAGGTTCGGTAACCGGCGGCCGCACGGGCGTGACTTTGTCCGCGGCGAACGTCACATTTACCGGCTCGTCCGACGCGACCGGTTCCTGCAACCTGGTCCTGCAATGGAAAGGGACCGGCTCAGGCACCTTTAACGGCTCGACCGGCACCGTGGCGGCACAGTTCAACACGGGCGTGAACTTTGGTGACGAGGAGCCCTTGAATTCATACACCCTAACGGTATACATCAACGGCTCTCAGCAGTACACGAACACGGTGACTTGCGCGGAAGCCCAGGGCAACGGCAATACTATTACGGGGGGCGGCTGTGTGCGGTGGCCGGACGAGACGGCAGGGGGCGCGACCACGTTTATTTCCAGCTTGGCCTTTCCTCTCGGCGCCACGACACTGAGCACCTGGGAAGTGGACCTGACATTCAATGCGCACAATCTGGAGGTCACGGTTTCACCCGATACGTCGGTCGACGTCGCGGCCGCTTTCCAAAGTGTGTCTCCGGTTCCGGCACCTTCTACGGGCTCGCTGGCGGCAATCGCTCTCCTGGCGGGTCTTGCGGGATATCAGACGCTCGCCCGCAAACGCGACGGCGCCGGATTGTCCAAGCCGCCCATGTAGACGTTGGCCGGTGCGCTTTGATGTGCGCACCTGACGCCGACATGCCCTGGCAGCAGATGGTGGCGCCGTGGCCGCCGCCATCTGTCTGCAGTGCTTTGTTCGCGGCTGCCTGGTTCCTCAGGCCTTGCCTTGACGATTTGCGGCCTTTTGCAGAGCTTTCTTCTGCCGGCGCGGCAAGCGGGACTTGTTCTTCTTCTCGAGCTTCGGTACTTTCGTCGACTTGGTCTGTGGTTTTGCTGGAGCAGGTTCGACAACTGCCTCCACCGGAGCCTTCTTGCTTGCAGTGGTGTCTTTGGTTTTCTTTGCGGCGGGAGCGCTGCCTTCGGCTTCCGGTTCGATCTTCTTCTTGCGCTCTTTGGGCTTCTTTTCGTCTGCCATGATTCCCTCGAAATGGCGCCGATGCGCCAGCGGTCACAATAACCCACTGTAGAACATTCAGGACTCGGGTGCGGTGCATGGGGTGGCGGGCTTGAGTTGGACCGCCTCGCTCTTCGGTTTCCGCGGTCGCGCGGAGAAACGACCGTGGCACCGCTTGCACTGTGGCGAGGAGCATGGCCTGAAACCGGGCCTTGGCCGCTGAGGGTTGCAGCCGCCCGAGGGGGCGCAAACGGGGCAAATTCGCCCCGGATTCTTGAGCCAAGTTACTGATACTAAAGAATCGGCCCAGTGCATAACGGGGCAAATCTGCCCCGTTATGCGATTTCCCGTCACCGAGGAATTCGGAGGCGGTCCGAAGTCCACGCGTGAAGATCCCACTATCAGCATGGCGCATGGCGCAACGAAAACGCCCGTGGCTGCGGCGAGATTCGATGCAACTCAGTGACAGTGCTGGCCAAGAACTTTCGGGAAGGCTGGTGAACGCGGCTGCCAGAGATGCGCAGACGGGCCGGGAGTTGGGCGCGGGGACACCGAAGCGCCGCCACTTCAGCCTAGCCCGTTTCTTGGTATTGATCAGCTTTTCGGCTTGGAAGCTGATCTGGATGAGTGATTCGCCCCAGTGCGGCTGTTGACATCCCGCATTGGGAAAGGGTCGACGCAGGCGCCACTCCAGAAGCAAGAAGAATCCTATTTGAACTCTCGTTGCTTCTGGCTAGAATCCGGATGCGGATCGGTTAATCGCCTTAGCGCTGTTCGGTCCCAATGCTGCCAAGATCATAGGTCGCCTCGTTTCCTGCTTGAGGGTAACTGTACGAACGGTGAGCGGCGTACCTCTGCAAAGTATGTGGTCGCCGGTTCACCCTAAAATCAGAGACGGTTGGAATTGGTGGCAATCACTCTCCCATCTCAATGCTGACCCGGCGCACAGGGGTTGGGTCCCCGACGTCAACCAGCATGGATGTTCCGTACCCTACATGGGAGGCAAAGTGATCAGGCGGCAGGGGAAATCCACCAGAATCTCGCTCGTGACACGTGGTTTCACCCGAGTTAATACGAAACTCGATCAAAACCGGCCACTGCAGTGGAGCAACACAGTCTGGCCCCATCAAAGGCAGCAATTCCGTGCCGATCAATAGCGTGCCATTCCTCGGAGAGCCGCGCCAACGGCAATAAATCGGGCCCGGTAGCGTGAACTGTTCGCTGCCGGTTTTCATCCGTAGCGGTTTAGCTGTGCGATAGCGACCGTCGGGAGTGTTCCCGAAAGTCGTTGTGCGGTGTCGCGAACGAGCGAGCCGGGTATAAAATGGTGTTGTTTTTGAGGTCAGAAAGGAAATCCCCCATGCACAACCAAATCAGGCGCCGTGAGTTTGTGGAGGTCGCCGCCGCAAGTTTCGGGGTCCTGGCGCTAAGATGCGGCCGAGCTAATCTCTTGGATGTTAGTGCTGCCCAGCAAACGAATTCCGTCCCGCGACGCAAGGCGAGCGTTCCTGCCGGCGGCAAGATACTCGTGGCCTACGCCACGCGTTGCGGATCCACCGCCGAGATAGCCGAGGCTCTGGGCCGGGATCTTCAATCGCGCGGCTACAGCCCCGAAGTCGCGCCGGTTCGCAAAGTCTCCGATGTCACGGTGTATCAGGCCGTAGTGCTGGGCAGCGCGGTGCGAGAGGGAGGCTGGTTGCCAGAAGCGAAAGACTTCGTACGCCACCATCAGCGCGAAATTCAAGACTTGCCCAGCGCATTTTTTACGGTGCATATGATGAACGTTGGCGACGATGAGAAGAGCCGCAAAGGTAGGCTCTCTTATCTGGGGCCGATACGAAAACTGGCGCAGCCGGATACTGAAGCCTTCTTTGCGGGTCGAATGGATTTGAACCGGCTCTCCTTCGGAGACCGGTTGCTTTGCAAGGCCTTGGGATCTAAGTCGGAGGACCTGCGCAACTGGCCCTCGATTCACGCCTGGGGCTCAAATGTGTTCAAGTCAGAGGTTGGGTCATGAACGAGAGACTTCGCTCATTCCCGCTTTGGATCTGTGTCTCTCTTTGAATGGTCCTCACGATTACGACTGATTGGCAAGGCCCCGATCCCGGGATTTCTCCAAGACACAAATGAGGGTGCCTCTGGTCGCTCGCTTTTGGGCACCGGGGATGCCATAGACCTCAACCCGGAATCCGTTCTCGATGCTCCCGGTCAATCCCCTTAAGTCGGCTTGCATCCGCCATCCGGCAACCCAAATCAGCTCTGATCCTATGGCACGGCGTTCACGACATTGCCCGGTAATTGTCGGCGATCATTTATTGACGCTGGGATGCGTATTCCGGGACGGACCACGGCGGGGGGGAGACGGGGCACTCGGGCGGCGCGCGCGACAGTGTCAGCGTCACCTTGCTCAGGGTGCGTGGGCGGTCGGGATCCAGACTTTTCTCGATGGCGGCGAAGATCCGGGCGGGGACGATGTAGGGAATGGGCGTGAGCAGATTCGGGCGCCTCGCGTAAACGCGATTTCTGAACGAATGCCGGAGCTTCGCTTCCGTACAGGAATGCTGTACAATATCGATTGGGTGCCTCATGCCGAGTGAAACGACGTACACCAGTCTCCGTGCGAACCTGGCCAGCGTTCTCGATCAGGTAGTGGACCAGCAGGAAACCGTGATCGTTCGGCGGCGCGGCGCGCGCGACGTCGCACTTCTTCCGGCCACGGAACTCGCCGGTCTCATCGAAACCGCGCATCTGTTACGGTCGCCACGCAACGCACGGCGTCTCCAATCGGCGTTGCGACGAGCGGAGCAAGGGCGGACCAAGCCTGGAACGGCAGCGGGACTGCGCCGAGAGATTTTGGGGTGAAGCGAGATCCTAAGCGGGTCGCGGTCTTTCAGCCCGAGTTCCTGGAGGATCTCCGTTTTTGGGTCAAGACCGAACGCAGCAACGGAATCAGAGTGCTGGATCTGGTCGAGGCAACGATGCGAGACCCCTTCCAAGGGCTGGGGAAGCCCGAGCCTCTCAGATATGTGCTGGCAGGCTGCTGGTCGCGTCGTGTCAGCCAGGAACACCGGTTGGTGTACCGTGTCACGGATGAGGCCATCGACTTCCTCCAGGCTCGATACCATTACTGAAGCAGGATCGCCCGGTGCAGCCCTTCACCGACTGATTATCCCCTCCGAGTCCGCTCGCATCCGCCACCCGCCAACCCGGATCAATTCTGACTCTGCGGTGCGGAGTTCGCCCAAAAACTCGGCAGTCACCGGCGATCATGAATGTTGACGCTGGCATGAGTATTCCGGGACGGATCACGGCGCAACGCGCTACAGTGTCAGCGTCACCTTGCTCAGGGTGCGCGGGCGGTCGGGGTCCAGGCCTTTCTCGAGGGCCAGGTAGGCGGCGAAGAGCTGGGCGGGGACGATGTAGGGGATGGGCGTGAGCAGCTCCGGAATCTGGCGTGGGAGGCGGATCACGCGGCTGGCTCGCGTTTCGACCTCGCGGTTGGCGGGATCGGAGATGGCAAGAACCTCGGCATGCATCGCGCGCAGCTTGTCCATGGTCTGGCCCATCGACTCCCAGGTCACGCCGGACGGGGCGAAGGCGAATACGGGCAGACCGGGCTCGGCCAGCGCGATCGGCCCATGCAGGAGATCGGCCGTGGAAAAGCGCTCCGCCACGACGTAGCAGGTCTCCATCAACTTGAGCGCGAATTCGAACGCGTTCGCATAGTTCAACCCGCGCCCCACCACCACCGCGCGATTCATGAACCGGTAGCGCGGCGCCAGTTCGGCCATCTCCTCTTCGAGACCGAGCGCGTCCGCAACCAGCGCCGGCAGACGCTCCAATTCCGGCAGGCGGATGCGCCCGCCCAGCGCGTGGGCCAGCAGGTACAGCAGCAGCATTTGCCCGGTGTAAGTCTTGGTTGCGGCCACACTCCTTTCCTTGCCGGCGCGCACCAGCCAGACGTGCTCGGCCAAACCGGCCAGCGTGCTCGCGCGTTCGTTGGTGATGCCGAGCGTGAGCGCTCCGCGCGCCCGCGCCCATTCGAGCACTCTATTCGTATCGGTGGATTCGCCCGATTGCGATAGGGCCACCACCAGCGCGTCGCGGTAATCCACCTTCGCCCGGTAGAGGGTGGCGATCGAGGGCGCCGCGAGCGAAACCGGAATCCCGGTCGCAATCTCGAGCAGGTAGCGGCCGAACAGCGCGGCGTTGTCGGAAGTCCCGCGCGCCACCAGCACCACCAGCCGCGGGCGCTTTTTTTCGACCAGACGCTGGAACTTCCGCGCCCGGGCGACGCCCGCCTGCAAGGTCCGGGCCAGCGCCACGGGCTGCTCACGTATCTCCTCGATCATGCGCGACATGGTTACTTCAATCTAGCGCGGCCGGTGGCAGGCCGGCGCCCCGCCGGGCGATGGGAGGAGCGTTACCCGGAGTCCAGTACGTACGTGCGTTCAACCCCACCGGTTAGTTTGGTATCCTCTTATGGAGCGCATTTCCGTGTCCGCGCCTGCCGGGGAAAATCAATGAAAAACTGCTGCCTCGTTTTTTCTGTCGCGTTACTGTTGTCCGCCGTGGCGCCCGACGCGCGATCCGCGTCGGTCACGCTCAATAGCAGCCCGTCGCGTCAAATCGGCCAGCCGGTGCTGGTCGCCAAGACGTCGCACCCCAACCTGGTGGAGGGGCGCGAGCTGTGGAACCCCACGGGCATCGCCCTCGACACGTCCACCACGCCGCCCATGGTCTACGTGGCGGACACGCTGAATAACCGCGTCCTGGCCTGGAAGAACGCGACCGGCTTCAGCAACGGGCAGACGGCCGATCTGGTGATCGGACAGCCGGACCAATATACGACCACGCCGGCCGGCCCCAGCACCACGTTTACCACCGGCCTCGCGTTTCCCACCGGCCTGGCGGTTTATAAGGGCGACCTGTACGTCGTCGACAGCGGCAACAACCGGGTCCTGCGCTACCGGGCGCCCTTCACGCAATTCGCCCAAACCGGCTCCTACCCGACGCCGGACCTGTACGTCGGCCAGCCATCGCTCAAATCGAACACCGCCAACTATCCGAACGGCAGCAGCGGAGCGCCCACCGCGCAGGGATTTTATTTTGCCTCCGGCAGCTCGAACGTGTTCGAGGCCGCGGTTGCCTTCGATAGCTCGGGAGACATGTGGGTGACCGATCCCGGCAACCGCCGCGTACTCGAGTTCAAGGCTTCCGACATCTCCAGTGCGACCGTGCTGCCCACGGCCGCCGTCGAGTTGGGACAACTGGATTTTGTCAGCGTGCAGACCGCCCTGAACGCCGGCAACACCAATAGCCAGTTCGTCGCCAACCAGTTCGCGGTGCCTTCCCGGTTGGCTTTCGACGCGGCCGGCAACCTGTACGTTTCCGACGCCGACGCCAGCTCTCCGTCCGGTCTCAGCCGCGTGCTGGTTTTCACCGCCCCCTTCAGCAGCGACCAGGCCGCGGCGCGCATCATGGGCGTGGTCGAATCGTCGCAGATCTCGACCCTAACCACGGCTCAGCAAACGGCGCTTATCGATGCGACCAGGTTCGTCAATCCGAGCGGCGTCTTCTTCCTCGCCGACAGCAGTGTGGGCGTCGTCGATACCAGCCTCAACCGCATTCTGGTGTTTCCGCCCTATGCCTCCTGGCCCAGTGCGAGCACGTCGTTCTCCCCGCAGGCGACTGGCGTGATCGGCCAGAACGGATCGTTCCAGAAATTCGGCGCCAACGGCAACACCACGCCCACCGTGATCACTCCGCCGGCCAGTTCGAGCGTGCTCTGGGCCCCGAGCGTGGCCGCCCTGCTGCCTTCGACGGGCGAACTCCTGGTGGTGGACAGCGGGAACAACCGCGTGCTGGCGATGCCGGGCCAGAGCGGCGCGGTACCGTTTGGCAACGCGACGCGGGTGCTGGGGCAGGACACCATGAGCATGAATTCGCCCAACCTCATCGAGGGCCGCGAATTCCAGTTCTATGACGGGCAGACCGCCAGCGCCGGAATCACCCTCGATTCCTCCGGCTCGGTGCCCCATCTGTACGTAGCCGATCCGCTCAATCACCGCGTGCTCGGCTTCTACGATGCGCGCAAGCTGGCCGCCACCGGAATTCCCAAGGGCCAGCACGCCGATATCGTCATCGGCCAACCGGATTTCAACACCGCCCTCTGCAACTACCCCACCGGCGATTCGACCCAGGCCACCGCTTCCAGCCTCTGCCACCCCAACGACCTGCTCGCCGATTCGAGCGGCAACCTCTATGTGGCCGACACTTATAACGGCCGCGTGGTGCGCTTCCCGGCGCCGTTTGCCAACTGGCCGACGACCAAGGTACTCGAGACCGCCGACCTGGTTCTGGGCCAGAGCAACCCGAACGGCGCTCCCATCACCGATCCCAGCGCCAGCACCATGGCCGCGCCTTTCGGCCTCGCTTTCACCGGCACCAACGGGCTGCTGGTCTCCGATATTACCGATAATCGCGTACTCTATATTCCGTATGACAGCGGCCAAACCACCTTCCTCGCCGGCACGGACAACGGCAAAGCCGCCACCAAAGTCTACGGCCAGCCGGATTTCGTCACCGTCGCTTCCGGCACGGGCATCAGCAACCTCAGTTCGCCGCATCACATCGCCGCCGATGCCAACGGCCAGGTCTACGTCGCCGATACCGGCAATAACCGGGTGCAGATTTTCGCCGATCCGCACAATCCTCTCACCACCGCCACCGGCGCCAACGCCATCCTCAGTTTGCCCAACCTGAGCAGCCCGCAGGCCATTTTCGTCAACCCGGCCACTGGCGAGATCTGGGTCTCGAGCGTCACCAGCGGTTACCCCTCCGCCACCCGTTATCCGAAGTACGACACGCTGCAACTGAATCCCGCCTCGACCGGCTACGTCAATGTCGGCGGCGTGGCGCTGGCATTGCTGCAGGACCAGTATGGCGACCTGTTCGTGGCCGACGCCTACAACCGCGTTGCGGTCTACTATCAGGGTCTCGGCGGCGAGAATGCCCAGGCTTCCTGGGCAGGCCAGCCGCTGGCGCCGGGCGTGGTCGCCAGCCTGTACGCAGTCGCCTCATTGACCCAGTTCAGCACGCCTTCGATGCCCACCGGCGGCGTGCCGCTCTCCGCGTTTCCCATGCCGACCACGCTGGCCGATGAGCAGGTGCTGTTCAATGGCGCCCCCGCGCCCCTGTACTATGTGGGGCCGGGGCAGATCAACTTCGTCGTGCCCATTGGCGCTCCGGTCACCGGTACGGCCGATATCCAAGTCGTGCAGCTTTCGACCGGCCAGGTTCTGGGCGCCGGCTCGGTGCCCTTGGCGCAGGTTTCGCCGGCCATCTTCTGCGGCGCCGCGGGCGGATGTCTCGCCACCGGCGGCTTCTATCAGGCGGCCGTGCTCAACCAGGACAACTCGGTCAACAGCACCACCAATCCCGCCGTGCGCGGCAGCGTTATCCAGATCTTCTGCACCGGCCAGGGAGCGTTGAACAATGCGCCGGCCGATGGCGCCGCCGCCGGCGTTTCGCCGCTCGCGACCACGCCGCAAACGCCGCGGGTGGCCATCGGGACCGATTTCGTCGACGATATGAAACTGCTCGCCGGCGATCCGACCGACGGCCAGTGGGTCCTCTATTCCGGCCTGGCGCCGGGGTACGCCGGCCTCTGGCAGATCAACGTGCGGATCCCGATGGGTGTTGCGCCCGGCCTGCAAACCCCCATCGGCATTCAGTACGACGGCGTCCCCAGCGGCACCAGCCAGTCGCTCTACCACCTCGTCATCGCCGTGAAGTAGGGGAAGGGTGCGCGCGGGGCTTGGCCGGGTCTACGGCAAATCCCCGCGCGGTCCGGCATTGTTCAGGTGATATCATGGATAGCGGATGAGCTTCCTGTCACCACGGCTGCAATTGAAGGTTTCGCAGAAACAGATCCTCACGCCGGGCCTCGTCCAGATGGTCACCGTCCTTCAGCTCAACCGGCTGGAGTTGAAGGAGATGATCACTCAGGAGATCGTCAAGAATCCGGTCCTCGAAGAGGCCACTGAAGAGGCCGGCGAGGAGATCACCCCCGAGGAGTTGTTGCCGCTGCTTGAAGCCGAGGCGACCAGCGACCCCGCCGACCGGCAGATTCTCGAAGCTACGCCCGGCAATCAGACTTCGAACGTCGACGGCGAACAGGCCAATGTCGCCATCAACGGCAACCTGTTCCCGGACCCGGAGGAAGCCTCCGCCGTGACGGCCACCGAGATCGAAGCCGTCACCGCCGGCGATCCGCCGACCGAGCCGGCCGCGGCCGATCCGTTCGACGAAATCGATTTTGGCAGCTTCTTCGACGAGTACCTGGACCCCGGCTACAAGAGCCCCGCCGCCGAATCGGTCGAAAAGCCGTCGTTCGAAACGTTCCTCTCCGCGCCGGTCACTCTGGGCGACCATCTGCGCTCGCAGTTGGCTGTGGTCGTGTTGCCGGACGCGGTGCGCGACGCGGCCGAAGCCATCATCGGCAACCTCGATGAAGACGGCTATCTGCTGGCGTCGATCGAGGAAATCGCGCCGCTCGGCGACCACCAGGCCGAGAACGTGGAAGCGGCCCTGGCCGCCGTCCAGTCGCTCGATCCGGCCGGCGTCGGCGCGCGCGATTTGCGCGAGTGCCTGCTGCTCCAGATCGCCAGCATCAACGGCACCGGCGGCGTCGCCTGGCAGATCGTTTCCGACCACATGCGTCTGCTCGAAACCCGCCAGTTCAAGGAAATGGCGCGCGTGATGGGCCGCCCCCCCGAGCACATCGAGACCGCCGTCTACCGCATCCGCCACCTGAATCCGCGGCCCGGCCTGCGCTATTCCGGAGCCGGCGCCCGCGTGGTCGAGCCGGACGTCACGTTCATCAAGGATGGCGACGATTACATCATCCAGATGAACGACGAGGACGTGCCGCAGCTTCGCCTCAACGCGCAGTACCGCCGCATGCTCGATCGCGACCAGGGCGCCACCAAGGAAGTGCGCGATTACGTACGCGAGCGCTACACCTCCGCCATTCAGTTGATGAAGAACATCGAGCAGCGCAAGCAGACCATCCTCAAGGTCTGCCAGGCCATCGTGCGCCGCCAGACCGAATTCCTCGCCCACGGCCTGGATTCGCTGAAGCCGATGATGATCAAGGACGTGGCCGAGGAAGTCGGCGTGCACCCGTCCACCGTCAGCCGCGCCGTCGCGAGCAAATACGTCCACACGCCGCAGGGCGTGTTCGAACTGCGCTACTTCTTCTCGGAGGCCGTGCAGGGCCCGAGCGGCAGCGGCACGCCGCTATTGCTGCTGAAGCGCAAGGTCAAGAAGATGATCGAGGCCGAGGATCGCGCGAAGCCCCTCACCGACGAGCAGATCACCGCCATGCTGCAAGCCGAAGGCATCGACGTCACCCGCCGCACCGTCGCCAAATACCGCGAGGACATGAAAATCCCCTCGACGCACCAAAGGCGGCAGCGGGAATAGGCGGATCTCGAGCGCGGCCGGCGACGTTTCCCACCCCGTCATCGCCGCTTGATCCCGATCGTGTATCCTTTGAGAACGGAGTGAATTCATGTTCTGCGATCAATGCGGTACCCAGAGTAGTCCCGACCAGCAGTTCTGTTCCAATTGCGGGCATTCCTTCACGGGGGCGCCCATAGCCGCCGCCGGTGCGCCGCCACCGGTGTGGACGCCGCCCACGGGCGTGCAGGCGCACGCCACCCGGTGGATCGGAGCCGGTTGGGCTCTGGTGAAGGCGGACATGGGCGCTTACGTCCTGGCCACGCTGGTTTTCTTCCTGCTGAGCGGCGTGCCGTTCATTCAAGGCGCGCTGATCGCCGGCTTCCACATCTACACCATTAAGAAGATGACCGGCCGCCGAGCCGACTTCGCGGATCTCTTCAAGGGCTTCAACTTCTTCATCCCAACCCTGGTGGCGATGTTGCTGATCAGCGTGTTCACCATGATAGGGACGGTCTTCTGCATCATCCCCGGCCTGGTGGTGGCCGCCGCGCTCAAGTTCACCTACCTGTTCATCGTCGATAAGCGGATGGATTTCTGGCCGGCCATGCAGGCCAGTCACGACATCGTGAAGCAGGACTATTTCGGCTTCACCGTGTTCCTGATCCTGGCGGCCCTGGTGAACGTGCTCGGCTTCCTGTGCTGCTTCTTCGGATTGCTGGTGACGTTCCCGTTGACCATTGCGGCGATCACGGTGGCGTATCAGGAGATTGTCGGCTTTGACCCTCACTCCATCGACGCGGTCTAGCCGGCTCGCCTTGCGCCTGGCGGGCGCGGGCGTTCTCTTTGCTCTGCTCTGGTGGGCCTCGCCCGCGGCCCACCCCGCGTTTCGCGCCTGCCCTTTCTATTGGCTAACGGGCTGGCCGTGTCCGCTGTGCGGGCTGACGCGCGGCCTCTGCGCGTTCGCCAAGGGCCACTGGAGCCAGGCCATCCATTGGAACGCCCTTACTCCGCTCGGCTTCGTCTTGCTCTTCTCGCTCTTTTGGCGCGCCCCATGGCGCCCGCGCCTGTGGACGTTCGGCATCGCCGCCTTCGCCGTCTATGGCGTCTGCCGCATCGCGCTCGCTTGAAGACGCGCCTCGGGGCCGGGGGATCCCCATCTTCCCACCGGCAATGGGATAATTTGATACTATTCGTCATCTCCGCAAAGCGACAAGGGATAGCACATTGAGCCAACTCCTGATACAGCACTACTACAATGACCTCGCGGCGCTGAAACGGGTCGCCGGCACAAACCGGGAATCCGTAGTCCGTGAGGCTTTCAAGGACCTCTTGAAAGCGTGGGGACGGTCGCAGGATTTGGACTTCGTCGCGGAGTACAAGATCGAAACGAAGACCAAAGAGCGCCGCTACGTGGACGGTGCGCTTCTCTATACACTTCGCGTGCCCTTTGGGTACTGGGAGGCGAAAGACAGCGACGACGACCTCGACACAGAGATCGACAAGAAGTTCCGCGCCGGATATCCCAGAACCAACACTATTTTTGAGGATTCCACGCAAGCTGTGCTCTACCAGCACGGTGAGGTGCCGACAGATCCGCTTCGCTCAGAATCCTCGTCCCAAATCCCATGGCACCATTTCGGATGTGGTTCGCGTGAAGCTGAGTGCGTTGATCATAGACCAGACCGTCCTTCCGAATCAGGCGGGAACCATCCAGTTGATCGACCTGCCGGCCGAGTTCCCTGACGTGTTCGAACGACACCTCCTCCGCAACCAGGTCGAGATCTCCGGCCGGAATCGTCAGGTCCAGGTAAGCCGCTACTCTGGCGATCTCCGCCCGCGGGCGCGTCATGATCGATTCATAGGACACAACACAGGCGTTGCCGTTTGCCTGGTGAAACGACCAGATACGAAGCGAACTCCGCAGCTCTTGAATCCAGTGATCTACGGAGTGCCCGAAAATCTGAAGACAGGAGACGACCGCATCATACGGCTGACGCCACGTGTAGATCGTCCGGATG
>PMKM01000122.1:2689-27282 GCA_003157745.1 Bryobacterales bacterium | reverse complement strand
GGCATCCTGCTGTTGCTGCTGGTGGCGTGCGGTCTGGCGAGCTATTACGTCCACCTGTATCTGGAACCCGACGACGACCAGCAGGAAAATAGCGCGAGGATAATCATGCCGGGAGCCTGTCGGTGGCGCGGCGCGGGCCGTGGCGCGCGGAACGGAGCCTAGCCGGCGAGATCCCTGTGTCAGGCTTTTCTGTCACCCGGTTTTCTAATTGCATAATCGGATCTGAATCGGTTAGAATCCGTTTGGAGGGCCGCCGGCGCGTGCCTATCAGTATCGAACGACACAGGATCACCGGCGTCAGAGTTCAACAACCCGTCCCCGGATTCATATACCAACCACAGGGAACGACGGAGACCTGGGCGGTTTTCACAAGTGGAGGGACCGAGGCGTACGGGGAGGTCATGTTTAAAGGCGATGCCGGAGACAGGCNNGCACAAGTCCAAGTCGTCGAGACAAGCTAGGCGATGTACAGGGGCCAAAACAAGAACGACGGGAGCCTGCTCCTGCAGCGAGCAAGGCCGCCGGCCAGGCCCCAACGACAGTGCCTCGACACGTGGGACAACAACCCTCACGACCGATTCACCTATACCGGGGCCGTGGATCCCCAAGGCCATAAGATCCTACCGACCAACGGGAGCTTCCCGCTCAGCGTCCAGGTTATACACAGAGACGCACCGCGACACACCTACAAGACGGAGCAGACCAACGAACTGACCGGCATCAAGAACTACCTGGACGAGGTCCAGATCGAGCTCGGGTTTTGGACGGTCCTCACAGTACGCGACGTAGCGGGCTCCTTTCACCACCTAGCCAGTTTCTACTGGAACCTCAGATGGCAAAACAAGTTCACTCCAAACCGATACCCTCTCGCGGGAGGAGGTTGGAGGATAGTCGATAACGCTCAGGGGATCGGCGGAGCGAGAAGTAGAGTTACGAACCGACCGCCGCCTGACGCCCGCATTATCGGCGCGCTTACCGCATTTCAGGCGCGAAGCTGCAACGCGATCGATGGCGCAGCGGCGAGCAGCCTCTACACGCAACATAGCCCAGGCAGGCACGCCTACAGGGACCGGGACCACAGGCCGGACGTGAGGAGGTGACGCCGTGAGAGCGGCAGAGGCATGCGTGACAGCGCTATTGTTGTCCTGCGGCGGCCACCCTGTGGCGCAACAACGCCAGCCGCCGGCTGACGCCGCGCCGCGGACCATCGTGGTAAAGAACCTAGGAAGACCGGGAGAATTGGCAGTGGAGAACCGCGGGGCGGCCCGGAGACTTCGAAGCTCGGTCGCGGTGGAACGTCGGCTCGATAATGCTTGGCAGGTTATGGGAAACATGCTCGACATGGTGGAAACGTGCGACAGATCCCGCCCGGAGGAGGCCTGCACGGATCTGCGGGCGGGCGCGGTTCTCACCTTGGTCCCTTGGAACGGTATGTCGTGTAGTGGCCAGTGTAACGAGGCGTGCAATCTCAATAGCTATGTGGGCCCCGGCACCTTCCGCTTCGTGGTCAGGAGTTGTGACGGCAAGCAACGCTGGGAAGGCCCGGCATTCGTGCTGCCCGCCGAGCCTCCGCTACCGCCAGGGCGGCATATGTCTCCAACACGATAGGGCAGGGCGCAACTGGCGGAATCGCCTCGTCCCCGCAACGCCGTCAGTGCCGCGCGACTCCTCGATTTTGCCCGAGGCGCTATCCGTTCAGTGGCAGCGCGGTCGAATACTTCACCTGCTTCATGCTGATGCTGGATTTGACGTTGGCCACGCCGGCGATCTTGGCGAGCGAGTGGACGCAGAACTCGCGGAACTCCGCGAGATCGCGAACGGCGACACGGAGCGCGTAGTCCCAATCGCCGGCAATCAGATCGCACTCGAGAACCTGCGGGAATCTCAGAATCTCCTTCTCGAAGCGAGCGACGGATGCGCTGGTCTGATGATCGAGGCGGACCTGCACGATGGCTTGCAAGCCCCGCCCCACGGCCGCTGGATCGAGCAGGGCGACGTACTTCCGCACCACGCCGCCCGTTTCGAGAAGCCTGGTCCGGCGCAGGCAGGGAGAGGGCGAGAGTCCGACACGGTCCGCCAGGTCCTGATTAGAGATGCGGCCATCGCGCTGCAGGGCATCGAGAATGCGGCCATCTGTCTCATCAAGTTCCATGTAAGCAATATATCACCTACAAGTAACTTATTGACGGCATAAGCTGCCACGATATTGCGTATGAACGGCGCAAAAAGCAATCCCCTGTCAGGCAAGCTCCGTTAGATTCGTATGCATGACCGATCACACGATTGCATCCGCCGCCAACGCCGACATGTCGGCCGAAGAGTTTCGCCGGCACGGGAAGACGCTCATCGACTGGATCGCGGCCTATCTCGACGATCCGCGAAAGTACCCCGTGCTGGCCAGCGGCCGACCGGGAGACTTGCGCCACCGGTTGCCGGCGACGGCGCCGGTCGAGCGAGAGCCGATGGAGCAGATCCTGCGCGACTTCGACCAACTTGTCATGCCCATGGTGACGCATTGGAATCATCCGCGCTTTTTCGCCTACTTTTCGATTTCGTCCTCCGCTCCCGGCATCCTCGGCGAACTGCTCACGGCGGCGCTCGATGCGAACGCAATGCTATGGAAGAGCTGTCCGGCGGCGACGGAACTGGAACAGACGACCGTGGCATGGATACTGGACTGGCTGGGGCTGCCGCCCGAATGGTTCGGTATGATCGTCGATTCGGCATCGAACGCGGTGCTACAAGCGGTGGTGGCGGCGCGCCAGCGGGCCGAGCCGGAAAGCCGTGCCCAGGGGCCATCGCGCCGCTTGGTCGCCTACGTGTCGGAGCATACTCACTCGTCGGTGGAGAAGGCCGCGATTGCGGCGGGAGTCGGGCGGTCCAACATTCGTCACATCGGGGTCGACACACGATTCGGTATGCGAGCCGATGCGCTGGCCGAGACAATCCGGCTGGACTTGTCGAACGGTTTGAAACCGTTTTTCGCGGCGGCAACGGTCGGCACGACGTCGAGCACGGCGATCGATCCGGTAGCAGAGATCGCGGAAATCTGCCGCGAGAATGGCATCTGGCTGCACGTGGATGGCGCTTATGGAGGGACGTTTGGCGTGCTCCCGGAATGCCGTCACTTCCTGAACGGAGTGGAGCGGGCCGACTCGTTCGTCGTCAATCCACACAAGGTCATGATGGTTCCGCTCGATTGCAGCCTGTTCTACACGCGGGCCCCCGAGATGGTGCGGGCCGCCTTTGCGCTGGAGGCCGAGTACCTGAAAACGGACGTGCATGGGGCGGTCGATTACATGGATTACGGGCTGGCGCTGGGGCGCCGGTTCCGCGCGTTGAAACTCTGGTTCGTGCTGCGATACTTTGGCCGGGAGGGCCTGGTCGCCGTACTGCGGAAGAGCATGAAGATGGCGGCATGGTTGGGCGAGCGGATTTCGGGCGATGCGCGATTCGAGCTGGTGGCGCCGGTGAATATGGGCCTCGTGTGTTTCCGGTTGCGCCAGGGGGACGAGGCCACCAGAGAGCTGATGAAACGGATCAACGATTCGGGCGCGTTCTTCGTATCGCACACCGCGCTGGGCGGCAGGTTCGCCATTCGCGTGGCGATCGGGAACATCCGCACCGAATGGCGCGACGTCGAGGAACTCTGGGCAGCGATTGCGGGATCGTGACTGCGCTCGATCATCCCGCTCATCGGGCACTGCGCTCGATAATCCGCGATCGAACATAACCACTAATCGCCAGCACCACTCCCGTGGCGTAGAATGCGTGCTTGGTGACGGTCAGGACGGAACTGAATCGCACCAGTGCCGGCGAATGCGCGGGGTAGTGCAATAGGAGAAAAGTGATGGCGATGTTCTCGCCGTAGTCGCAGGCGGATGCGACGAAGGGGGTCCAGCGCAGCTTGCGAAATGCGCCGCGGCGGATTGCCACCGATAGAAAGAGGCCGAAGAGAATCGGCAGTATCAGGTCCACCGTCCAGAGGAGCAGCAGGTACGCGCCGCGGCCCGTTTCGCCAAGGACATCGAAGAGCTGGTAGGCCGCACTCTCCGAATAGCCCAGGCGCATATCGAGGATGGGCGCGCCGGCGGCGAGGCTCTTCATCCAGGGAACGCTCAGCGGGAAGCGAAAGCAGTTTTCGACGATCAGGGCGCCAACGGCGAGAACAAACAGGGTCCAGTAGAAGGCGCGACTGTCGAGGATGCCGGTCTTGGCTGGCTGCATGACGGGAACTCTCCTTGTGTGCGATTACGGCTGGACGAGACGCCGCAAGATAGTTTCGAGCGCGGGCGACCAATCGCGCGCCGGGCCTTTGAAGTCGCCGAAATAGAGCATCCGCGCGAATTGCTGCAGGGTGCCCGTAAACGCCGCGACCAGCAGATCGAGCGGCAACGTTGCGTCTACCGCGCCCTCCCGGACTCCCTGCTGCAGGATGGACCGGATCAGGGCGAGGATGGACTTCCTCCGCGTTTGCCTGGAGACGCGCGGCCAGATCTCCCGCAGGCGATCCTGCACGAACAGGAATGCTTCCGGATCGCGCTCGAGCGCGGAAACGAACACGGCGAGGATGGCGCTCAATCGTTCGTCGAAGGGCAAACCGTCCGCGGCGGCGGTATGGAGGCTGTCGAAAAGCTGCAGGTAGCAGGATTCGAACAAGTGCAGCGCGAGAGCGTCCTTGGTCGCGAAGAACTTGAACAGAGCCGGGTTCGTATAGCCCGCTTCGGCGGCGATCTCGCGGACGGTGACGGCGTCGATGCCCTTGCGCGCAAACAGGCGCAGAGCGGCATCGAGGATCCTGCGTTTGGACGGCGGGTCGCCGGCCGTGGCGTAGGCCTCGTCCGACGCCTGGCGTCCGCCGGTGCTTCGTGGTCGAGTGAGCATCTGCTAACTGTAAGTTAGCAGATGCTCACTCGTGCGTCAAGGCTGCGCCAAGCGTCAATGCCGCGCGAACCAGGCGAGCACGCGCGAGCGGAAGCCTGGGGGATCGGTGGAACTGGCGGAGACGTGCTCTGCGTGCGGGACCAGCCAGAGAACGGCGGCCGGGTTGGCCTGGGCCAGGCGTTGCGAATGCCAGTGCGGGGTGCGGCTATCTTCCAGACCGTGAATCAGGAGAATCGGCGTCCTCGTTTGAGCCATCGCGGCGATGGGCGACACCTGGCGAAAGTCGAACCCGTAGCGCAGGCGGGCATAGAAGACGCCGCTCTCGACGACGAGCCACGCAGCCGGCTTCGCGAGCCAGCCCGGAAGAGGAAGCATGTTCCGCACTCTGGATTCGCCAGCGGCCTCGAGGTCGGCGAAGGGGCACTCGGCCACGATCGCGCGGAATGCGGGCTCGAGGGCAGAAGCCTGAATCAGGATCGAGGCTCCCAAGGATTCGCCCAAGCCGTACGTTTCGGTGCAGCCTTCGCCGCGCATCCAATGCGCCCATGCGAGGATGTCGCGCTTTTCGAGTAGGCCGTAGGTGACAAACTCGCCGCCGCTGCGCCCGTGGGTGCGGCTGTCGGGCAGCAGGACGGAGTAGCCTGCGGCGAGAAACATGGGCGCGAATCCGGCGGCGCCCAGTCGCGAATCGGCAATGCCATGCAGCACGGCCACGCAGCGGCCGTTCGGCTTCGCAGCCGGCGCGACGAACCAGGCTTCGAGCGCGGCGCCGTCGGTGGCGCGAATGGCGACGGTCCGCCAGGAGGCGGCAGGATAGATCGTTGCAGGCGGATCGCCTGGCACGCGGCGCGGGACGTGCAGGGTCGCCTCGCAAAAGACGGCCGCGGCAGCCGTCAACAACAGGAGCGCGCCAGCGCAAAGGGCGGTTCCAATCAGCAGCGTTTTTCGTAACGCGGTCACACTGGGAACTACGAGAACCGGCGCGGCATGGTTCGAAGAACTGCGGAACAAGACGAACTCGCGATTGGTTTGCCGAAATGCCGGCGCGGGACGCCTGCCGCGCTCGTCATCGGGAGATTACGCATCCTGTGTTACCCTTTGGGCGAATGAGAAAACTGCGAATGTTGGCGCTGTTTTGCGCCGGGATTCCGGCCCTTGCCTGGGGACCGGAAGGGCACGCACTGGTGGCGCGAATCGCCGACGCGCAATTGACGGCCGCGGCGCGAACGCAGGTGGCGGCGATCCTCGGGCCGGGAAGCACGATGGCGTCGGTCTCCAGTTGGCCGGATCAAATCAGGCATGATCGGCCGCAGACCGGGCCGTGGCATTACGTGGACATCCCGATCGACAAGCCGGGGCTGGACATGGACCGCGATTGCCCCAAGGGCAACTGCGTGATCGCGGCGATTGCGGACATGCGGGCCAAGCTGAAGGACCCGGCGACGCCCGCTGCGGAGCGGCGCGAGGCGCTGATGTTCCTCATCCACTTCGTGGGCGACATGCACCAGCCGCTACACAGTTCCGACAACCACGACAAGGGCGGCAACGACGTACACGTCATCTTCCACGGCCAGCCGGGCAACCTGCACGGGCTGTGGGACAGCGGGTTGCTGGGGCGGATAGGGAAGGAGGACGAGCTGTTCGGGAAGCTGTCCGCCGTGTCGGCGCGCCGGCGCAGGAAATTCGCCAAGGGCACGGTGAGCGATTGGGCGGAGGAGGCGCACAAACTGGCGCAGCAGATGGTGTACGGCAAACTGCCGCAGGGCGCGGCCGGTGCCCCGGTCGAGATTAGCGCGGACTACGAACGGCGGGCGGACCCGGTGATCGAATTGCAAATCGAACGCGCGGGCGCGCGGTTGGCGATGGTGTTGAATCAGGACTTGCAGTAGGGGCCAGCCGGGAACCCGGCTGGTTCGTGTCGAACGTGATCAAGATAAAGCCGGGACGAATCTCGGCTCAGCAGCCTGGACAGGCTGCGCCACGGTGGGTGAGACGTGGGGCAGATCGCGGATCTGCCCCAGTCGACTGCCTTACTTCTTCTTCGCCGCGGGATGCGCGGGCGCGGCGACGCAGGGGGTGACCTTCACGCCTTCGACGGAAGCCTTCTCGGTGTCCATGGTGAGCAGGAACGGGGCCGCGGTGAACGCGCTGGGCACGCCTTCCCACTGGACTTCGCCGTTCAGCGCCGGCTTGCCGGTGAGCGGCGTATCCAGCTTGAGGGCGATTTCGGCGACGGGCGCGCCTTGCGCGTCGGGCAGCGGGACGGCGATCAGCAGCGTGCTCGGCTTGCAGGCGGGCTTGGCCTCGATCAGCACGCCCTTCAGCTTCGGCACGCCGGCGCCCTTCAGGGAGGATTCGAAATAGGTCGCGCCGTCGGTGTCGCTAAGCGCGGCCTTGATCTTCATCCACATCGAGAGCTGCGGATTGGATTGTTCGAACTCCTTCTCCTTCTCCCCGGCGATCTCGGTAGCGGTTTTGATGTGGAAGCCGGCCGGCCATAGCGGCGACTGCTTGACCTGTTCCTTGAAGGCCGCCAGACCCTCATCGCTGCCGTGGACCTTGACGTAAGCGTTGTCGGCGAAGGCCTTGATCTTGGCCGGCTCGGGCTGGCTGCCGCCGAGCGTCGCGTCGAGCACGGCGGACCGTTCGAACTCATAGACGGCTTCCGAGTTCTTCCGCTGGCAACTGAGCGACAGTGCCAGGTTGTAGGAGACCACGGTCTGGTCGGGATAATCGCCCAGGGCCTTGGTGTACGCGGCTTCGGCGGCCGGGCAGTCCTTGGGGTTCTTGCTCATGGCCTGGCTTCCGGGCAGCGTGGCGATGTACAGAAGAGCGGCCTGGGCGGGGGCCTGCAACTGGGTGCGCGCCTGGGCCCAGGCGTCGTCGCTCAACCCGGCCGGCTTCCGGTTGTAATCGAGTAACTGGCGGGCCGCCTTGCCGGCGACGGCCAGTTGATTGTCAGTTGGGTTCGCGACGCGGGCAATGGCGGTAGCGGTTGTGAACAGCACCTGAATCGCCTGGCCGGGGCCATCCTTGGGGTCGGCGAAGACGATGTCCACGCCGGCCGCGATCAGCGGAGCGGCGGCGTCCACGGTCTTGTCGAACTGGCCGGCGCCGGAGTAAGCCAGGATGTACAGGGTCTGCCGCTCGGTCTGGAAGTCGGTAACGGCAAACTTCTGCGTCCAGGTGTCGAGGTCCTTAATGGCCTGGGCGAAATTCTTGGCGCCGACATCCTTGGCCGCCGCGCTATAAATGTCGAATTCGCCATCCTTGTATTTCTTGGCGGCCGGAGTGTTTTGGGCGGCTGGGACCTGGGCCAGGGCCGCCGCGGCCAACAGCCCCGCCAGGACTGCCGTCGTCATCCTACTCCAAGCTCGATGGTTTCTCTCCACGTACGCCTCCTGCCCGCTAGTGTCCACACCGCAAGTCAGCGATTAAGTGTGGTACGAGCGGAGTATAGCGGAACGCTCGCGCGCGCGCAAGTATTCTCAGCTAATTCTCAACCAAATTTTGCGTTTGACGAGACGCGAGCGCCGGAGGCCGGGTGAAACAGGGCAGGCGGGTGGCCTGCCCTGCATAATTAGGCTTTCTTTCTGGGCACCGGATGATGCACGGGGGGCGGCGCGCAGGGTGAGGTTTTCAAACCCGTGATCTTAGCCTTCTCGACGTCGATGGTGAGCAGGAACGGTTCCTTGGAGAAGGCCGACGGCTGGCCCTCGGTCCAGGTCAGTTCGACGTTCTCGTCCGCCTTGCCGGTGAGCGGCGTATCCAGCTTCAGGGCAATTTCGGCGGTGAAAGGCGGCTTGGCGTCCGGCTTCGGCACGGCCACCAGCAGCTCCTTGGAGCGGCAGGCGGGCTTGGCGTCGACCAGTGTGCCCTTGAGCTTCGGCAACTGGGTGGGCTTGAGGTTTTCGTCGAAGTACTGCTGGCCGCCCGTATCGGACAGAGCGCCCTTGATGCTCAGCCAGAGAGCGAGTTCGGGGTAGTTCTTCTCGAACTCCTTCTGCTGGATGGCCATGATCTCGGTTGCGCTGAGGATGTGGAAGCCGGCCGGCGGGACGGGCGCGGCGAGCGACTGCTGCCTGAGTTGATCGAGGCCTTCGTCGGCGCCGTGGTAGCGCACGTAAACCTTCTTCAGGTAAGCATCCACGGTTGTGCGCGCGTCGGCGGTGACGAAATCGCTCTTGGCCGGATCGATCGAGACGGCGCGGGCGATCTCATACAGGCCGAGCGAAACCTTGGCCGGGCTGGTGGCCTGTTGGGCCAATTCGCTGGCGCCCAACTGGTAAGCGATCTGGGAGCTGTCGGGATACTGCTGGAGGGCGGCGAGGAAGGCGGCCTCGGCAGTGGGCCAATCCTTCTTTGCCGCGGCATCCTGGCCGGGCTTGAGCGCGATGTAAAGCAGGGCTCCCCTGGCGGCGCCCTGCAACTGGGCGCGCGCGGCTGCCCAGTCGGCGTCGCTGGCGCCGGCCGGCTTGGTGTTGTAGTCCATCAACTGCTGTGCCGCTTTGGCCCCGATGGCCAGTTCATCGGCGGTCGGAGCGGGCACTTGGGTGATCGCGGTGGCAGCCGTGAACAGAACGGTCAACTGCTGGGTGGGGCCGGTCTTGGGATCGTTCAGGACGGTTGTCAGACCCTTGGCCAGTAGCAGTCCGATTTCGTCGACCGCCTTGGCGGGCTGGTTGGCGCCCGCGTAGGCCTGGACGTAGAAGGCCGAGCGATCGTCCTTGAAGTCCGAACCGGGGTACTTCTGTTTCCAGGTGTCGAGGTCGGCAACCGCCTTGGCAAAGTCCTTTTTCTGCAGGTCCACCGTGACCTGGTTGTAGATGTCGTACTCGCCCTGGTCCTTCACCTTCTTCTGAACCGGCGCAGTTGGCGCCGCCGCGGGCGCGGTTGGTGCCGCCGCGGGCGCAGTTGGCGCCGCCGCGGGCGTCTGGGCGAGGGCCGGAACGACCCAGCCGCCCGTCAGCGCGGCCAGCACCGCCGCTGTTGCCAGGCCGCGAGACTTAGTCGAAAAATGATGCACGTGCTCCTCCTGAATGGTTTCCCATTTGGTCTTGAATCATGAACCGCTGAACGCCGCTTTGCAACCTTGCGCCCGATCCGCGACGCGGCGGCAGAGCCCGAAGCCACAATCGAAGCCTTGCCCTGCCGGCGCGACCGCCACAAGACATTCGACTCCGTTTCGAACCGCCAGGTTCCGAACACAAATCATACCAAATCAACGCTATGCTGGAAGTCGCCCGGACATGC
The DNA here is from genome assembly GCA_003157745.1 of Bryobacterales bacterium. Classification (GTDB taxonomy): domain Bacteria; phylum Acidobacteriota; class Terriglobia; order Bryobacterales; family Bryobacteraceae; genus Bog-375. The sequence goes on along the minus strand of PMKM01000122.1, from coordinate 17,145 downwards.
ATATTTTCGATTTCGCCGTTATTGGGCTGTACCTGGCCGGCATCACCTGGTTCGGCGCGCGCTTCCGCACGGGCGAAAAGGGCCTGCGCGCATATTTTTTGGGCGGGTGCGAGGCGCCGTGGTGGGCCATCGCGCTTTCCATCGTGTCGGCGGAAACCAGCACGCTGACGATCATCGGCACCCCGGCGCTCGCGTATACGGGCAACCTGGGATTCCTGCAACTGGTGCTCGGCTACCTGCTGGCGCGCATCCTGATCTCGGCGGTTTTCCTGCCGCAGTATTTTCGCGGCGAAATGTTCACCGCCTACGAACTCATGCGGCGGCGCTTCGGCGAGCGCATCCGCAAACTGACGGCGGCCATCTTCCTCGGGACGCGGGCGCTGGCGGAGGGCGTGCGCGTGTTCGCGGTCTCGCTGGTGATTTCGATCGTGCTCGGCACCGGCGAGATGGCTTCCATCGTCCTCATCAGCGGGCTCACGCTGTTCTACACCTTCGAAGGCGGCATGACGGCGGTGATCTGGACCGACGTGGTGCAGATGGGCGTCTACGTTTTGGGCGCGCTCCTCAGCCTGATCGTGATCGTCGAGAAGATTCCGGGCGGCTGGGCGCACGCGGCGGCGCTGGCGGGAGCGGCGCACAAGTTCGCGATTTTCGATTTTCGCTGCGCGCCCACGATGGAATTCCTGGCGCGCCCGTACTCGTTCTGGGCCGGCCTGGCGGGCGGCTGCTTCCTGACCACGGCCAGCCACGGCACCGATCAACTGATGGTGCAGCGGCTGCTCAGCGCGCGCAACGAGCGCGACAGCCGCAAGGCGCTGCTCGGGAGTTGGGTCCTGGTGGCGTTTCAATTCACGCTGTTTCTGCTGATCGGCGTGCTGCTGTGGGTGTATTACGGCGGGCTGGGCGGGACGCCGCCGGCGGCCGATCGCATCTATCCGCAATTCCTCTGGAACAACCTGCCGCCGGGGCTGGCGGGCCTCGCGATCGCGGCGATTTTGGCGGCGGCGATGGCGAATCTTAGCGCGGCTCTCAACTCGCTCTCCTCGACCGTGGTGGTGGATTTTCTCGGCGGCGGCGCGGGCGTGGGCGGCGAACGCGGCGCCATCGGGCGGGCGCGCGCGGCCACCGTGGCGTGGGCGGTGGCGCTGGTCGGGATCGCGTATGCGGCGCGCCACTCGCACTCGGTGCTCGAGGCGGGGCTGACGATTGCGGCCATCCCCTCGGGCGCGCTGTTGGGCGTTTTCCTGCTCGGTGTGCTGACGCGGCGGCCGGGCGAATGGGCCGCCATCGCCGGCGTGGTGGCGGGCCTGGCGGCGGCGCTGGCGGTCCGCTTCGAGACGCCGGTGGCATTTACCTGGTATGTCATGATTGGAGCCACGGCGACTTTCCTGGGCGGTTTGGCGGCATCCTGGCTGGGACGCGCCGTCGAAAGGGTACGATGACGCGCGCGATTCCGGTCGAATTGAAACGAGATTTGGGCCCGTGGGCCGCAGCTTCGATCGTGGTCGGGACGGTGATCGGCAGCGGGATTTTCCTGGTGCCGAACGACATGATCCTGCGCGTCGGCAGACCCGGCTGGGTGTTCGCGGTGTGGATCTTCGGCGGCCTGCTGACTCTGGCTGGCGCGCTCAGCTACGCGGAACTGGCGGCGGCGATTCCGGAGGCTGGCGGCGAATACGCCTACCTGCGCGAAGCCTATGGGCCGCTGTGGGGATTCCTCTATAGCTGGACGCAGATGTGGGTGGCCAAGAGCGGCTCGATCGCCACTTTAGCGACTGGCTTCTTCTATTACCTGGCGAATTTCTTTCCCGCGCTCGATGGTGTCTTCTACCGCGTGCCGCTGCCGCTCGGGCCGCACGGGGCGCCGCTCGATTTGCGCTGGGGGCAATTGCTGGCGATTGCGCTGATCGCGGCGCTGGCGTGGCTGAACTATTTCGGCGTCAAACTGGGCGGCGATGTGCAGGTCGCGGTGACGGCGGTGAAAGTGGCGTTGATCGCCCTAATCATCGTGGCCGGGCTCGGCTTCGGCAGCCCGCACGCGCCGGACCCGCCAGGCAACATTCCGCTGACCCCGTTCACCGTGGCCGGCTTCTTCGCCGCGCTGGTGGCGGCGCTGTGGGCCTATGACGGATGGAACAACGTGGCCATGGTGGCGAGCGAAGTGCGCGACCCGCAGCGCAATTTGCCGCGCGCACTGATCGGCGGGACCATCGGTGTGATCGCGATCTACCTGCTCGCCAACGCCGCCTATTTCCGCGTGCTCTCGCCCGAGCAGGTGGGCTCGAGCTCGCGCGTGGCGGCGGAGATGATGCGCCACATCCTGGGTGCGCCGGGCGCCGCCGGCGTTTCGATTGCCGCCATGATCAGCATCTTCGCCGCACTCAATGGCTCCATTCTGACCGGCGCGCGCGTGCCGTACGCCGCCGCGCGGCAGGGTTACTTCTTCAGCGCCATCGCGCGCGTTGGTGAGAAGCGGCGCACGCCGGGTGTCTCCATTCTGGCGCTCTGCACATGGTCGGCGTTACTAGTCCTGTCCGGTACTTATAGTCAATTATTCACTTATGTAATTTTCGCCAGTTGGATTCTTTACGGAATGGCGGCGGCAGCGGTAATTGTTTTGCGCATAAAGCGTCCCGAATTACCGCGTCCTTATCGCACATTGGGCTATCCATTTGTGCCGATACTGTTTGTACTGGTGGCCGCGGTGTTCATCGTTTCAACGCTCTGGGACTCGCCTAGGGAGTCACTTATGGGAATTGGCCTGATACTGCTGGGACTGCCGTTCTATGCTTACTGGAACAGCCACAGGCGTGCCCGCGCCGCAGCGGACGATATGGAACCGCAGGCATAAATCACTACTATAAATGCGCGATTATTCCTCAAATTAGTGGACACCTCGGCGAATATCGAGGTGTATACTGAGGCAAGATTATAAGCAATACTCGAATAACTCAAGGAAATCGGAAGTCAGCTCTCACAGGGGGGGCCGGATATGGACGTTGCTAAGATTCTGGATGACCTGAAAGCGGAGAGATTGCGGATTGAATCCGCCATCGAAAGCCTGGAGAGATTGGAACTCGGCCGCGCGCGGCGCCGGGGCCGACCTCCAAGCTGGATGACGGAGGCCAGGCGGCGCGGGCGTCCACCGGGCAGCAAGAACAAGCTTCCCAACACCGCCACCGCGGCGGCTGGCGGCAGCACGGCGGCGGCATAAGAGCGGCGGACAGGAAACGGCTTCACAGTGTCCGATGTGTAAGTGCGGCGCGCACACGTGTGCGTCGGCCACATCGCGCTACAGGTTTCGCAGGGCGAAGGCGTAGGCGCCAATGGCGACGGCTTCGCTGGTTCCCAGGCGCGAGATGCCGATGGCGGTGCGTGCCAGCGGATCGTACGCAATGGTGCGCGACGAGCCGGGGACGCGGACCTGGCGCGTCTCTCCCTTGACGAATTGCTCGCGTTGGGAAGCGTCCTCGATGTTGTACGCACGCGCGCAGAGCCGGCGTTGCCCGGAATCGTAGACGCCGTTGACGGCGTCGACCAGCGCGGGCAGGAACAACGGATGGGCGCCGGAGATGCCGCCACCCACCACGCCCAGGCCGTCGACCAGAGTGAGCGCCTGCGCCATGGCGTCGCCAGCGACTTCGCCGAGGCGGCGGAAAGCTTCGATGGCCGCGGCGCGATCGCCGGCGGCCTGCCCCATCCCGATATCGAAAATCGCCTTGGACTCGGGCGCGTGGTCGACCGGAATGCCCGCGCATTGCGCGTACGCTCCACGCACGGCGCGGATGCAGGCGCCTTCTTCGGCATTGAGGCCGGGCGTGAGTTTGTTGCGCAACAGCCAGGCCTCGCCAGAAATCGAGTTATCGCCGACGAACAGTTCGCCGTCGCGAGCGATGCCGCCGCCAAAGCCCGTGCCCAGCGTGATGCCGAACAGATTGCGATAGCGCTTGGGACTGCCCGCCTGTTCGAGCAGGCCGTTGACGTAAGGCAGAAATCCGGCGATGGCTTCGCCGTAGACGAACAGGTCGCCATCGTTATTAATGAAGACCGGGATGCCGAACTTCTCTTCGAGCATGGGCCCGAGCGCCACGCCGCCGCGGAACGCCGGCAGGTTGCCGAGGTCGCCGATAATGCCGTTCGGATAATCGGCCGGACCCGGAAAGGCAAAGCTGACGGCCACCGGAGCCTCCGGCAGCGCCCGCTGGACTTGTTCGAAGCCGCGCACGATGTTGCCCAGGCAGCGCTCGAGGTCGCCCGCCTCGGTGGGCAGCGTGAGCGAATCGATCAGCGGCCGGTTGCCGCGCACGGCGGAGAATTTCAACCCGGTGCCGCCCGCATCGAGCGTCATCACGATTCGCGAATCGGTTGCAAAAGGTATTGGCATGTCTACTGTCCGTCAGGTTGCGGCAAACCTCATTCTGCCGCGCCGCATTCGCGCAGCGCAAGTTTGGACGGATGGGCGGCGGACGGAGGAATGGGCGGGCTGAGGTCCGTCAAGGAACACCTTTGCCGTTTCGACGAGGCACACGCATTCTTGCGCGCGCCACCTCGTTCGCCAGGATTCGGAATGGCTATTTCCCGGCAGGCCCTAAGTGCGGGGTGGAGATCGGTCCAGGTATGCTATCCCTCGACTGCCATTGCGCCTGGCCGTCACTCGAAATACGCCGCCGGCGCCACCGCGTAAAGCGTGGCACAAACTGCGCGATGCGCGTGTAAAAACTACATGAATTCCACGCCGCCAATTGGCGGGCGCGATCGTCATCTGTAGCAAATCGCACAAATTTGCGAGTGGACCATAATCTGCTACAATGCTGCCCGAGGTTTACAACGAATATGAGAGTTTCCCTAGCTGCCGCGATCCTCGCCGCAGGCGCGTTGCTCGCCACCGGTTGCGCCACGAAGAAGTACATCCAGGCAACCGAGGCCCCGATTCAGGCGAAGGCGGAGCAGGCCAGCCAACAGAGTGCGCAGAATGCCACGCAGATCAAGGCCACGCAGGAACAGTTGAAAGAATTGGACGAGAAGACTGCGACCGGCATCGACCGGGCCAACGAGAAGGCCGGCGCCGCCGAGCACGATGCGCAGGATGCGGGCAATCACGCCACCGAAGCCGCCAAGCTGGCCGCGGCAGCCGCCGAGAAGGGCGAGCAGAACAGCGCGGCCCTGGCCAGCCTTCGCGACTCCATCGTCGGCCTGGAGGACTATACGGTGCAGACCTCGGCGACCGTGAACTTCGGCATCGGCCGCGACCGCCTCACGGAGGAAGCCAAGGCCGAGTTGGACAAACTGGCCCAGCAGATCCAGGCCGACAAGCGCTTCTTCATCGCCATCGAAGGGTTCACCGACAACGTCGGCGACCGCGAGTACAACGAGGCGCTCAGCCGCCGCCGCGCCGAAACCGTGGTCGAGTATCTAGTGGCCAAACACGACGTCCCGATTTATCGCATCCACCTGGTCGGCCTGGGTCCGGACAAGCCGGTCGACGAGGCCCACACCGCCGCCGCGCGCGCCAAGAACCGCCGCGTCGAGGTAAAGGTATACACGGCTCCCGCCATAGCCGCCAAGTAAAGGTTCCTCAAGCTTACCAATGCCCGCCCATCGGGTGGATTTTGGTTGCAGCTTACCGCGGTCGCGGCTCCGCTTCGCCTCCGGAGCCGCGGCCGCTTAGCTGTGTCTGCCCGCATATCTCACAACCCACTTTGACGCCTTGGCGCAGGCAGTGCCGCTCAATGCCGGACAGGTTTTCGCTCCATCGGGACGCTGCGGAGTCCGCGGGGCGGACCCCGATAGACGTTAGCATAACGCCGGCGCCGCAAGCCCGGAGGGCGAAAGAGAGTAGCCCAAGGCGCCAGCCTTGGGATGCGAATGGACAGTTGGAAAGCCCCGGAACGGGGCGTAAGGTCCTTTCGCGAGGCGTTCCTTACGCCCCGTTCCGGGGCTGCGTTCGGGGGGGGCCGGACCCACGCTGCGTGCTGAGAGCATGCGGGGTTCCTGCGAGCGTCCGCCGGTCCGATGTTCTTGAGTTAATGCTTATCGGGCGGACCCCACCGTCGGCACGTCCGTCACGGATGCGCTTCGTACCAGACACACGCGCTTGCGCGAGGAGACGCGCGAGTCCGCCCCACAGTTCCGCCACCAGAGTGGCCGGGTGTCCTGGCGAAACGCAGGCTAACCTTCCCGCTCGCTCACCGCTTCCAGCTTGGCTGGCGTGTCCCCTGTTTCCGGCTGCGGGCGGCGGCGCAAGGCCTGCCACCAAGTGTAAGAGCGGAACAAGCCGGCGGCGACCATGATCGTGCCGCCAGTCAACGCCAGCGAATGTGAGCGCGATGCCATCGCCATCTGTCGCAGCGATTCGCCGATCGCGGTGGCGGCGAATTGCACGCCCAGGCCGCCCGAGAGGAGCAGCACCTGCCGGTCGCGGCCGCGCGTCACCAGCAGCGACATCCAAAGCACGATGTCCATCACGGCGCACGTGAAACTCAGATCGCGAAACCACGGCGTCAACCATACGCCGCGCACGACGGTCGGATCGAAGTGAACCAGGAACGACCCGCCGGCCAGCAGGCAGGCGACCAGAATCAGCACCGCCCGCAACACTCGCGCCGAGCGCAAGCGGTCCACCGCACGATAGAGCAGGCTGACGACGACGGCGTATAGCAGGAGTTGATTGATGACTTCCCCGGTCCAATAAGTCACCCAATAGGGCAACCCCGGTGGATGCAACCCACGCATCGATTCGAGCGCACCCGGCGCCTGCACCAGGACCGAGACCAACTCGACCGCGGTAAATGCCAGCAGCAGCGGAAACCGGCGCCACGCGCCACGCAACAGTGCGGCCACCACCAGCGCCTGCAAGGGCAGACCAACCGCTAAGGCAATAATCTGGAGTCCGAACCGCATCCCAGACTTCATTTTAGACTAGGGCCTCGAAAACTCCGGCACGAATTCAGCCGTTAACTCGCTATGCTGCCGTAATAGTCCGCCCACACCTTCGGTATACGCCCGCTGCTTTGGCGGGCGAGTATCTCCCGGATACGTAGTGGTCTAGGGCATTCGTGTACCGGTACTTCGGACTCTGGGCAAGCCGGAATCCACGGCGTATACTCAAGCCAATGCGAACATCGAGCAATGGCGTTGGCGGTTGGCAAGCCGGCGCCGTGGTTGCGCTGCTCGCGGCCAGTTTGCCGCTGGCGGCGGGCCCGCTCAACGTGACCAGCCAAACCACCGCGTCGCTCAACACGAACGATGCGCTGTTCTTCACCCTGGCCACTTACAATTTTGCTCAAGACGCGGCGACGTTCGGTCTGCCGACCCTGCCGACCGTGGTGAGTTTCAGCTTCGTGACCAGTTCCCCGGGGCCGAGCGGCTATTGGGACGCCCTGCTCGAGACCTCCAGCGGATCCGTGATAGCGACGTTTCCCGATTTTATGGAGTATGAGACGGCGCTCTATCAGAGCGGCAGCTACACGGGAACGGTGGGCGAAATCGAGGGCTCGTTAACGCTATCTTCCGCCCAGTCGCAGGCGATCGGCTCGTCCGCGGTGGTGCTGGTGCTGCAGAACCTCGGCTCGACTGTCACCGTAGGTCTGCCGCCGTACAGCATCGCGCACGATCTCACGGCCACGCTATCGGGCAACGGCCTCTCGGTGGGCGGGGTCGTGACGCAAGTGAATCTCGACGATCCGGCGCCTCCCGGCGTGCCGGAACCGGGCCCGGGCTGGCTTCTCGCCGGAGCCGCGCTGTGCTGGACCGCCGCGATCGCCCTGCGGCGCTTGCGCCGCAGACACCCGAAACAACACGCCGCTTGATTCGACCGCCACCCACGGTCCCAATCCACGGACCGGCCGGAGTTTCGCGGTTCCTTCCGCATCGGTAGCCAGCCGCTCCGATTCCATCCCAGGCTTAGGCGCCGCGCTCGGCGAAACTCGCCGCTCGGAGTCGCCCGCCATCGTCGACGACGGATGATGGAAGGTATACCATGGGCCACGAGTATGAGCTTCCCGCGCGTGGTCCGGCGCAACGCGGTTTGTCTGTCGACGATGGCTATCTGTTGGATCGCCATTGTCGCGGCTGCGGCTGGCGCCATAAACCACTGCCAAAATACTCCAGGCTGCTCGGGAGAAACCGGCATCCCGTTCGTCCTCCTGGCGCTTCCGTGGGCCTTCTTTCTTCCGCAGGCGGCACCGCCCGCGATTACCATGCCGTTTTCGGTTTTCCTGAATACGCTGATCCTGGGCGCCATCGTGCAATGGTCCACCAGACGGCTGCAAGCGTGGAAAAACAAGCGGTGAGAACCGGCGGCACGAGTGCACAAAAAAACACCCGGCCCGACGTGCGGACCGGGCGTGCGATTCTCCCAGTGAGAACTTGTTTGGACGGCCGCGCTAGCTGCAGCCGCTGGTGCCGCCGCAGTTGCCGCACTTATAGCAGCTTCCGTTGCGCGTCATGATGGACCCGCATTCGGCGCACAGCGGAGCGTCGGCCGAGACCGGCGCGAAGGGCAGTTGCTGCTGCGGGTCGGCTTCGGTCGGCCGCAGCGTGGACGTCTCGCCAACCTCCGTCACTGCGTACTCCGGCCCCAGGAACTTGGCGCCCAGCCAGCGGAAAATGTAATCCATGATCGATTTCGCGTAGGGCACCTGCGGGTTGCCCGTCCAACCGCTCGGCTCGAAACGCAGATGCGAAAACTTATCGACCAGGAACTTTAGCGGCACCCCGTATTGCAGGTTGAAGCTGACCGCCGTGGCGAAGGCGTCCATCAGCCCGGAAATGGTCGACCCTTCCTTCGCCATGCTGATGAAAATCTCGCCCGGCGAGCCATCCTCGTACATGCCCGCCGTGATGTATCCCTCGTGGCCGCCGATCGAAAACTTGTGCGTGATGCTCCGCCGCTCATCTTGCAGCTTGCGCCGCACCGGGCGGTAGACGACCTTTTCGACCGGCGCCGGCACGGCGGCCACGGCCTTCTTCTCCGTCTTCCCTCCGCCGGAACTGAGCGGCTGCACGCGCTTGGAATTGTCGCGGTAAATCGCCACCGCCTTCAGCCCCAGCTTCCAGCTTTCGGTGTAGGCGTTCATCACGTCTTCCACCGTGGATTCCTCGGGCATGTTTATGGTCTTCGAAATGGCGCCAGAGATGAATGGCTGCACCGCCGCCATCATCCGCACGTGGCCCATGTAGTGGATCGACCGCACGCCGTTCTGCGGACGGAAGCTGCAATCGAAAACCGCCAGGTGCTCCGGCTTCAGTTCCGGCGCGCCTTCGATGGTTCCCGTGGTATCGATATGATTGACGATCTTCTCCGCCTGCGCCGAGGAATAGCCGAGCTTGATGAGCGCCTGCGGCACCGTGTTGTTGACGATCTTGATGACGCCGCCGCCCACCAGCTTCTTGTACTTCACGAGAGCCAGGTCCGGCTCGATGCCGGTCGTATCGCAATCCATCATGAAGCCGATNNCACGGTCACCTGCGCGTTGCGGTAGCCGTGGCGCTGGCCGGACGAATACGCCTCGTCCCATACCTGGCGCGCGCCGTCCAGCAGCGAAGCCGCCACGTTCATGCGGCGCACCCGCTCGACCGAATCGCGGTGCATGCGGATCACTTCGAGGAACGGCTGCTCGTTCTCCCGGTAGCCTTCGAACGGTCCCACCGCCTCGGCTACGCGCGAGCTGGTCAGATACGCCTGCCCGCACATCACCGCCGTCACGGCCGCCGCCGTGTCGCGACCCTGATCGCTGTCGTAGGGCACGCCCATCGACATCAGCAGCGCGCCCAGGTTCGCGAAGCCCAGCCCCAGCGGACGGAAGCGATGCGAATTCGCGCCGATCTTTTCGGTCGGATAGCTGGCGTTATCGACGATGATCTCCTGCGCCACGATCAGCGTGTCCACCGCGTGGCGGAATGCCTCCACGTCGAACTGGCCGCCCGGCCCCACGAACTTCATCAGGTTCANNCGCGCCGTGTTCTTGCAGGGATGCCAGCGGTTGACCGTGGTATCGAACTGCATTCCCGGGTCGCCGCACTGGTGCGTGGCCTCGGCGATCTCGCGCAGCAGGTCGCGCGCCTTGTACCGTTTCGCCGGCTGCCCGCTGAAGACGGCCTTGGTCCACCATTCGCCGTCTTCCTCGGCGGCGCGCATGAAATCGTCGCTCGCGCGCACGGAGTTGTTGGCGTTCTGGAAAAAGATCGAGCTGTAGGCCTCGCCGTCGATCGAGGCGTCGTAGCCGGCCTCGACCAGCGTTTGCGCCTTCTTCTCTTCCTTGGCCTTGCACCAGATGAACTTTTCGATGTCGGGATGATCCGTGTTGAGGATCACCATTTTGGCCGCGCGGCGCGTCTTGCCGNNGCGAAGGCGTCGAAGCCCTTCATGAAGGAGAGCGGCCCGCTGGCGCGCCCGCCGCCCGAAAGCACGGCGTCTTCCTCGCGCAGCGCCGAAAGGTTGGTCCCGGTGCCCGATCCCCACTTGAACAACATGCCTTCCGTCTTCGCCAGGTCCAGAATCGATTCGAGCGAATCCTTCACCGAGACGATGAAGCACGCCGAGCACTGCGGCCGGCGCTGGCCGGATTCGAGCTTCCGGATGCGCCCCGCCGCGGCGTCGTAAACCCAGCCGTAGCCGCGCGCTTCCTTCACGCCTACGTTGAACCACACCGGCGAATTGAAGCACGCCTTCTGCGTCAGCATCAGGTGCGTCAACTCGGCGCGGAAATTCTCGCCGTCCGCGTCGCTGCGGAAATACCCGTCCTTCTTGCCCCAGCTCGCAATCGAGTTCACCACGCGCTCGACCAACTGGGCCACGCTGGTCTCGCGCTCGGGCGATCCCAGTTTGCCGTGAAAATACTTGCTGGCCACGATGTTGGTGGCCGTCTGCGACCACTCGGCCGGCACTTCGACGTCGCGCTGCTCGAAGATCACCGCGCCTTTGTCGTTGCCGATCGAAGCGGTGCGGGTTTCCCACCGCACTTCGTCATACGGAGTCTGGCCGGGCGCAAGCCTGGCGGTAAAATAACGGGGAAACGATACCCCGGTCTTGCTGGGTTGAGTGGGCTCTGTCTGCAATGTCTCTATTTTCGCACTCAATCCCACGGAAAGCTGTCCCATCTGCCCTCACCTTCTGGTTCCCCACGAAAAGAACGCACTCGTAATAGTGCCCCAACCTGTAGGGTGAATGCAAGAAATTTATCTATATGAAGTGTGTTAGGGTTACAGATTGTCAAAAAATGGATCGCCCGGTACCGCCCCCACATCGGGGGGGATACGGAGGATTTCGGTCGTGCTTTTCAGCCCCATTTCGCTCCAGCCGCGCGACTTCCGCCAATGCGGCTACACTGAAAATGGTGGCGCGCAAGAAGAACATCACCGAACAGGCGGCGGAATATAGCACGCTGGCGCTGCTGCTGCCGGTTTCGACCGCCGTCGGCTGGTTTCTGGGCCATCTGCTGGACAAGGCCTGCGGCACCGGTTTCATCAACATCGTTGGCCTGCTGGTGGGCAGCGTAGCCGGGTTCGTGCAACTCATCCGGCAGGTGACGCGGGATACGCATGACAACGATGGTTGACGCGCTCGACTTTGAGCGCGCCAGTCGCCGCATTGCGCGCTTCCTCGTTGGCGTGGCCGCCGCAGGCACCGCAGTCGCCGGAGCGGCCGGCGGATGGAGATGGGGGGCCGGCTTCCTGATTGGCGCGACGGCGGCCTGGTTCAATTTCCGCTGGATGAAACGGCTGGTCGGCGCGCTCGGCGGTGGCCCCGCCCACTCCCCTGTCCGGCTCGCGCTGCGCTACTTCCTATTGGGCGGCTGCGCCTATGTTATAGTACGGTTTTCGCGGCTCCCGGCGCTGGCTGCGATCGCCGGCTTGTTCGTCCTGATCGCGGCGGTTTTCATCGAAATCTTCTTCGAGTTACTGTATGCAAGAAAGCGAACTCTGGATCACCCGGATCTTTAACGACCACTTTGGCGACTTGGGCAATGCCGCGCTGCGCCTGGTGGGAATGCAAACCCAGGCGCGGCCCTGGGCCAATTACATTTTGATGGAGATCCTGGTCGTCACGCTGCTGATGGCCGTCTTCGCCTTCCTGCGCACCCGCCTTTCGGTCACCAACCCGGGCAAGCTGCAACATACCTGCGAACTGTTCTACCAATTCGTGAGCGGCCAGGCGGAAGACCAACTCGGCCACGCGGCCAAGCCCTATCTGACTTACTTCGGCACTATCTTCATCTTTATCCTGGTTTCGAACCTGATCGGACTGGTCCCTATCTTCGAATCGCCCACCATGAATGCCCCGGTCACGCTCGGCTGCGCCATGGCGACCTTCGCTTATTACAACGTCATGGGTATCTCGGCAAACGGTTTCAAGTACATTTTGCAGTTCATGGGGCCCAAATGGTGGCTGGCGTTCCTGATGTTTCCGATTGAAATCGTTAGCCATCTGGCGCGTCCGCTGTCGCTCACCATTCGTCTTTATGCCAATATGTTCGCCGGCGAGCAGGTGACGCTCGTCTTTCTTGGCCTGACTTATCTGGCCGTGCCGGTCGTTTTCATGGGCCTGCACATGTTTGTGGGCGTGGTGCAGGCTTACATTTTTATGCTGCTCACCATGTCTTACGTGGGCGCTTCGGTTTCGCACGGACATTAATACCGGCATTATGCCGCCCGCGAGCGTGAGCCCGCCGGTCTCCCAAGGCACGACGGAAACCACCTCCTCGCGAGCGATTTTATCCGAAGGAGTAAAACCAATGACGAAGAGATTGTTTTTCCTGCTGGCACTCATGTTGCTTGCCAGTTGCGTGTTGTGCGCCCAGACGCCGGGTAGCGCCGCCGCTGCCGAGCCGTTCGATCCGCGTCCGCTCGCCGCCGGGTTATCGATGGCGATTGCCTCCGGCCTGTGCGGACTGGGGCAGGGCAAAGCCATTGCCAGCGCGGTCGAAGGCATGGGACGCAATCCCGGAGCCGCCGGGGCAATTCAGTTGGCCATGCTGATCGGTCTGGCATTTATCGAGTCACTGGCTCTCTATACGTTGCTGATCGTGTTTGTCTTCGTGAAGTAGTCATCCAACCCCAGGGGCGGACATCAGATACGCCCCTATCTTCTGTAATCCCCGGATATGAATCGCGAATACTGGTACCCGTGCTGACTCGTTTGCCGGGCGGCCTATTGCGTTGCGAGCCAAGCGCCAGTAGCATTTAAGACGAATCAGTCATGGAACAACGAAGAACGCAGCGATTCGTGCTGGATCTCCCAGTGTCGGTGGTCTGCTCCGGCGTTGGGCAGGCCGTCCTGGCTGGCCACACCAGGAATATCAGTTCGACGGGCGTACTGTTCACGACCGACGGCGAGCCGGAAGTGCGCGGCGCCATCGAGTACGTGATCCGTCTGATTCAGGACGGAAAGCGCCCGGTTAGCTTGCGATGCATGGGCAAGGTGGTGCGCCTCGAACGCGCCGTCAACGGCCACCGCGAACCGGCGCCAGGCTACCAGGTCGCCGCCACGCTCGAGCGCTACGAATTCGTGCGGCCGTAGCGGCGCCGCGGCGCATTAGTCGTTCTAAGGTTCCGAGAGGAAGCTGAGGATCTCGCGCATGACGCGCTCCGCTTGGTTTGTCGAAAACAGAAACTGGGCGTGGGCTGAGCCATCCAGAATCACCAGCTTCTTCGGCTCCCGGGCCCGCTCGTAATTCGCGCGAATCCTCGGCAGCCGCAGTTGGCCGTCGCCGCTCGCATCGTCTCGCGCGACGATAAATAGCTTGCGGCCCTGTATCTTTTCCGGTTCGCGGGAGGTCCACCCAGCCAGCAGAACGACACCATCTATCTCGCCGGGCTGTGATTCGATCGATGCATTCGCGGCTGCCTCGCCGCCCATACTCGCTCCCACCACGGATACGGTTGTGGCGCCGCTCTTTCGAAGGTAGCGCACCGCAGCCAGCACGTCCCGGTCGAGCGGAGCCGAGAGAGGATCGGCTTGCCCAGGCCCGCGCGACTGGCCGAAACCGCGGAAGTCGATGGCCAGCACCTGGAACCCCGCCGCCGCAATCAACCGCGCCTGTTTCGCCCAGCTCTCCTTGTTGAATCTCCCTCCATGGGCCAGCACCACGCCACGCCCGCCCGTTCCGTACCGGTCGGCGCAGACCATGCCGCCGTCTTCAGTCGGAAACTCGACTGGCTGCTGCGCCGCGCCAATTCCCGCGACGACCAGTCCGGCCGCGAGCACCCTGAGAAACACGCCTTCGCCGGTGATCATTCTTGCCTCCTCACTGCCGCACCATCCTATCAGGCTCCCGCCTACAATGGAACTTCATGACTGCACGCGAGTCTCTCGAACGATACTTCGAATTTGCCGCGCTGAACGCGAACTGGCGCACGGAAATCCTGGCCGGGTTCACCACGTTCATGACGATGGCTTACATCGTCTTCGTCAATCCGGCGATTCTGCATGAAGCCGGCATGCCGCTGGCGGCGGT
>PMKM01000122.1:0-2672 GCA_003157745.1 Bryobacterales bacterium | reverse complement strand
CTGCTGCTGACCGCGCTCGGCGTGCGGCAGCTCATCATCTCCACCATCCCGGTCGAACTCTATGCGGCGGTGGCGGCGGGCGTGGGCCTGTTTATCGCCTTCATCGGCTTTCGCAATTCCGGCATCATCCTGGCGAACCCCATGACCACGGTCGGGCTCGGCAATCTGCGCGACCCGGCGACGGCGCTCGCGGTGTTCGGGCTGCTCCTGATGGCGGCCCTGCTCGCGTGGCGGGTGCGTGCGGCGATGCTGATCGGAATCCTCGTCACCACTGTGATCGGTCTCGCGACCGGCGTGGCGAAATGGGCGCCGCAGCCGTACCACTTCCAGGACCTGGCGGCCACGGCCGGCAAGCTCGACGTTGGCGGCGCGCTGCGCTTGGGCTTTCTCGAAATCATCTTCGTCTTCCTGTTCATCGACATGTTCGATAACATCGGCACGCTCGTCGCGGTGGGCAAGCGCGCCGGCCTGTTCGATCGCACGCACCAGATCCCGCGCGTCAACCGCATTTTGTATTCCGATGGCGCGGCCACCGTAGTAGGCGCGCTGAGCGGCACCTCGACCGTCGTCAGTTACATCGAAAGCGCGGCCGGCGTGGCCGTGGGCGGACGCACCGGCGTCACCGCCATCGTCACCGGAATGCTCTTCCTGGTGGCGCTGTTCGTGGCCCCGGCGGTGGGCGCCATCCCCGCCGCCGCCACCGCGCCGGCGCTGATCATCGTTGGTAGCATGATGATGTCGTCGGTGGCCGAAATCGCCTGGAGCGATCCCGAAATCGCCATCCCCGCGTTCCTCACCATCATGACGATCCCGCTCAGCTACTCGATCGCCAACGGCCTCGCCTTCGGCTTCATCGCCTTCACCGTGCTCAAGGTCGTCCGCGGCAAATTCCGCGAGGTGAACTGGTTCGTCTATGCGCTGACCGCCCTGTTCGTGTTGCGCTTCGTCTATCTGGCGCAGGGGTAGGTGTGTGCGACGTAGAAAGGGAACCCGGTGTGTGGCCTTGTGTCAGGACACGGCTTGAGCCGTGTTCCTTGCCGCAGGGCCGGGCAACGATTGGATTGAAAACAGCGGACTTGTCAAATGGGACGCCCAGTGTTTTCGAGGGCGCCGCCTCAAGAACCCGCGCGGCGCACACTTCCTCTACCGACGTGATCGGCGGAGGCCGGATCGCGCTCGCTGGCCCTCCTCCAACGGCAAAACCTACGAGTCCCTCTACCTCCGCGAATCCTACCGCGAGGACGATCAAGTCAAGAAGCGCGACATCGCCAACCTCACCCGCTGCGATTCCGCCGAGGTCGCCGTCATCGAACTGGCCCTCAAACATAAGGGCGATCTCTCCGCCCTCGCTTCCCTCGACACCGTCCATCCGCACGAAGGCGCTTCCGTCGGCGCTGTCTGGATTGCCGCCGAAATTGCCCGCCGCCTCGGCATGAATCGTGCTCTCGGCTCCGACTTCTCCGGCCCACTCGCGCTGCGGCCAGTCATCGCCCGACTCTTGGACCAGGGCTCGCGTCTCTCAGCCGTCCGCCTCGCCCAAGTTCATGCCGCCTGCGACGTTCTGGGTATCCGGCGCGGCTTCGACGAAAACGATCTCTACGACGATCTCTCCTGTCTGTGCCAGCGCCAGGAGCAGATCGAGCGCCGCTTGTTCGCCGCCCGCCACGCACAGCACCAACCGGAGTTGTTCCTCTACGATGTCACGAGCAGTTATCTGGAAGGCGACGACAACGCCCTGGGCGCCTACGGCTACAGCCGCGACGGCAAGAAAGGCAAGAAACGGATCGTCATCGGCTTGTTGTGCGATCGAGAGGGCACAACGGTCTCGACGGAAGTCTTTCGCGGTGACACACAAGACCCGCGGACTTTTGGCGCGCAGGTGCGCAAGGCGAGCCAGCGCTTGGGCTGCAAACGGATGACCTTCGTGGGCGATTGCGGAATGATCAAGAGCGACCAGATCGAGGAGTTATCCCAGACCGGCATTCACTACATCACTGCCATCACTAAGCCGCAGATAGAGACGCTGCTCTCTGGCGGCGTGTTACAGATGGCGTTGTTCGACGACTCACTCTGCGAGGTCCAGCAGGAGGGCGTGCGCTACATACTGCGGCGCAACCCGGTGCGGGCCGCGGAAATCGCCGCCACCCAGACTGGCAAACAGGCCAGCGTGGAGTTACTCGTACAACGGAGCAATCGGTATCTGGCCGAGCATGCCAAGGCCAAAGTGAGTGTGGCGGAGAAGAAGGTGCGGAGTATGATCGCGCGGCTGAAGGCCGCCGAGTGGCTGCGAGTGGAGAGCGCAGCGAGAAAGCTGAAGATCGTCGTCGACGAGGTGGCGCGAACGGAAGCCGCGCGCCTGGATGGCTGCTACGCGATTAATACGGACCTGCCGGAGACGGCCGCTTCCAAGCAAGTGGTGCATGACCGTTACAAGGATCTGACGGAAGTAGAGATGGCGTTCCGCACGTCGAAGACGGTGCACCTGGAAATGCGGCCGGTGTACGTGCGGACCGAAGAGCACACGCGCGGGCACGTGCTGGCGGTGATGCTGGCGTATCTGATCCGGCGCGAGTTGAGCCAGGCGTGGCAGGGATTGAACGTGACGGTGGAAGAGGGACTGGCGCAGTTGGCAACGTTCTGTTCGATCGAGGTCAAGGTAGAAGGCGGCGCCA
>PMKM01000076.1 GCA_003157745.1 Bryobacterales bacterium | reverse complement strand
GGTATTTCAGAATCGGACTACTAGGCGGCAACAGCAGAACATTTAGCTTGCCACCGTCGGACATCGAATTCCCTAAATTCATATAGGCATTCGACTATGGCGCAATCCTGCGGTCATTCAAGTCGGTCGACTCGGTACTGGCGGCCGGCAGACAGAGGCCGCAAAATATTTTTTCATCTACGCGGTCCATCGACAAGTGCATTACCTACGGCCGGCGGCCGCTGCGCAGTTCCGTCGCTTGCCGCCGTTAAGCTCGCGAAGGCTGCCCATTCCCGCCCACGTGCCTGCCTTCCGGAGTGACTCGACTGCGCAATCGCGATCCTAAATCTCCCAGTCGTACGTGCGGGTCTTCTGTTTCTCCGCCCAGTCGCGCACGATCGAGGCAAGATCGGCGTGTTCCACGATCTCCGCCACGCTCCTGTCGACCTTCCGCCAAACCTCGCTGACCGGAGTCTCGCGCGGTGGAATTTTCTTCTTCTGCGTGGGGCCTTCGACGCATCGCAGAACCTGGCCAACCGTGATCGTCTCCGGAAGCCTTGCCAGGAAATAGCCGCCGTCCGCCCCGCGGCGCGACTCCACGAAGCCGCCCTGTCTCAGCGACGACAGAACCAACTCCAGAAACTTCTGCGGAATCTTCTGCCGCTCGGCGATGCTGGCGATTTTTACCGGCTCATCGGTATGCTGCGATGCCAGGTCGAAGAGTGCTTGAAGAGCATAGTGGCCTTTGGCGGAGACGCTCATGGGTGCCTAAGTGAAAGGGAGGCGGACCTCGGTGCGCGCCTCCCTTCCCCGCTACACGATGCCTTCGAAGAGCACCGACGTCAGATAGCGCTCGCCCGAGTCCGGCAGAATCGCCACAATCGTCTTGCCGGCAAACTCGGGTAGCTTAGCCAGGCGCGCGGCCACTGCGGCCGCGGCCCCGCTCGAAATGCCGCTCAGAATGCCTTCTTCGCGCGCCAGTCGCTGCGCCGTTTCCACCGACTCCTCGTTGGTGACCTGCTCCACGCGATCCACTATCGAGAGATCCAGCGTCTCCGGAATGATCCCGGCGCCGATGCCCTGAATCTTGTGCGGCCCCGGCTGCAGAGGCAGGCCGGCCCGTTTCTGCGTGATCACCGGGCTGGCTGCCGGTTCTACCGCTACCGACGTGATGGCCTTGCCCCGCGTGCCCTTGATGTAGCGCGAAACGCCCGTGATGGTTCCGCCCGTGCCCACTCCGCTCACCAGAACGTCGATCTCCCCGTTGGTATCGTCCCAGATCTCCGGGCCTGTGGTCCGGAAGTGTATCTCGGGATTAGCCAGGTTAGTGAACTGCTGCAGCAGCAGATAGTGCTTCGGATCGGAGTTATATATCTCCTCCGCCTTGGCGATGGCGCCCTTCATTCCCTTGGCGCCCTCGGTAAGCACTAAGTTAGCGCCGAATGCCTTCAGCACCTTTCGCCGCTCCAGTGACATGGTTTCCGGCATGGTCAGTGTGACCGAGTAACCGCGCGACGCTGCGACGAACGCCAGCGCGATCCCCGTATTGCCGCTGGTCGGTTCCACCAGCTCCACGCCGGGCTTCAACACCCCGCGCTTTTCGGCATCCCAGATCATCGAAGAACCGATCCTGCACTTCACCGAGTAGGAAGGATTGCGGCCTTCTATCTTGCCGTACACCTTCGTTCCCGAGCCGTCCACGATCCGATTCAGCTTGACGATCGGCGTGTTTCCAATGCTAAGTGAGTTGTCTGCGAACTTTGCCATATGAGTTACTCCTGAGAGATCCGCAAGGCCTGGTCCAGGTCGGCCTTGATGTCTTCGATATCTTCGATTCCGACCGACACGCGAATGTAATCCGGCGTGACGCCGGTCTCGGCCTGATCCTTCTCGTCAAGCTGGGAATGCGTGGTGGATGCCGGATGAATCACCAGCGTTTTCGCGTCGCCGACATTCGCCAGATGGCTGGCCAGCTTCACACTGTTAATGAACTTGACGCCGGCCGCCTTCCCGCCGCGCACGCCGAACCCGAGAATCGCTCCCGCGCCTTGCGGCAGGTACTTCTTCGCATTCGCGTAGTGCGGATGATTCGGCAGGCCGGGGTAATTCACCCAAGTCACCGCCGGGTGCTTCAATAGCCACTCCGCCAGCGCCTGCGCGTTCCGCACATGGCGCTCCAGACGCACCTCCAGGGTCTCGATGCCGAGTAATAGCAGGAACGCTGCAAACGGGCTCTGTGTGCCCCCGGTGTCCCGCAGCCAATGTGTGCGGACGTGGATGATATATGCCAGGTTGCCGAGCGGTTTAAGCGCTTCGGTCAATACCACGCCGTGATAAGATCCGCTCGGCTCCGTGAACTCCGGCCACTTCTTCGGATTCTCGGCCCATTGAAAATTGCCGCTGTCGACGATGGCGCCGCCGATATGNNCGGAACAGCGCCGGCGTCAGCACCGTGTTATCCACGATCACCGGCAGCCCGTACTTGTGCGCCGCGTCGGCGATGGCGCGAAAGTCCGGCACATCGTTCTTCGGATTGCCCACCGACTCGAGATAGACGAGTCGCGTGTTCTCATCCACCAGCTTGCCGATTTCCTCGGGATGATCGGGGTTGAAAAACCGCACCTCGACGCCCAGTTTTTTTAGCGTCTGCGTGAACAGCGTCCAGGTGCCGCCGTAGAGGCTGGTCGCGGAAATGAAGTTCTGCCCGGCGTGCGTGATCGTAAGGATCGCGGCGGTGATGGCCGCCTGGCCGGAGGCGAAGGCCAGCGCGCCAATGCCTCCATCGAGCGCCGCCAGGCGCTTCTCGAGCACGTCGTTGGTCGGGTTCATAATCCGCGAGTAAATGTTGCCGAACTCGCGCAGCCCGAAAAGATTCGCCGCCGTATCGGCGTCCTTGAAAACGTAGCTCGATGTTGCGTAGATCGGAACCGCCCTTGCCGTCGTCGTCGCGTCGGGTTCCTGCCCGGCATGCAAAGCAAGCGTGCCGAGTCCGCGTTTCCGTTGTGTGTCTGCCATGATTGAGTTATCTCCGCTGTTGCCGTCTACAATCCGTACTACACTCCCAGGGTGAATTGGTGCCGGGCTTTCAGATTCGCGCCCGGCAGGCTTTGTGCCTGGCGCGGTTCCTGCGAAAACCCCGACCCGGGGATGATCGTGCTCTTGGCCGGTCCCGTGAATACGAACGCCACCGCTCCGAAGAGTCGGCCCCTATATGCCGCCGTCACGCTCATTCGTCCGGCAAAAGAGTTTAGGCTCGTATTATCCATTACGTCTATGGAGTATACGCATTTTGTCGACGAGTGGCAAGAGCGATTGACAGCGCAGAGTCAACCGAGCACAGTTATCTGATTGATTCTAAGCGTATTACTCGCACAGAAAATATTGCGCAAACCAGATGGACATAATGATGATTGGCCTGATCGGGCCAGCAGATCGTGGCGTCGACATCAAGCAGTCAGGCAGCCGTGATGGTGGGCAGCCTCGCGCGAAATTCCCGGTCCGAACCGCCGGCCTACCCGATCCACAATCCTTCCACGCGCACCTGCAGCGTGTCGCCCATGCGGTTCAAATAGTTCAGCAGGCCGCTGTGCCGCCATTGCAGCATGCACATCGTGGGCTGAAAGTAGTAGCGCATCCCGATACGGAGTTCGCAGCGTTTCTTGCGGACCAGCCCCTCGTACCCCTCGGCGATGTAGTAGCCAAGGTCCTTGAACCCCTCCGCGCGCGGGCGCAGCGGGCCGGTCACGCACCAGACGATCACGCCGGTGCGCTCGTCCACTTGCGTTGCCACGCCGCAATGCGTGATCGGGCAGCCGCAGGACATGCCCAGCGGGCGGCCGATCAACACGTCGCCCGGTTTGACCGCGAGTTCGCGCGTGATGGCCGGATTGTGCGGCAGAATGATCTCGCGCGGCCCGGGTTCGTCCGGGAAGTGTTCGAGATAGAAATCGAATTCGCGATCGAGACTGTCCCGCCAATCGCCCGAAGCGGCCGGCGCCGCGGCCTGCGGAGATCGCGCCGCGCATACGGCCGGCGCGCTGGGTGCGTCGTTCAGCACCGCCAGCACGGGAGCCGATACCGCCGGTTGCCGCGCCGCTTCCGCCGCCAGGTAAATGCAGCGCTCCAACAATTCCGGCCGGGCCGGCAAAGCTTCCGCGAACGTGGCGCACGTTCGAAACCCGCACGCGCCGCAATCAAGCCCAGGCAGGCTCTCCACCGTCATCGTACTCATCGCTATCTTCCTTCCATGGCCATGCCAGTGGCGAACGTGGTCAGCGGACTGAGCGACCCAAGCGCCTCCGGTAGCACTCTCACGAACTCGTCCACATCGGCTTCGGTATTGAATCTACCCAGCGTCACGCGTAGCGAACCGCGCGCCTGAAACACGTCGTAACCCATCGCCTGCAGAATGTACGAGGGCGCCGCGCCGTGGTTGGCGCTGCACGCGCTTCCCGTCGAAGCCGCGATCCCCGCCGCATCGAGCGCCAGCAGCAACTTCATCGCATCGCCCTCCAACCCGGCAAAGCCCAGGCAGACGTTGCCGGGCAGGCGCTGGTATCGATGGCCGATCAGATAAGCCCGCGGCGCCAGCTTCAACACTGCGTCGATCAGCCGGTCGCGCAGGCGCACCGTGCGCGCCGTTTCGTCGGCGCGCGACGCAGCGGCAATTTCGGCGGCGCAGCCCAAACCCACAATTCCGGCAACGTTCTCCGTCGCCGAGCGCAGGCCGCGCTCCTGTCCGCCGCCATGGACGAACGGCGCAAGCTGCACGCCCGTGCGCACGTAGAGAGCGCCGACCCCCTTGGGGCCGTATAGCTTATGCGCCGAGAGCGATAGCAGGTCGATCGGCTGCGCGCTCACGTCAATCGGAATCTTACCGGCGGTTTGCACCGCGTCGGTGTGAAACAGCGCGCCGTGTTCGTGCGCGATTCGCCCCAGTTCGTTGACCGGTTGCAGCGTGCCGGCGACGTTGTTGGCCATCATCACCGAAACGATCCACGCGGGCCGCCGCAGCGCCTGGCGCAGTTCATTCGGATCCACGATGCCTTCGCGGCTCACGCCCAGGCGGGTGACTGCGACGCCGCGGCTTTCCAGATAGCGGCATGTTTCGAGCACCGCCGGATGTTCGATCACGCTCGTCACCACGTGCCCGCCGGCCACGCCCGCGGCCTCGCAAACGCCCACCAGCGCCAGGTTGGACGATTCGGTCCCGCTCGCGGTGAAGATAATCTCGTCGGGTTTCGCGTGCAACAGGTCCGCCACTTGCGCGCGCGCCTTCGAAACCGCTTCGCGCGCTTGGCGCCCCGCCCAGTGCAGGCTGGAGGGATTGCCGTGAATTTCTTCGAGATAGGGCCGCATCGCCTCGCGCACCCGCGGATCGAGCGGCGTGGTGGCGGCGTTATCGAGATAAATCCCGCGCTGCATATCGTGCATCCTATTCGCCTCGGTAAAACGTCTGGTTTTCGAGCGGCCGCACCACGCCGAAATGCGATTGCCAGCCGACTTCCTTCTTGCCCACGCAAATGGTGCACGTCCCCACCGGCGGATTGCCGCGCAGATAAAGCTGGCCCACGGCGTGCGGCGTCGCTTCCACCAGCCGCACGATCGGTTCGATCCCGATGCCGTACAGCGCGTTCACCTCGCGCACCTTCACATTCGGCGCGGCGTCCTGAATGCGGGCGCGGAAGACTTCGCGTTCTGCCTGCGACACGCGGTCGATCTTGGTCACCACGGCCACGTCCGCGAGCGATAGCATCGGCCCCACCTTTCGCGGCAGGTTCATTCCGCTCGTCGCTTCGAGCACCACCAGCCCCAGCCCGCCATCCACGTATGGAGAACAACGCAGGCACAGGCCCGCCGTCTCCACCAGCAGCACGTCGGAGCCGTTCTTGCCCGCCCATTCGAGCGCGTCCCCCAGCACCATCACGTTGCAATGGTCCGGACACAGCTCGCCCGAATAGACCTTGCGCGTCGGAATGCCGAAGTCGCGCGCGAATTGCTCGTCTTCCTCCGCGTATTGCACGTCGATCTTCAAATAGGCCGGCCGCCGGCCCAATGCCTGCAACTTCTCGACCACGTGCCGCAGCACGGCCGATTTGCCGGTCGTGGCCGGTCCCGCGCAGATTGCCAGCTTCACGCCCATCCCTCCAGTTCCCGCGGAGTCACGCGCTCGCCCTGCCGCAGTCGCTCGCGCAGTCCGCTCAATAGATCGTCCAGGCGGCTGACGCGCGCCGCCACCTGCCGTTCGGCTTCGTCGGTCCGCAGCACTTGCGTAATCGTTCCGCTGCGCATCACGATCCGATAATCGGACAGCAATGCGATGCGCGGATCGTGCGTGACGAAGATGAAAATCTTGCGGTGCTGGCGCAGCAGTTGCATCGCCCGCGTTCGGTGAATGCCGGCGTTTTCGACCTCGTCCAGCAGCACGATCGGCGTGTCGCAAATCACCGTCGCATCGGCGATCAGCAGCGCCCGCGTCTGCCCGCCNNAGGAACTCCTCCACCGGCAGGTCGGAAAGGAACGTCGTGTGCTGCGTGATCAGCGCGATCGGATTGCGCGACGGATCGTTCCTGCGGTCCTCCGGTGTGGGCGCGCCGTTGATGAAAATACGCCGGCCGGTCGGCGTGTCGTTGTCGGCGAATAGCTCGATGTCGTTGATGAGCGTCGTCTTGCCCGAGCCGGTCGGCCCCACGATGCTCACCACGTCGCCCATGCAAAGATCAATCCGGCTAACCGGCTCCGTTACTCCGTTTTTGCCCCGACCACCCAGAATCGTGATCGTTTCCACACTGTCGTTGTTCATGTTTGTCCGCTTCTGTTGGTGTCGATTAAGCCCGCGCACGCTTTACTGCACGTCGGCGATCGTGACGCTCTCCATGCGCCGCGCCACCGTATCGCGAATTTCCCTGAAGAATCCGTGTAGGCGCCGTTCCCGCTCGATCGGCGTAGGCGCATAGAAGTACTCGCTGGTCGAGGCCGTCGATGCCAGCGGCCCGTCGAACAGCCGGATCACCTCGGCCAGCGTGATCTGGTCAGCCGGATTGACGAGTTGGTAGCCGCCGTGCTGCCCCTTGGCGCTCCGCACCAGCCGCGCCCGCTTCATCGCCAGCAGAATCTGTTCGAGATATTTGACGGGGATGCTCTGCGCGCGCGCAATGGCATCGACCGAAACGTACACCTCTGGGTCCTGGCGGCACAGATGAATCAGCGCCAGAAGTGCGTATTCGCTGCGTGCGGTAAGCTTCATGGCTACCCTCAACCGGTTCGTCCAGCCGAATAGATGACTGATCGAATGGGAATAGTAGCATATCGCATCCCGGAGTTGTGCATCGCTTGGCAATAGACAACTATGCACAGCGACAACAGGTAGTATGATAGAAGAACCTCTGAGGTGACAAAACCAACGTCCCTGTCAGTCCGCTTCCGTGGAGAAAGTGAGTAGTGCGCACCCGATCCCGGCAAACCGCCGCGGGAATTAGGCAGGCCCCCGCAGACGTCAGGGCCCAGCGGGCGTGGGTCTTGGACAGGCCAGGTAGACTGATGACGATGCCAGGAGGCAGTTAGGATGGCAAGCTTCGTATCGGCACCGTGGCCATGGTACGTGGCCGGTCCGGCAATTGGGTTGTTCGTGCCGGCGCTGCTCATCGTCGGCAACCGGCTGTTTGGTGTCTCGAGCAGCCTGCGGCACCTCTGTTCCGCCATCGTCCCCAGCCGCATCGAGTATTTTCGCTACGACTGGAAGCGAACCGGCCTCTGGAATCTTGTCTTCGTGGCTGGCATCCTGATTGGCGGCATCGTCGCCGCGCATTGGGGTGCGCCTCGCGATGTCGCCATCTCGGAATCAACCCGGCTCGCCCTGACGCGATTGCACATTCACGACTTCTCCGGGCTGGCGCCGCACGAATTGTTCGCCTGGCCCGCGTTCCTCACACTGCGAGGATTTATCCCGGTCGTCGTGGGCGGATTTCTGGTCGGCTTCGGCACGGCTTATGCCGGCGGATGCACCTCCGGTCACGCCATCTCCGGCCTGGCCGACCTTCAGTTGCCGTCGTTGATCGCGGTCGTGGGTTTCTTCGCCGGCGGCCTGATCGCAACCCATTTTCTGCTTCCATTGTTCTTGTGAGAGCTCATGTCCACCACGCCAGGCACAATTCAACCAGCTAACGCGGACCGCCGGGTTCAGCCCTGGAGCGCCCTCGCCTGCTATTTGCTGCTCGGCACTTGTTTTGGCTTCGTGCTGACGAAATCGGAGGTGCTTTCCTGGTTCCGCATCCAGGAGATGTTCCGCTTCGACTCTCCGCGCATGTACGAGATCATCGCCTCGGCCGTCGTGGTTGCCGCGGCATCGGTCGCTTTCATCAAACGGCTGCGGCTGAAGACCGCTTCGGGCGATCCGATTACGATTCCGCCCAAACAACTGGGCCACGGCGTCCGCTACGCGGTTGGCGGCACCATCTTCGGCCTGGGCTGGGCGCTCACCGGGGCGTGTCCGGGACCGCTGTTTGCGCTGGTCGGCAATGGCGTTACCGTGATGATCGCCGCCATCGCCAGCGCGCTCGTGGGAACCTGGCTGTACGGGCTTCTCAGGCCGCGACTACCGCATTAAGAGGCAACCAATTCATGCCACTCACCGTGGATCAACTCACCGATCGCCTGCTCGCCTCCTATGACCACGCCGGCGGAATCAATCACGTGGACGGCAAGAATCTGCCCTCCAAGCAAACCGTCGCCGAGATCACCCTCGACCTTCTCCGCTTGCTGTTTCCCGGATTCTTCGACGACCGGCCGATCTACTCCTCCGAAATCGGAGCGGTCACCGCTACCCTGCTCCACAGCGTGCTCGGCCGTCTGCAAAACGAAATCCGCAAGAGCCTCGAATACTCGGCCACCGGCGAGACCGGCGTCGCGGACCCGCCGAAAGCGGCGCACGCGCTCACGCGCAAGTTTCTCGGCAACCTGCCCCACGTTCGAGATCTGCTGCAAACCGATACCGACGCGGCCTTCAACGGCGACCCCGCCGCGCTCAGCAAGGACGAAGTCATCGTCGCCTATCCCTTCATCGAAGCCATCGCCGTGCAGCGCCTCGCTCACGAACTCTACCTCGAAAACGTCCCCCTCATTCCGCGAATTATGACCGAGTGGGCACACTCGCGTACCGGTATGGATTTCAATCCGGGGGCGCGCATCGGCACCCATTTCTTCGTCGATCACGGCACCGGAGCCGTCGTCGGTGAAACGGCCGTCATCGGCAACCACGTCAAGCTGTACCAGGGCGTCGGCCTGGTGGCGCGCTCGCTCGCCGCCGGCCAGGCCTTGCGCGGCCAGAAGCGTCATCCCACGCTCGAAGATCGCGTCACGGTTTATGCCGGCGCCACCATCATCGGCGGCGATACGGTGGTAGGATCGGGCAGCACCATCGGCGCCAGCGTCTTCCTCACCAGCAGCGTCCCGGCCAATTCGCTGGTTGTCCTGGAGGCAACCAACGTGAAAGTCATCCCCAAGCACTCGCGCGATAGCAACGCGCTCGACTATCAGATCTGAGGCGCCAATCGATGGCTCCGTTTCGCCGGGTCGCCCTAAACAAAAGGCCGCGACGTCGGAAAGTGGCGAGGGCCGCCCCGCGGTCGGGTCGCCAACTCGGCAACCCCAACCATCCCGCCTTCACCTCTTAATCTTCTTCCAGTTCTCCATGCACCGCCGCGTGCTTTCGAGCGACCCGAACCGGCTGCCCTCCTGCTCGATCAGATAGTATTCGACGCCGCCGCCATTCTCGGCCGCCCGGAATATGGCCGGCCATGGGGACACGCCCTCGCCGAAGAGAACCTGATAGCCTTCGCCGGGCGCCCAATCCTTGCAATGAACCGAGCGTATGCGGCCCGGGTTCGCGAGAATCCATGCCACCGGGTCGGAGCCGGCTTCGACGCACGTGCCAACGTCCAGTTGCAGCATCACGTCGGCGGGCGTGTTGGCGGCGATCACTTCAATCGGGCGCTTGCCCTCGATGGCCGTGAATTCCAGTTGATGGTTGTGATAACCCGGCGCCATGCCGGCCGGCTTCAGCTTCTCCGCCGCAGCCGTCAGTTTCGCGGCCACGGCCTTCCATCCATCGATCCCATTCGGCTTTCCGGCGCTGGCCCACACGATGTACTTCGCGCCCAGAATCCCGTTCAGTTCAATCGCCTTGCCAATGCCTTCCGGCGCGAGCGATTCGCCGCCATTGTGCGTCGAGTTGCACCGGATGCCGAGCGAGTCCATCAGCTTGCGCACCTGCCTGGCATACTCGGCCGTCCAGCCATAATAGGGAGCATAAAATTCCACCACCTGGTAACCGTCGCCGGCCACCGCGCGCAAGGTCGCCATCGTATCTTTGGCCAATTCATCGCGCACCGAATAGAGTTCCAGGCCAACCGGAATCGTCGAGGCCGTCGCACCGAACGCCAGCCCGGCAACTCCGGTCGCGGCCAGAAAAGAGCGGCGGGAAACACCGTGATCCGACATCATGGCCAGACTATAGCACGCTGATTCGTTCGCTGCGACGGACTGGTGGGGCATGCTTTAGCTTGCCCGTCGTTTGCTACAATCAAACCGAAATCCTCCCCACAGAGGTTCCCCATGTCCCAGGACACCGATCTTACCCGCCGTGATTTATTGAAAACCGCCGGCGCCGTCGCCGCCGTGGCTGCCGTGATCGAAGGCGCTCCCGCGATTCAAAAGGTGAAGGCCGCCAACGACCAGGTGCAGTACGGCATGATCGGCACCGGCAGCCGCGGCAGCTATCTTCTCAAGCACCTCAAGAACATTCCCACCGGCCGCTGCATGGCCCTGTGCGATTTGCAGCAGACCGCGCTCGATCACGGCGTCCAGACCATCGGCAACAATCCCAAAACGTACAAGGACTACCGCGAACTCCTCGACCGCAAGGACCTCGACGCCGTCTTCGTCATCACGCCGCTCTACGTCCACTTCCCGCTCACGCGCGACGTGCTCCTGAGCGGCCACCACGTCTTCTGCGAAAAGTGCCTGGTCTTCAAGCCGGAAGAGGTCCACGCCCTCCGCGCGCTCTCGACCGACCGCCCGAAGCAGGTCATGCAGACCGGCTTGCAGCGCCGCTATAGCCACTTCTACCAGATGGTCAAGGACATGGTGGATAAGGGCGTCCTCGGCAACGTCCACCACATCCACGCCCAGTGGCACCGCAACATGATCAACAAGCCCAGCACGCTGTGGACGATGAAGCCCGGCGGCCCTTCGAACGTATACAACTGGCGCTTGTTCCGCCAATTCTCCGGCGGCCTCCCCGCCGAGCTGACGTCGCACCAGGTGGATATCGCCGATTGGATCTTCAATTCCTCGCCCGAGTTCGTCATGGGCCTCGGCAGCCTGGATACGCTCAAGGACGGCCGCGACGTCTACGACAATATTCAGTTGATTTACCGCTATCCCGGCGGCCAGAAGCTCACCTATTCCGCCATCAGCACCAACCAGTTTCTGCCCTTCTTCAACGGCGCGCGCCCGGAGATGGGCGAGGTCATCATGGGCACCGACGGCACCATCGAGATCACCCTCGGCGACGACGTGCACAAGCCGGTCGCCTGGTGGTATCGCGAGCCGCCTAAGACCTCGACCGTCGCCAAGGCCACCGACAAGCAGCAGCCCTTCGTCGCCGGCGCCACCATGATCGCCTCCGGCGGCGCCAACGGACCGATTCCGCTGATGACCGGCGACCTCGCCATCGACGGCAACGACGGCTTCCTCGATCGCGAGGTCAAGTACGCCCGCCGCTGGTTGTATTCGAAGGGCGTCATGGTGCAGGAAGAACCGCGCAACCCGGTCGACGTCGAGCTCGAAAGCTTCTTCCGCAATTGCCGCGATGGCGGACGCCCCAAGGCCAACCTCGAAATCGGCCTCGCCGACGCCGTCTCCGTCATCCTGTCCAACCAGGCCATGGACGAAGGCCGCAAAGTCTACTTCAGCGAGATCGAGAAGATCCCGGTCCGCGCATAAGCCTCTCCGGAGAACTACACCGAAGACATGGATTCTGTTGAGTCGCCCAACGTGTAATTTTCTGGCGCCCGTGACGGCTCCACCGTCGTTTGCCGAATTCCGAAGTTCGGCCGACTTGTATCGGGGCACGACTTGGGCCGTGGAAATGCAACTTCGCCTAAGTCGACTTCGGGGTTCAGCATGAATGAGTCTCGCGCGGAGTGTCGCTGGAAACAAGAAATGCCGAGATGACTCTCGACACGGCCGGCTGGACAGCCGGCGCCACGATGCTATCTGGTCTGGCCTTTGAGAGCGGCGTCGATGGAAATGTTGTGAGCTTCGAGGATCGAGCCGGTGGCGCGGTCGAGGGCCGCGCGTGCTTTGACGTAAGAACTCTTGGCGGCGACTTCGGTAGAGCGCGCTTGCGCCACCAGACTCTCGTACTGGATGACGAAGAACGCGGTCGAAGCGCC
The DNA here is from genome assembly GCA_003157745.1 of Bryobacterales bacterium. Classification (GTDB taxonomy): domain Bacteria; phylum Acidobacteriota; class Terriglobia; order Bryobacterales; family Bryobacteraceae; genus Bog-375. Next base: position 16,238 of record PMKM01000076.1, on the reverse strand, counting down.
GACTTCGAAGCGAGTCTGCTCGGCTTCGAGCGATTCCTGCTGGAACTTACGCGCCTGCACGGCGGCTGCATAGGATGCGCGCGCGCGGCGCATGGCGATCAGCGCATCCTCTACTTCCAAAGTGGCCTGATTCTGTAATTGCCGCACGCGGATTTGCGATTGCTTCACTTGTAACTCGTCGCGCGCCAAGTCGGCCTCGGCGATACGGTTATGGATGGGCAGAGTAACCTGCAAACCGATGCCATAAGTGGGATAGTCTCTCGCCAGTGCCTGACCGAGCGCACTCCCATAACCGCCAATAAGTGGCAGATTCGTGCCGGCGAGATAGCCGGTGGCGGCGCCGGCGAGGCCGTTGTTCTGCATGGTCCCGACTAAGTCGATCTCGGGCTTGGTCGCGTTGCGGGAGCCCGCGAGACCGATCCGCGAATTCTCGACCTGCAGCCGGGCCTGCCCCAGATCCGGGCGGTGGGCAACGGCTTCGGCTACTTGGTCCTGCAACGGCCGGACCTCATCTTTGTCCGGTATGGCGAGCGTATCGGTGGGGACGATGCGGATGCCGCGCAGGGTAGCCCCGGCGTCGCGGGTCATCACGCTCTTGAGGATGATCTCCTGCTCTTCGAGTAAGCCGCGCGAGTTAATCAGATCCTGCTCGGTCGAGAACACCTGCGCCTTGGCGCGAGTAAGTTCGACCGGCGCCAGCGTGCCCTCGTCGACCTGCGCTTGAGTATCGGCGAGCAACTTACTCGCCGAGCGCAGCGTTTCCTCCTTCACGTTGACGTCCTCATAGAGCGCGACGAAGTCCGTGTACAGCCGGATCACGCCATAGACGGTGAGGATCAGTTGTTGCTGGAAGAGCAGACTCGAGATCTTGCGTTCATTGCCGGCGATGCGGATGAAGCGGCGGTTGAGGGAGCGGCCAAAGCCACGCAGCAGCGGCTGCGTGACGGTGAAACCGAGACTCGATCCGGAGACTGGATTGTATGCGGTATTGGCCGCGTTCGAGGACTGGTGGAGATTATCGAAATTGAACGCCGCCTGCGCGCCGGTCGAAAAACCCTGCTGGATGCCCGCGTTGGCAACGAAGCCCTGTTGCACCAGGTTACTGGTGCCATAGGCTCCGGGATTGGTTTCGAGCGTGGATTGATGCAACCAGCTCAATTGGCCGAACACGGAGGGATCGTAAGTGGGAACCGGAGTGCCGGAGGACTGCTGCACGCTGCCCTGCAGCGAGTAGTTATCGACCGGCTCGCCGAGCACGCCGAGTTCGAGCGCGTTGGTTGGAACCGACGTGCCGTTCGGCCCATTGCTCGATGCCGGCGCCACCACGAGCGGGCTGAGCGGGCCGCCCACGCCGACCGGCGCTTCCTGCAGCGTGTAGGTGAGGCCGCGGTTGGTGCCGCCGCCCTGGGCGCGTTCGAGTTCGGTATCGCCCTGCGGCACGGCGAAGCGTTCGAGTTCGACGTCGAGATTGTTTTCGATCGCCAACGCGAGCGCATCCTGGAGCCCCAGGTACAAGCTGCCGGCGCGCACGAGATCGCGGATGCGCTCGGAATCGCCGGCGGTCGCCGAACGATCTGACGCGGGAGCGGCGGGCGCCTGTGGCGCTGCAACGCCAAAGCCAGGGCACATCAGGAAACAAAGCAAAAGACTGAGAAATGGTTTCGACGTCATTTGTGATTCCAACGCGGGCCGGGAATGCCCGGCCCCTACGGTGCGGGCTTCTCCGCGCTGCGCACCGGCTTCACCTTCACGCCTTCGCGCACCGCGTCGCTGGGATTGACGGCCAGCAACTGGCCCGGTTCAAGGCCGGAGAGCACTTCGATGCGTTCACCGAAATCGCGTCCCAACTGCACGCGCTGAAAGTGAATCGTGCCATCGGGCGCGACCACGGCCACCTGGGTGACATTGTCGCGGACCACCAGCGTATCGCCGGGAATTGCCAGCGGCGGCTCCTTGCGCGGCACGGCGAGATCCACCTGCGCGTACATGCCGGGCAGCAACAGGCCGTTCGTGTTCGGCGCCTGGACTTCGACCAGCAGCGTGCGGCTGGACGGATCGAGCGCATTGGCGGTGCGCGTGACGACGCCGGGGAACTTGCGGTTAGCGAGATCCGGAATCACGAGCGTGGCCTTCTGCCCTGGGCGCACGGAACCCGATTCGGCCTGCGGCACGTTCAAATAGGTGCGCAGGCGATCGGTCTGGGCGATGCGGTAGAGAAGGGTCGAGCCCTCGGTGACCAGCACGCCGGTATCGACGTTGCGCAGCGTGATGACGCCAGAGAACGGAGCGCGCACGGTCTGGTAATTCTGCATGTCGTTCAACCGCGCCAGATTGGCCTGGGACGCGCCGAGGTTGCTGCGCGCCGCGGCCACGGCTTTTCCGAGCGAATCCACATTGGCCTGCTGCGCCGCCCACTGGGCGCGGTACGTGTCGTTCTCCTGGCGCGAAACCACGCCCTTGTCGAACAGCTTTTGCCAGCGCTCCTTGGTGACTTCGGCCAGTTGCAGGTTGGCCTGGCCCTGCACCAGGTTGGCCTGCGCCTGCTGAATGGCGGAGGCGGACTGATCCACCTGCGCCTTGGCTTGCAGAATCTGTTGATCGAGTTCCGGCGCCTCGATCCGGGCGAGCACCTGGCCGGCCGCGACGCGGTCGCCGATATCGGCCAGACGCTTGACGATGTAGCCGGAAGCGCGCGCGAGGACGGGCGCCTCGGTGACGGCCTCGATGCTGCCGGGCAACACCAGGCTGGTCTGCGAGCTGGCGCGCCTGGCCTCGGCGACGTTCACCGGCAGCAGGCTCTCGGAGGCAGCGCGCGATTCGGCGGCCAGCACCTGCTCGCGATGCTGGCGCGGCGCGTAGCCGAGGAAGTAGCCGGCCAGGGCCAGCGCCACTAACAGCAGCACCACCACAGCCAGCGTGCGTCCGGAGGGCCCGCTGGCAGCTTCGCCGCGGCCCGCCGCCATCTCTTGTTTTTGCCGCTCCAACTGCCGCTTGAGATCTTCCACTTCGGCGCGCAATTGGTCGGTCGTATCCGGTTCGTTCATTCGGCACCTTCACCGAGTGTCATTTCGTTTTCCAGGTATTCATGTTCTTCCTCGACGATGCGGCGTTCGTGATCGACCGGCGGCTTGGTCCGCAGCATACTATACACCAGGGGAACCACGAACAGGGTGGTGATGGTGGCCACGATGAGACCGCCGATCACGGCGCGGCCGAGGGGCGCGTTCTGCTCGCCGCCTTCGCCCATGCCGAGCGCCATCGGGAACATGCCGATGATCATCGCCGCCGCCGTCATGATGACGGGACGGATGCGCGTGTGGCCGGCCGAGAGCGCGGCGGCGCGGGCGTCCATGCCCTCCTCGCGCTGATCGTTGGCGAAGACCACCATCAGAATGCTATTCGAAGTCGCGACGCCGATGCACATGATCGACCCCATCAACGAGGGCACGCTGAAGGTGGTCTGGGTGAGAAACAGGATCCAGACAATGCCCGCCAGCGCGCCCGGCAGCGCCATCAGAATGATGAACGGGTCGAGCCAGGATTGGAAGTTCACCGCCATCAGCAGGTAGACCAGCACGACCGCGAACGCCATACCCAGGCCGAGGCGATAGAACGAGCTTTGCATGGTGGCATACTGGCCGCGCACGTCGATGGTGCTGCCGCGCGGCAGGTGGGCGGACGCTTTGCCCACAATCTTGTCCACGGCCGATCCGACCGAACCGAGATCCCGGCGGTAGACGTTGGCGTAGATGTCGTAGACCGGCGTTACGTTGTAATGGTTGGCGATTTCGGGCGCCACGCCGCGCGTCACGCCGGCCAGGTTCGAAAGCAACTGCGGGCCGCCGGCGGCCGCGCCGGGATTGCCGAAGGCGGTCGAACTCTGGCTGGGACTGGCGCCGGTGGCCGCGTTGTTGCCATTCGCGGTGCCGGCCATCGAGGTCGCGGTGTTCGAATTGAAGGGCGACGCGGTGGGCGCGATGGGAGTGTTCATCAGCGCCGACATGCTGTTCATGCGGTATTGCGGCGTCTGCATGGCCACCATGTAGCTAACGCCATTGCGCCAGTCGAGCCACTGGGTGGGCGCGATCTGGCTGCTCGATGCGAGCGAGATCAACATGCTGCTGCCGACATCGGCCTGGGTGAGGCCCACCAGCGCGGCCTTATCGCGGTCCACGTTGATGTCGAGTTCGGGCCAGTCGACCACCTGGTGGATGTGCGGGTCGGCCACGCCGGGGATGCTGGCGATCCTGGTTTCCAGGTCCTGCGCGATTTTGTAATTGGCGTCCGTGTTGCGTCCGGCCACTTGCACATCGATTGGCGCGGGCAGACCGAAATTCAATATCTGGTTGGTGATGTTGGCGGCTTCGAAGAAGAACACCATGTCGGGAAACTTCTCGTGCAGGCGGCGGCGCAGACGGCCCACGTATTCGTCGGTGGGCCCGTGGTCCTCGGCCTGGAGCGAGACCAGAATGTCGCCGTCGGCCACGCCGATGGTGGGATTGTCGCCATACGCCAGATTGGAGCCGCTGACGGGGAGGCCGATGTTATCGATGATGGTGTCGATCTCGCGCGCCGGGATCTCCTGGCGGATCTCGCTTTCGATCGATTTGAAAATGGTCTCGGTCTGCTCGATACGCGTTCCGGAAGGCGCTCGTACGTGCAACCGCATCTGGCCCGAATCCACGGTCGGAAAGAAATCGCGGCCGACCAGCGGTGCGAGCGACACCGAGCCCAGCGCGAAGATGGCGAAGCCCGCCAGCACCGGCGCGCGATGATCCAGGCACCAATCGAGCAGCGCCCGGTAACCGTTGCGCATCCGCTCGAAGCGGCGGTTGAAGATGTAGTGCGTCTTCCAGATGGGGCCAGTGCCGCCGGCGGTTTCGCCGTGAGACCCCTGCGCGTAGAGCTTGGTCTCCGGCCGGAGCATGTAGTGCACCATGTTCGGAATCAGAGTGCGGGACAGCAGGTAGGACGCCAGCATGGCGAAGACCACGGCCATCGCGAGCGGCGTAAACAGGTACTTGGCGGAGCCGGTGAGCAGCAGCACGGGCACGAACACAATGCAGATGGAGAGCGTGGAAACGAAGGCGGGCGCGGCGATCTGCTGCGCGCCATCGAGCACGGCGCGCACGAGCGGCTTCTTCATCGCCATGTTGCGGTGCGTGTTTTCGATTTCGACCGTGGCATCGTCGACAAGAATACCCACGGCCAGCGCCATGCCGCCCAGCGTCATCACGTTGATGGTGTCGCCGAGCGCGTTGAGCATGATCAGCGAAACCAGGATGGAAAGCGGGATCGAAATGCAGACGATGACCGTGCTGCGCCAGCTTCCCAGAAACACCAGGATCATGAGGCCAGTCAGAAACGCCGCGGTGATGGCTTCGCGCACTACGCCGTTGATGGCGGCGCGGACGAACAGCGATTGGTCGAACAACTGGCGCACGTGGAGTTCCGGGGTCAACCCGGCCAGAATCTTCGGCAGCGCCGCCTTGACGTTGTTCACCACCGCCAGCGTGGAGGCCTTGCCATTGCGCATCACCGTGATCAGCGCCCCGCGCGTGCCGTTGGTGCGCACGATGTTGGTTTGCACGCCGTAGCCATCGCGCACCTGGGCCACGTCGCCCAGCCTGACCGTGGCGCCGTTCACGACCTTCAGCGGCATCGCGTTCATCTCGCTGAGCACGCGCGGGCTGGAGTTGAGCTTGACCTGGTAATCCCGTCCGCCGATCTTGATGGTGCCCGCCGGCAGAATCAGATTCTGCGCGCCCAAGGCGGCCGACACCTCGTTGGGCGAGAGGTTCTTGGCGAACATCTGCTCCGGAATCAGGTCCACCATCACCTCGCGATACTTGCCGCCGTACGGCAGCGGCACGGAGGCTCCCTGGATGGTGGCAAGCTGGGTGCGAATGAAGTTGGCGCCCAGGTCGAACAGGTCCTGCTCGCTCAGCGTTTTGCTTTCCAGGCCCAGTTGCAGGATGGGCACGCTCGAAGCGTCGTACTTGAGAACATTGGGCGGCGTGGTGCCGGGCGGAAAGATGCGCAGCAGGGTCTGCGCGATGGCCGTCACCTGCGAAAGTGCCACCTCGACCTTGGCGTTGGGCTGAAAATATACGCGGGTGACGGAGAGGCCGGAGTAGGATTGCGATTCGATGTGCTCGATATCGTTAACCGTGGTCGTCATGGAGCGCTCGAAGATCAGCACCATGCGCTTCTCCATTTCCTGCGGGGGAAGGCCGGTGTAGCTCCACACGACGCTGACCACGGGAATGTCGATGTAAGGGAAAATGTCCACCGGCATGGTGAGGATGGCGGACACGCCGAGGATGGCGATGAGCACCGACATCACGACGAAAGTATACGGGCGTCTGAGAGCGAGTCTGACGATCCACATGCGGAGTTAGGTTTCCAGTGCGCGGCGAGCCGCAGCGCTAAAGTCGGCCGGTTAATCCCCATTTTAAACGATCCGGCGCGGCTCGATAGTTACACAGGGCGCTTCGCCGGTAGCCCTTTTGAGCTATCGGCCGCGCGCGGGGCGGCGCTCTGTCCGGTATTTACCGGCCGGTACTGGGAAGGACGGACATGGCAACTCCCGCCAGTACTGGCCAGCCTGGACCGCAAAACGGAGGCGGCCGTATGGATAGCGACCGCCGGCTGTTTGCGAATTTATCCGTCTGGTCGCGGCCCCGATCGGAGCGGCGTTTCATGAGAATCGAACCTCGCGGTCGCGACACCAGTAACTCGACGGAGCGCGTTCATTGGCCCAGCACGCTAAGTGCGTCGATCTGCGATTGTAACTTGCGCGCGCCGATCTGATTCAACTTCGCCACCAGCCAGAAGACAACTCCAACGATGGCGAACATAAGGGCGCCCGAGAGCAAGCGATAGCGAACCGCGAGGGGCTCCGCGATTGCCGTCCCGGCGATGAACACGGCAAGGCCCGGAACGAGCGGGCCCAGGTACCAACTCCAGACGCTCCGGAGCGCGTCCCGCTGCCGTTCCAGCCCGTGCCGATGGAAGTTCAGGCAATCTTCGAACGCGGCCGCGGCGGGCGCGTCTTCCGACGATGCGCGCCGATGGAGTTGGTACGCCACATAGAGCGCGCCGGCAATCGTCAACAGGGAACCGGCGCGCGCCAAGGGGCCCGGAATCGCTTTGATGTAATACCCAAAGACGACGACTACGACAGCGACAGCCACGTATTCGCGCGCGTTGCGCCACCAGATGCGGCGTTGAAACTTGCCGGCTCTGCGCCGGAGATCTTCTAGTGACATAGCGACATTCTCCACTGGCTGCTGCTGCCAGGCATTGCGAATTTGGTCCTGCGGAGTTTCACTCGGCATTCTGCGCTCCCTGAGAGAACCGCTTGGCCAGCACGGTTTTGATGCGATGAATCTTGGTGGCCACATTGCCGGCCGCGAGACCGGTGATTTCGCCGATCGAAGCGGCGTCCATCCCTTCCAGGTACGAAAGGATTACCTGGCGGTCGAGCGGCTTGAGGCCTTGGATCGTCTCCGTCAACTGGGCCAGCGCGTGGCGGCGGCTGGCGGCCTGGTCGCCATCGTGGTCGCCCAGGGTTAGTTCGACTTCTTCCAGACTTACTAAGTTGCGGTCGCCCGAGCGCCGCCGGCCGATCGAGTAACTCACCGCCGTATTGTGCGCCACCCGATAGACCCAGGTGCGCAGCGAGCATCGCCCATCGAACCGGGCGAAACTGCGCCAGAGGGCCAGGTGAATCTCCTGCAATAGGTCGCGCCGCCGGTCCGCATCGAACTCGTAGCCGCGGGCCAGCCGTTCGAGCGCAGCGCCATACTCGGCCGCGGCCTGGTGGTACCGTTCGTCCTGGCTTGGTTCTCCCACAATTCAGATAGTCGCCGTTCGCGGGGGTGTCTTACAAGCGAATTCGCGCGGCGCGATAATAAGCTCTCTATGAAGAGATGGTTTCTGATCTTCGCGGCGCTGGCGTCGCTCGAAGCAGCCGTGCCCGCGCCCATTCGGGTGGTGGTGGCGAAGGATGGCAAAGGCGATTTTCCCACCGTGCAGAACGCGGTGGACCATGCCTTCGACCGCGTGCTGGCGCGGACCACGGCGCGGCTCGTCGTCGAGATCCGTCCCGGCATCTATCATGAGCGCGTGCGCGTGCCGCACGACCGGCCGCGCGTCACTTTCCTCGGTACCGACGCGCAGACGACTGTGATCACCTTCGCCGCGGGCGCCAAGGACGTGGGCGGCACATTCTTCAGCGCGACCGTCGATATCAACGCCGATGAATTCGAGGCGCAGAATATCACCTTCGAAAACTCCTATGGCACCGGCACGCAGGCGGTGGCGATTTCGGTTCACTCCGACCGCGCGGTGTTTCGCAATTGCCGTTTTCTGGGAATGCAGGATACGCTCTACGCCGCCAGCGGACGCCAGTATTATCTGGACAGCTACATCGCCGGCCACGTCGATTTCATTTTCGGCAACGCCGCCGCCGTGTTCGACCGCTGCGAAATTCGCAGCCGCGGCGCGGGGTATATCGCCGCCGTCAGCCGAACCCTGCCCGAGGGTCCGCAGGGTTTCGTGTTCACCCATTGCCGCCTGACGGCCGACGCCGGGGTCCACGACGTCTTCCTCGGCCGCCCGTGGCGCAACTACGCGCGGGTGATCTATCTGGAATGCGCGATGGATGCGCACATTCGTCCCGAGGGTTGGAATAACTGGAACAAAGAGGCCGCCGAGAAAACCGCCTGGTTCGCCGAATACCTGTCCAGCGGTCCCGGCGGCGCGGCCGAGGCGCGCGTGAAGTGGGCCCACCAACTCACCGCCGCCGAGGCGCGCCAGTTCCGCCCCGAAGTCTTCCTGCGCGGCGATGACGGGTGGAATCCCGCAGTGGGCCAGTAATCGAAGCCGCAGCCTGTCTAATATCACCACACATTGTGCAAGTTTGTGTGCGCGTCAGTGAGAATGTCTGAGGATATTGCGAACTTAGTCTGCACAATAGCTCACGATTTTCGACTGCCGGCAGTATAATTGGTCTCGCCAATCAAAGCAGGAGTCTATGCCGATTTCTCGTCTGGTTTCATGCTGGGCTGTTTCTATCGCCTTGTTAGCGCCGCCGCTTCTGGCGCAACAAGCCAGTCGCATTCCACCGCGCATCGCGCAGAACGTCGATAACGCGAGGCTCGTCACTCTTCGGGGGAACACACACCCGCTGGCGCGAGCCGAGTACGATCAGGGCGCCGCCCCGCAGAACCTCCCGATGGAACGCATCCTGCTGCTGCTGAGCCGCAGCCCGGAGCAGGAGGCCGCGCTGGAACAACTTATCGAGGAACAGCAGGACCCGGGCTCGGCGCATTTTCATCAGTGGCTCACGCCGGAGCAATTCGGCGAACGGTTCGGTCCCGCTTCCGAGGATATCGATAGGGTGACGGCCTGGCTGACGTCGTACGGATTTCGCGTGGATCGTGTCGCCAATGGTCGTGGCACCATCGAGTTCTCCGGGACCGCCGGGCAGGTGGAACGCGCGCTGCACACCGGGATTCACAGCTACCTGGTACACGGCGAGCAACATTGGGCAAACGCCAGGGATCCGCAGATTCCAGCCGCGCTCTCACCAGTCGTGGCTGGAATTGTATCGCTCCACGATTTTCCGATGAAGGCCACGCGCCGCAATCTGGGCACGTTCCGCAAGCGGTCCGGCGACGGAAAGTGGGTGCCGGATTACACGGTGACGCTAAGTGGCGAGAAGACTTACTTACTGGCGCCCTACGACTTTGCCAAGATCTATAATGTGCTGCCGGCTTGGAGCGCGGGTATCGACGGCACGGGACAGACCATTGCGATCGTTGGCAGGAGCAATATCTCCTTGTCCGACGTACGCAACTTCCGCTCGTTGTTCGGCCTTCCGGCCCGCGATCCCATCGTCACGTTGAACGGAGCCGACCCGGGCACATCGGATGTGGACAACGAAGCCGAGAACGTTTCCGACGTCGAATGGGCGGGCGCGGTGGCGAAGGGAGCGACGATTAACCTGGTCGTCTCGAAATCGACGATTACCGACGGCTCGGCCCTTTCATCGCAGTATATCGTCGATAACAATGTGGCTCCCGTGGTGAGTTCGAGTTACGGCAGTTGTGAGCTGTTACTAATGGGCCAGACCAGGTACACAGGCGACTTATGGCAGCAGGCCGCGGCAGAGGGCATCACCGTGGTCGTGGGCAGCGGCGACAGCGGACCGGCGAATTGCGATCAGAGCAACCAGGAAGCGATGCTCGGCTTGCAAGTGAATGGCATCGCTTCGACGCCCTATAACGTTGCGGTCGGCGGCACCGATTTCGACGACGTTCTGCAGCAGACGGACGCCGCGTATTGGAGTTCTTCGAACGACCCTGCAACCCTCGCTTCGGTTAAGTCGTATGTTCCCGAAACGCCCTGGAACGACAGTTGCGCCGACCCCGAACTCGTCAATTACTTCGGATACGCGAGTGGGGAAGCTTTCTGCAACAGCGCGCTGGCCCAGTCGTTGCCGGGCGTTGTCGGCGGAAGCGGCGGAGCCAGCGGCACCTACGCCAAACCGTCCTGGCAGGCTGGTGTGAATGGCATCCCCGCCGATGGCCATCGCGATCTGCCCGACGTGTCCTTTTTTGCGGGTAGTGGATTCAAGGGACAGCTCTATCCGAGCTGCCAGGCGGACAACGGAGGCGCCTGCAACGCGTCCAGTCCCGGCGGTCCCGTCACCAGCGGCGGTGGTGGCACGTCTTATAGCGCTCCCGCCTTCGCCGGAGTAATGGCGTTGATCAACCAGAAGACCGGCTCCCGCCAGGGACTCGCGAATCCCAGGCTATACCAGCTCGCCGCGACTCAATATGGCAGCTCGACCAACCCGGCCACCTCGAAGGCGTGCGACGCGTCTTATACCATCGCGACCGGCAACGCCTGCGTCTTTTACGATGTGACGACCGGCACCATCGACGTCCCTTGCCTGAAGTTATCCCTGAACTGTTACGTCGCCAATACCTCCGACTTATACGGTCTTCTTTCTACCTCCAACACGGCATTGGTTCCGGCTTACTCGGCCGTCACCGGTTATGACCTGGCCACCGGCCTCGGCTCGGTCAACGTGGCAAACCTGGTCACGCAGTGGGCAACGGGTACGAACCCGGCGCCGGTGCTGAGCGTCACCAAGAGCCACACGGGGAGCTTCACGCAGGGGCAGACTGGCGCCACTTACACGGTGAGGGTTTCTAACGGCGCTTCGGCGGGGCCGACCACGGCGACGGTTTCGGTCGGCGAGACCGTGCCCGTGGGGCTTACGCTGGTGTCGATGGCGGGCACGGGCTGGGCATGCAGCGGCGCCACCTGCACGCGGAGCGACGTCCTAGCGGCGGGCGCCAGCTACCCGGCGATTATAGTGACGGTGAACGTGGCCTCGACCGCACCCTCACAGGTTACTAACCAGGTAACTGCCTCGGGCGGTGGATCGGTATCCGCCGCAGCCAGCGATGTTACTAATATTGTCGCGGGTACCAGCCCTACCGCAATCACGTTGACGGCGAGTCCGGCCACGATTGCCACAACAGGGTCCACAACCTTGTCCGCTTTCGTGGGCATAGTAACGGCCTACCCGCTGAGCGGCACGGTGACCTTTAATCTGGGCAGCACGCTGCTGGGCTCGGCGGCGGTGACCATGGATGGCGCGGGCTATTCGACAGCGACGTTAGTCGTGGCCGGGACCCAACTCGCCGTGGGCAGTAACACGATCACGGCGACTTATGGCGGGAACACGCACTTTAGCGGCTCGTCGGCATCCGTAGTGGTTACGGTGACACAATCCGCTTCGGCGCCGGTGCTCAGCGTCGGCAAGAGCCACACGGGGAGCTTCACCCAGGGGCAGACCGGCGCCACGTACACGGTGAGGGTTTCTAACGGCGCTTCGGCGGGGCCGACCACGGCTACGGTTTCGGTCGGCGAGACCGTGCCCGCGGGGCTTACGCTGGTGTCGATGGCGGGCACGGGCTGGGCATGCAGTGGCGCGACCTGCACGCGGAGCGACGTCCTGGCGGCGGGCGCCAACTACCCGGCGATTACGGTGACGGTGAACGTGGCCTCGACCGCGCCTTCACAGGTTACTAACCAGGTAACTGTTTCGGGCGGTGGCTCGGTATCCGCTGCGGCCAGCGATGTTACTAACGTCATTCAGAATTCCGTCACACCCACCACGACGGCGCTGACCGCTAATCCGGGTAGTATTTGTGCGGCGGGATCGACGACCTTGACAGCAACGGTAACCGCAGGCGGCAGCGGCACGCCGGCCGGCACGGTGACGTTCCAACTGGGCAGCACGGTTCTCGGGTCGGCGACATTGACCGGAAGCGGAAGCGCCGCGACTGCGACGTTGGCCGTGAGCGGCGGTAGCCCGCTCTCCGTCGGCAGCAACGGCATAACCGCCTCCTATGGCGGGAGCGCGAACTTCGCCGCTTCGGCGTCGGCGACAGTGGCCGTCACGGTCACGCAGAACTGCACGTCCATCTCCGGCTACGCGATCACTACCGTGGCCGGCAACGGACTGACCGGCTCCATTGGAGACAACGGGCCGGCGGCCGCTGCGGAGCTGAACGCGCCCGCCGGTGTCGCGGTAGACCCGGCGGGCAACCTCTACATCGCGGACTTTGGCAATGCGGAGGTCCGCAAGGTCAGTCCCGGGGGCGTCATCACGACAGTGGCTGGCACGGGCACGGTCGGCTTCGATGGAGACAACCTGCCCGCGACCCAAACGAGACTTAGCGCAATTACCGGTGTGGTCTTGGACGACGCAGGCAACCTCTACATCGCGGACAAAGGGAACAACCGCGTCCGCAAGGTAACCGCTGCCACGGGCTCGATCACCACGGTGGCCGGCTCTGGACCAGCAGGTTTCAACGGAGACGGCGTGGCAACCTCAGTCGAGTTGTCCTGGCCCTATGACGTCGCGCTGGACCCGGCAGGCAACCTCTACATCGCGGACACAGTCAACTCGCGCATCCGAAAGGTGACGCCGGCGGGCGCGCTCACGACCGTGGCCGGTAACGGGAGTGGAGGCTTCGGCCCACCAAGTGGAGACGGCGGACCGGCGACGGAGGCGGACCTGGATTACCCGACCGACGTCGCGGTGGACAGTGCGGGCAACATCTTCATTGCGGAATGGGGCAATAGCCGCATCCGCAAGGTGACGGTAGCCACGGGCATAATCAGCACGGTGGCCGGCACTGGCACGGCCGGCTTCAACGGAGACGGCGTGGCGACTTCGTCGCAGTTATCCAAGCCCTGGGGCGTCGCCGTGGATAACGCCGGCAACCTATTCATCGCGGACAATGGAAACAACCGGATCCGCAAGGTAACGCCCGCGGGCGCGATCAGCACGGTGGCTGGCACGGGCACAGCCGGATACGCCGGAGACGGGGGGTCCGCGACCTCGGCGCAGTTGGCCTCCCCCGAGGGCATTGCGGTGGATAGCGCGGGCGATATCTTCTTTACGGATGGCGCTTGTATTCGCAAGCTGACGCCCGTGACCGCGCCGTCGATTACCGCCGGCGGCGTGGTTAACGCGGCCAGCTATTCAGCAGGGGCGGTGGCACCCGGTGAGATGGTGTCTATCTTTGGAACCGCGCTCGGCCCGGCGAATGGCGCGGCCCTGACGCTCGATTCGTCCGGCAAGGTCGCGACTTCGATCGGCGGCGTCACGGTTAGCTTCAACGGCTTTCTGGCGCCGTTGACTTACGCCGGCTCGAACCAGATCAACGTTGTCGTTCCGTACGAAATCGCCGGTAACTCGGCGCCGACCGTGCAGGTGACTTACGGCGGGCAGACGTCGAGCCAGTACGCCTTGCAGCTCACCACCACCGCGCCGGCGATCTTCACTTACAATGGCAGCGGCAGCGGCCCGGGCGCAATCCTGAACGCGGACTCGACCGTGAACACGCAGTCCAACCCGGCGCCAGCGGGGAGCGTGGTCCAAATCTTCATGACGGGCGAAGGCCTGACGACTCCCGCCCAGGCCACCGGAGCGGTGACGCCAGTGAATACTTCGGGCACCGGTCCGCTTACGCCGGCGCCGCAACAGCCGGTCTCGGTGACCATCGGCGGCCAGCCCGCGAACGTCTACTTTGCCGGCGAGGCGCCGGACGTGGTCGCCGGCGTATTGCAGGTGGATGCCATCGTGCCGCCCGCAGCCACTTCCGGAGCGAATTCGCTCGTGGTCCAGGTGGGCACGCAGCCGAGCCAGAGCGGCGTGACGGTCTGGGTGAAGTAGCCGATGGCGATCGAAACGCGGCTGGCGCCGCCGGCCGCTTTCACACTGCGCACGCACCAGGTGGGCGACATCGGGTGGATCGTTCATCGGCACGGGGTACTCTACGCGCGGGAATGCGGCTGGGGGACGCCGTTTGAAGCTCTGATTGCGGACCTCGGCGCGAAGTTCCTGCGCAACTTCGATGCCGCGCGCGAACGTTGCTGGATTGCCGAAAAGAACGGCGCGCGGGTGGGCTCGGTTCTGGTGATGAAGGTGTCCGCGGAGACTGCGCAGCTTCGGCTGCTGCTGGTGGAACCGGAGGCACGCGGCGTCGGCATCGCCAAGCAACTGGTCGAGGAATGCATCGCCTTCGCGCGCGCGAGCGGCTACCGGAAGCTGATGCTGGTAACACACGCCAGCCTCGACGCTGCGCAGCGCATCTATGCGAAGGCCGGCTTCCACGCGATGGACGCGCCGCCGCCCGCGCATTTCGGCGAACCCGAGCCGCGGAGGGCTTGGGAACTCAGCTTGTAAGAATCTTCTCTGCGGCGGCGCGGCCCATTCTAATGCAATCGGGAATTCCGATGCCCTGATAGGCGTTGCCGGCGAGATAAAAGCCGGGCAAGTTGGCGGCGCGCGTCTCGATCTCGGCCAGGCGCCGCGGATGGCCGACGGTGTATTGCGCCATCGAGCGCGGCCAGCGGAAGATGCGGCTGAAGTACGGCTGCGCGCGGACTTGGGCGATTTCGGCAAGCTCGGCCGTCACTGCGGCCAGCACCCGTTCGTCCGATTCATCGAGCACGCCCGCGTCTTCCATGCCGCCCAGGAAACAGCGCGCCACGATGGTCCCATCGGGCACGCGGTGCGAAAACTTGGTGCCCACCCAGGTGCAGGCCACCATGCGGCGCCGCTCCTTCTTAGGCACCAGGAAACCGAAGCCGATGGGCGCGGGATTGAGGTCGGCCGCGCGGTAGCCCAGCGCCACCGTCATCGAAGAGCCGTAGGGAATGGTGCCGAGCAGCTCGCCCAGGCGGGCGTCCATCGCGCTCACCAGCGGCGCGGCGTTGTGCGCTTCCGAGGCGAGTACGACGTGGCGGGCTTCGACCCAATCCCCGTCCACACGCACGCGGAAACCGGCGCCCGAGCGCTCGATCGATTGCGCGCGGCCCTGGCGGACGTCGACTCTCCCGCGAATCGCCGTCGCGATCGCGTCCACCAGTTGCCCCAAGCCGCCCTGGAGCGTGCGAAACAGCGGGGCGGCGGGCGCGCGCGTTTTCGCCGCCTGGGCGCGCGCGGCAAGAACGCCGCGCGTCAGGCTGCCATACTGGTTGGCCAATTCGACGAAGCGCGGCAACACGCTCGACACGCTGAGCGCGGCCGGGTTGCCGCCATAGACGCCACTGAGCAGCGGCTCGGCCAGGTAGTCGACGGCCTCGGCGCCATAGTGATCTTCGACAAACTCCGCCACGGATTGATCGGCGGTGAGAACACTCGGTGCGCGGAGCAACTCCATCGCCATGCGCAGCTTGGTGCGCCAGCCGACCAGGCCAGTCGTCAGCAGCGGCAGTATCCTGGTCGGCACCATCATCATCAACCCGTCCGGCAGCGGCACCAGGCGGCCATCGCGGCGGACGAACGTCACGCGCAGGTGGTCGTTGGATCCGATCACCTCACCGGCGAGGCCGACGTCGGTGATGAGTTCGAGCGCGGCCGGCTTGGCGGAAAGGAAACTGTCCGGACCAGCCTCGATGATGCAGCCCTCCGCGTGTACCGTTTCGATCACGCCGCCCAGGCGCGGGCGCGATTCGACAATGGTTGCCGTGGCAGAGCCCTTGGCCAGATAGTATGCGGCAGCCAGGCCCGAGATGCCGCCGCCGATAATAACGGTGTCAGGCATGGAAGAACTCACTAGCCGGCAAGGTGGGGCAGGCGCTTTCGCCTGCCAACTGCGGAGCCAGGGTGATGGCCGTGCGTCGACACGAGTGTCGAC
>PMKM01000107.1:37637-37792 GCA_003157745.1 Bryobacterales bacterium | reverse complement strand
TCTTGGGCATTAGCTTTTCCTCCCACGGGCGATTTCGTAAGCGTCCACCATGGCCAACAGGTTGAGCAGGCCGGCCGTCACCAGGAACTTGGTGCCGTAATCGTGCGCGTGCCCGGCCACGTCGGGCTGCGCGTAGCCCATCCAGACGGCCATCA
>PMKM01000107.1:0-37574 GCA_003157745.1 Bryobacterales bacterium | reverse complement strand
TCTTCCTTCGCCATAGGGTTCTCTATGAGTGTATCAGTTTGGACCCCGCGCACGGCTCGGCGGAGGGCATCGCGCTCACTCGTATTTCAGGGCGGTGACCGGGTCGATGCGGGCGGCGCGCCAGGCGGGAACGCCGGCGGCGACGAGCGCCACGGCGGCGAGCAGCACGGCGGCGCCTATATATATGATCGGATCGGACGCTTTGATGCCGAACAGTTGCGATTCGATCAGGCGTCCGCCGGCAAACGCGGCGGCGAGGCCGATCGCGATTCCCACCGCGGCCAGGCGTGCCGCGCCGCCGAGCACCAGGCGAAGCACATCGGCCGGCACCGCGCCGAGCGCCATCCGCACGCCGATTTCGCCCGTGCGCCGCGCTACCGAATAGGCGATCACGCCATAGAGCCCGATCGCCGCCAGCAGCGTCGCCAGGATTCCGAACGCCGCCGAGAGGATCGCGATCAGCCGCTCCGTGTAGAGCGATTCGCGCATCTTCAGCTCGACGGTCTTGACGTCGACCGCCGGCAGATTGGGATCGGCCTCGCGCACGGCATCGCGCAGCGCGGTCGCGAGGCGGCCCGGATCGCCCGCCGTGCGCACGTAGAACACCAGACGGGAAGGCTTGTCCCACTGCGCGTACGGATAGTAGATGGTCTCCTGGCTGGGGTCGCGCACGTCGTCGCCGTTGTCGGCCACCACGCCGACGATTTCGCAATCCAGCTTGGGCGGCGTGCTGGCACCGAATTGCAGGCGCCGGCCCAGCGGATTCGCCTTGCCGAAGTAGCGCTTGACGAACGTCTGATTGACGACCACCGCCTTGGGCGCCGCGGCGTCGTCACGATCGGTGAATTCGCGGCCGGCGCGCTGCGGGATGCCGAGCCCGCCGAAATACCCCGGGCTGACGGCGATGTTGGTGGCACCGGTGTATTCGTCCTGCCCGGCGCGGTAGCCTTCCACCGTGATGTTGCCGCCGGAGCCGCTGTTGGAAAATGGTCCGCCATCGGCGGCGGCCACGCCCGTTACGTTCGGCATAGCGGCCAGACGGAGACCGAGATCGCGATAGAAGGCCGTGGCGGACGCCGTGTCGGCGCGGTCGAGCGTGGCATTGACCCGGAACATGAGAAGCTGGCTGGAGCGGAATCCAAGCTGGGCGTTCAACAGATTGGCCGCGCTCGAACTGAACAAGCCGGCGCCCACTACCAACAGCAGAGATAGCGCGATCTGCGCCGCGACCAGCACCGCGCGCAAGCGCGCCGGGCCGGCGGAGGCGACGTTGGACGCGCGGTCCTTCAGCGCCGGCGCCAGGTTGGGCCGCGTCGCCTGCAAGGCCGGCAGCAGCGAGAACAGCAGGCCGCATCCGAGCGAGACCGCGAACGCGTAAGCCAGCAGGTGCGCATCGAGACTATCGGCGATCCACCCGCCCGCCTCATCGCCCGGCAGCATGCCGACGAGGGCCGCCGTGCTCCACTGTTCCACCAGCAGGCCGGCCACGCCGCCCGCCAAAGCCAGCAGCAGCCCCTCGATCAGCAGTTGCCGCACCAACGCCACACGGCGCGCGCCCATCGCCAGGCGAATGGCGATTTCGCGCTGCCGGCCGGCCGCGCGCGCCACCATCAGGCCGGCCACGTTGGCGCAGGCGATCAACAGTACCAGCCCCACCATCGCGGTGAGCACGCGCAGCGGCTTCTCCCATTTGTCGCGCAATTGCGCTATGCCCTGCGCGGCGGGACGCAACGTGGCGCGGTGGTTGAGGAACCGCTGGCGGTTCCGTTCGTCGCGCATCTTTCCCACCCCCGCCAACTCTCCCGCGATGATGGCGTGGTAGGCGACGTCGGTGGCTGCCTGCGCGCGCGGCAGCGTTTCGCCCGGCTTCAGACGGCCGAAGAGGTTGAGCCAGCGCATGCGCCGGTCCGCCAGCACGTCGTAGTTGGGGATCAACGACTTCTCCATGGTGAGCGGCACGTAGACGTCGGGCGAATTGCCTTGCAGCAAGCCGTTGAAGCTGGCCTCCGCCACGCCCACCACCACGAACGGATGACCGTTCAAGACGACCGTGCGGTTCAGAATCGCGGGGTCGGAACCGAAGTGAGTCGACCAGTAGGCGTGACTGAGCACCGCGACCGGATTCGCGTCCGCCGCGCCTTCGTCGGACGGCGCCAGCGTGCGCCCGAGCGCCGCGCCGGTGCCAAGCGCGCGGAAATAGTTGCCCGAAACCAGTTCGGCGCCGGCCGCTAGCGCGTTGCCGTTCCAGGCCAGCCGCACACGAGCGGCGCTGCGCGCCACCATCCCGGAGAAGGCGGCGTCGGAAGCGCGCAGGTCGCGGTAGAGAGGATACGAAAACACCGATTCGTCGTTATCGCTGCTCGCATTGCCGGGCGCCGCGTAGTCGGTGTGCAGCACCACCAGCGATTCCGGATCGCGCACCGGAAGCGAGCGCAGCACTACCTGATCGAGCAGCGAAAAGATGGCCGTGTTGGCCCCGATGCCGAGCGCGAGCGAGGCGATCGCCGCCGCCGTGAACAACGGGCTGCGCCGCAGGGAACGGATCGAATAGACGAAGTCCTTCCACATAGGTATGTTCCGATCCAGCAGTTCGCGTGCCAGTGTGCCCGCGCCAACGCCATGTGGTTGGAACCAGATACCGCGAGGCTGGCGGCCGGGATGTTCGTTTTTGGGAAAACCGCGTGCGGCGGCGGAACGGCCGCGCCTACTTACCCGACACCGCGCGGCCGACGCGCCGCATCCAGGTGTGTTCGTCTTCGCTCATCGGCCCCAGCCGCAGCGCTTCGAGCGCGTGCTCCATTTGCGCCGCATCCTTGGGGCCGGTCATGCACACGTCGACCTCCGGCCGCGTCAACACGAAGCGGTAACAATCGGCGGCGGTGGGAACACGCTCGCCCTGCGGAATCGGACGCCCGGGCCTGAGGCCCAGTCCGTGGCCGAGCAGTTGCCCCCAACTGGTCGCAGTGAAGGACACCAGGCCCGGCCGGTTGGCATCGGGCAGATGCGGGAAGATGTCGGTCTCCGCGCCGGGATGCGCCGCGTTGTAGCGGAAGTGAACCACGTCGAAATCGCTTGCGGCGGCGATCTCCGGCACCAGCTTGCGCGTGTGCGTCGAGACCGCGAGATGCCGCACCAGGCCGCGCGCCTTCAGCTTCTGCGCCGCTTCGAAAATCCGCGGCGGCACCGGCTTGTTCCACATGCCGAGCAGCAGCACGTCGGTGTAATCGAAATGCAAGGCCCGCAGCGCACGTTCGAGGCTCCAGCCCATCAGCGACGCCATGCGCGTGTAGGATTGGATCGCCAACACGAACTGGTCGCGCCGCGGCGCCAGGTGGCGCAACGCTGCGCCGAACGTATCGCGCCGCATGCTGCCCCAATAGAGATAATTCACGCCCTGCTCGAAGGCGCGCTCGACGGCGTCGCCCGGCACGCCATAGCTGGCCGACACGCCCAGCCGGCATACCGCGCGCCCGGTTCTACCCAGCAGCGCGCGAGTGAAATCGGTGTTAGTTGTCACTACGCCCATGATACTGCGGCAGGACCAATAGCTTTCAAGCGAATTGTGACCGGAAAAGCCGAGACGACCCTCGGCTCTGCAGCCTGACAGCCTGCGCCACGACCAACACTACTGACTTACTTCGCCGCCTTGCCGCCCTTCTTATGCGCGCCGTGCTTGAGCGGATTAGTCGGCGTGTAGCCAAGTTCCTTCGAGAGTATCTCGACCAGGCGCGACAACACCCTGGTGCGCGCCCAGTATTTGTCGTTGCCTTCTATGACGCTCCACGGCGCGGTGCGCGTGCTGGTCTTCACCAGCATCTCTTCCACCGCTTCCTCATAGACGTCCCACTTCTGCCGGTTGCGCCAGTCTTCGTCGGTGAGCTTCCACGCCTTGTAGCCAATCGCCTTGCGCTCTTCGAAGCGGCGGAGCTGCTCTTCGCGGGAAATGTGAATCCAGAATTTGGCCAGGATCATGCCGTAATCCCGGACCTGCCGCTCGAACGAGTTGATCTCCTTGTAAGCCCGCTTCCAGGCCTCCTCGGGCGCAAAGCCTTCCACCCGCTCGACCAGCACGCGGCCGTACCAGGAGCGATCGAAAATGGCGATCTGTCCGCGCTCCGGCAGGCGCCGCCAGAAACGGTAGAGGTAATGCCGCGTCTTGTCTTCGCCCTGCGGCGCGGCGATCGGATAAACCACGTACCCGCGCGGGTCGAGTTTCTCCGTGATGCGCTTGATGGCGCCGCCCTTGCCGGCGGCGTCCCAGCCTTCAAACATAATCATGACGGGACGTCTTTGCAGATAAACCTGGTAGCCCAGCTCGCGCAGTTGAATCTGCCGCCGCGTCACTTCCTTGACGTAGGCCTCGCGGGCGAGAGCGCGTGTGAGATCGACCGTTTCGAGCATCAGAGGCTCCCCCCGCCGAGCGAATCCATGGCTTCCCGCAGTTCCGCGTCCTTGGCCGTCACGGCCGGGACTTCGGGCGCGACCGGCGGCGCATCGGCGCCCAGGCGCTTTTCGAGCGCCGCCACGATGGTATCGAAGATGCGTTTGCGCGCCCACCATTTCGACGTGGCTTCGACGATCGTCCACGGCGCGTACTCGGATTCGGTCCGCTCCAGCATCTCTTCGATCGCGGCCAGGTATTGGCCGTATTTCTTCTGCCGCGCCCAATCGGCGTCGGTCACTCGCCAGGCTTCGAGCGGATCGTCGGCGATGGTCTTGAACCGTTCGCGCTGTTCCTTCTTCGAGATGTGGAGAAAGAACTTGAGGATGACCGTGCCATCGTCGGCCAGCATGCGTTCGAATTCGACGATGTCCTGGTANNAGATCACCATCTCGCCGCGGTTCGGCACCTTCAGCCAGAAGCGCCACAGCCACGGCCGCTGCTGCTCGTAAGTGCGCGGCGCGGCGATCGGATAGAGCTTGAACCCGCGCGGGTCGAGGCGTTGGGTCAAGGCGGAGATGGCGGTCCCCTTGCCTGCGGCGTCCCAGCCTTCGAAGACGATCAGCGTCGGCACGCCGTGATCCCAGCACGCCTTCTCCAGATCGTAGAGACGATGCTGCTCGACGGGGAGCAACTGCTTGTACTCTTCCCGCGAGAGCTTCCTTTTCAGATTGATATTCTCGAGCATAGCGCCTGATATATATTAGTGCATCGGCGCGGGGGGGAGTTACTTGCGGAACGTTGGGCGGCGGAGCGGCTCAGCCCGTCCGTAGTCATGCGAGCTTTTGTAACTGCGCTGCCCGGTTCTCTTGCGCTGTCTCGGCGGAGAGATCGAGAAGGGGCCTTGGCTGCAACCCCAGCAGGGCCGCCACCAGCTTTCCCGGGAATACTCGTATCCGATGGTTGTAATCGGCCACAGTCGAGTTGTAACGCCGTCGCGCATTTCTGAGCGACTCTTCGACACTCTCGAGATTCTGCGCCAGCGCTTGGAACTCCGCCGACGTGCGCAGTTCCGGGTGTTCTTCCGCCATCGCGAACAAGTGCCGCAGCGCCCCTGTCAATTGGTTCTCCGCCCCGACGCGGACTTCGCCGAAACTGGTCCCTCCCGCCGTCGAGCGCCACTTCGCGACGCTCTCGAACGTCCCGAGTCTAATCGCTGGCATAGTCTCTCACCGCATCCAACAGGTCGGGAACCAGGTCGTGCCGCACCTTGAGCAGAACTTCGACGTTCAGCAGCGCCGATTCGGCGAGAATCAGTAGCCGCATCAGATCGTTCCAAATCAAGAACGCGATAAAACCTGCGATAAGTGTCAAGACTGCCAGCATGGCCATTGCTATCATTGTTCCTATTCCGGATCTCCTAAAGTTAAGCTCTCGGATCCTCTAAGGTTAAGTGGAATGAAGAGTGGAAACGTGACAAACAAATGAGACTGCCAGGTCCTTTGTTATATCACTGTCACATTTGGCCTTGTTGCGCGACTTACGGTGTGGGAACGCGTCCCGCTGGGAAGCCCAGGCAACTCGCTTGATCGGTGTTAGTGCGATGGCGCTTGTCGCCCTGCACACGCGATCGACTTAGCGCCACTCTCCGACGGCCAGAAAGCCGGCCCAATAGAGAGGGTGGGTGCCCAGGTGTGCGGCGCGGCGATTAGCCAATACCGATAGCGTGGCTGTCCGTATGGCTTCGGAGGTCGCCGCGCGGCGCAGGAAACGCGCGCGGTACAACTCCTCCATCCACAGCCGCGTGGTGTTGTCGTCCACCTGCCACAGCGACATAATCACCGTGCGCGCGCCCGCCAGTTGGAACGCCCGCCGCAGGCCGAACACTCCCTCGCCCGCGTGAATCTCGCCCAGTGCCGTGTCGCATGCCGACAGCACCACCCACTCCAGGCCGTCCAGATGCAGCGAAGCGATTTCCTCGGCGGTAAGTATGCCCTCGCCTGGCTGCTTGCTTTCGTTGGCGCCCGCCAGAGCTAGGCCGGAAAGCAGCAGCGGATTATCGAGCGCTCTTGCCGCGTTCGCCGCGGTCGCGCCCGCCGCCGGTCCGCAACCGTCGAGAAAGAAGCCGTGAGTGGCCAGGTGCAACACACGTTTGCCGGCAGCCTGTTCGAGAACCGAATTCTTGCGCGCGCTGGTTCCGATCAGCGAAGATTCGGCGCCACCGGATTCGCGCCAGATGGCGGAAACCGCTGCCGCCTCCCGCGCCGCACCGGGCAGGGGAGTGAAATGCAGGTTCTGATACGCGCTGCACGCCGCAGTGGCGCCGCGGAAATTGCTGCTGGACGCAAGCGCCGGTCTGCCATCGAATGCCGGGTCGGCCACCAACAACATGTCGTGCCCCTCGGCCGACGGCGCGCCGGCCACCATGTCGCGCTCCACCGAGAGGTAATGAATCGCCGGACCGCTCTCCACTTGATAGCCGCGACCCACGGGCAGGGCTGCGAAACTGACCAGGTGCAGCGACCCATCCGGCACCACGAACAGCCGCGCCGCCCTTTTCCAGTGGGGGGCCAGCGGATCCCAGATCCGCAATCGCAAGCGCTCCGCCGCGCGCCGGTAGGAAGCCTCGGACTCCTGCGGCGCGCGGCCCGGGTCTTGCGCTTCCTGCGAGATGGTGTGCCGCAATTGGGCCACCAGTGCATCCACTTCCGCCGCGGCCCCCAGGTCGACCACCGCCGGCTGGCTTTGTCCCGGCCGCAGCACCAGCGCCAGGTAACTGGCCTGCGCATTCGCCGCCGGATTCCGCGCCGGCGCTCCCAGGCGGAAGGCGGCGCGCGGGTAGCGTACGAACGAAATCATCGCCGCATCCTTCGGCAGCGCCGCGGCCACCTCGCTCAGCCCGGTTTGCCGGCTCGTCAGCTCGCGCCGGAATGGCAGGCTCTTCTCCGCCAATAGCCGCTCCGCTTCGTATTTATTCTCCCGCGCGCGATTGAGCGCGGCCTGGTATTGTGCCGCGGTCATCGACTTGGGCCCGCGCATCACCAGCTTGGCCAGTTCCTCGCGTGCCGCCGCCAGTCCTTCCGCCAGCCCCGAGATCTCGGGGCTTCCGCTCTCGATCGCGCGCCTCCGCGACGCCATTTCGTCGAACACCACGCCGCGCGACCGGATCAGCGCGTCCAGCGCCGGCCCGCCCGGCGCTCCCGCCGCCGCCAGGCTCAGCAACGTATTCAATCCGGACAGGCGCTGACCTGAAGCTTTCGCGCCCATCCGCAGCACCGCTTCCCGCTCCGGCATGGTGCGGATCGCGATCAGATCGAAATTGCGCGAGAGGTCTTCCGATTGTATGGCGAGTTCCGCCGCCAGCGCGCTCTTGCCGGCCAGCGCCGCGTTGACCGCGCGTTGGTCCAGGCTGGTCGCGATTTCCGGGCTGACAGGACCGAAGATAGTGGTCCGAATCTCGGCGGCACGCTCGTAGTAAGAAGCCGCGGCATCGAATTGTCCGGACGCGCTCAGAGCGTCGGCAAGGTTGGCGAGCGCGCTAGCGACTCGCTGATGCCGCTCGCCATACGTCGCAGTGGCAATCCGGAGCACCTTCCGCAGCAGTTCCGCCGCCTCGGCCGGATGGCCCGTCTCCGTCAGCAGGAACGCCAGGTTATTCAGGCACCCGGCGGTCATGATGTGATCCGGCCCCGCCGTCGCTTCGTAGACTCGCAGGGCCTCCTGGAACAGCGGTTTCGCGTGGCTGTAGTCGCCCAGTCTTGTCAGCGTGCTGGCCAGGCTGTTCAGGCACACCGCAACGGGGAGGCTCTGGTGCCCCAAGGCTTTCTCGTATAGCGGCAGGGCATTCTCGTAATCCGCCTTGGCGCCCTGATAGTCGTAGGTGTCCTTGAGTAGCGAAGCCATGCTGCTCAAGGCCTCGGCACGCTCCTGCAACGAGTCGGCGGCGTCGGGCAGCGCTTCGTGAATGTCGATCGCGCGTCGTAGCAGCGGGCGCGCCTGTTCAAAGTCTCCGTTGTGCCGGGCGAATTCTCCCGCTACCCGCAGTGTCTTGGCCAGTTCGCGCGACGCCGGACCGAACAATTCCTCGCTCAACGCGATCGCCCGGCTTGCCAACGCCTGGTCCCCGGGGTCGTGGACGCGGCTGCTGTAATAGAAGATTACCAGCAGATCGTCCAGTACTTCGGCGACGTCCTTGGAGTGCGCTCCCGAACGCGCCTCCGCGTCCGCTAACGCGCTGCGGGCCAGCGACTCCGCTTCGGTGTACCGGCCCTCCGAAATCATCTGGCGGATGGCGCCTTCGCTCGATGCCACCTGGCCGCACGCCAATGCCGCTGCCGCCAGGCACGTCGCAAGAATTCGGGTCACTGGGCCGGTGGCGCCTCGCGCGTAATACTATCCAGCAGGCTCCGCTCTTCCGCCTGGCGCGGCCCGTGCAGCGCGATCGCCCGGCGCAGCTCGTCGACCGCGCCCGCGATGTCCCGCTGGCGCAACAGCGCTTTGGCCAGGTAGAAATAGGACTCTTCCAGCTCGGGAGAATCTCCCGACGCGATGGTCGCCTTCAGTTGTGCGATGGCTTCGTCGTTCCGGTTCTGCATGAGGTAGCAGATGCCCAGAAAGAATGAAGCGGCGCTGTTCCCGGGATCTGCCTTCGACGCCACCAGCAAGTCCGGCGTCGCGCCCGCGTAGTCGCCCCTGGTGTAGCGCTCGATGGCTACATCGAACGCCGTCGGGCCGGCTGCGCGCCACTGCGGCCGGGCATACCGCGGCGGCGCAATCGCCGCCAGCGCCATCAGGTTGAGCGCCGGCCGCGCGGTAACCTTCGCGCGCGAAGCTATCCCTCCCGAAACCGGCCGCAAGCGGAACCAGGTGGCGCCCGCCGCCACCAGCAGACTCGCCGCCACCGCCCCAACCGCCAGCCACCGCCAATCTCCCCGCCGCGCGCGCCGTACGAGCGCCGCCTGCATATCCTGCCGGAGTTGCACTTGCTCGAAGCACCGGTCGCAAGTCAGGAAGTGTAATTCGAAATCGGCCTGCTCCTCGTCGTCGAGCCCGCCCGTGACGTACTTCTCCGCGATTTCCTCCGCTTCGATTCTGTCGCAGTCCATCGAGTCTCTCCGGATACTATGTATCCGCGCCGCCCGCTTCGTTACAGCCCTTTTACGATTTCCGCCATTTTCTTTAGCGCTCGCGATTTCCGCTGCCGCACCGCCTCCTGGCTCATCCCCAACGAGAGCGCAATGGCCGCCAGCTTCTGCCCCTCCGTCAGGATTCGCGTCAGGATCTCCCGATCCGTCGCCTCCAACTGGAGCAGCGCACGCCGCACCCGATCCCGTCGCTGCGCTTCCTCGAACGCATTCCCGGTGTTGGGAGCGGCAATGTCGTCCTCAATCGGATCGCTCAGCCTGGCGCGGGCGCGCCCGCGCAGATGTGTGTGTGCGATGTTCCGCGCCACCGACGCGACAAATGCCGGCAACTTCTCGGCGTCGCGCAACTCGCCCTGCCGCAGCGCTTTCAGAATGCCGATCAGTGCGTCGTGCAGCAGGTCGCGCGAGGCTTCCCGATCCTGCGTGCGGGCGCACAGAATGGCGAAAACGCGTGGGCTGAAGAAATCGACCAGCTCGGCTTCGGCAGCTCGATCTCCGGTGCCGATTCTCTCCGCCAGGCCAGCGGGTCCTTCGCCATTGGCTTCGCGCATGAGGGGGAACGTACAGCTTAGCACACGCGCCCGGCGTGGGAGCTGACCGCGTGCCCTTGCGCCTAGTTCACGACCGTCGACGATATCAGCAGCGGAACGACCGCCGAACCGGAGACCCGGGTTTCGCTGGTAAACGTCTGCGTCGCACCGGTCGCGGTGTCGAATAATTCAAGCGTCGGCATCACGGAGCAGGTCGAGGTTGAACTAACCGGGATCGTCGGTCCGATTCCGCCGATGATTGGTCCGCTGACGAACGGATTGTATTTCACAACCGCGCGTATGCTGACCCGAAGCGCGTTCGTCGCGGTCGATAAATCCGCCAGCTTCAGCGTCAACGATGCCGCCGTGCCCTGTGCGATGTTGCTCACCTGCGCCGATTTCAACACGTTGTTCTGCGCGTCGACGAATTCGAGTTCCACCGTGCAAGTGGTTGTGGTGGTCGCAGTGGTTCCCGTGCTGCTGGTCGCGGCCACGGCGACAACGGTAGTCACGTTGAGCGCGTTCACTTGTGCCGTCTGCGTGGCGGGCGCCCAACCGACGATGCCCGTCGTCAGCGTGGTCTCAAAGGTCGTAGTGGAGGTTGTCGTGGTGGTGGTTTGCGCCGTGGCCAAACCGGCCGAAATGAGCAAAGCCAACAGCGCGATCGTCCCCATTGAGTGATACTTCATAGAAACTCCTGAATGAGTCGATTCGGGGGACGCGGAACCCGTCCTCATCAGCATACTCTAATCCGGCCGGCGATGAAACGCTTTCCGAACCGGCGAGCGTGGCCGGTCCGGAGCTTCGTTCTTCACCTGCCCATGCCGTGTTTCGGTCCTATCCGGCGCTCGATTCGAGCGTGTCCCAGAATTCGGGGAATGAAACAGACGCCGCTTCCGCGCCTTCGATCGTCGATGCGCCGTCGCCCGCCAGCGCGCCCACCGCGAACGCCATCGCAACGCGGTGGTCGCCGTGAGAGGCAAACTCAGCGGCGCGAAACTTCCCGCGGCCGGGAATCGTCATCCCATCGGGACTCTCTTCGGCTGCAATGCCGGCGCGGCGCAGATTCCCGACCACCGTGCTGATGCGGTCGGTCTCCTTGATGCGCAGTTCCGCCGCGTCTTTCACCACGATCCCCCGCTCGGTCGCCGCGCCGAGCACGGCCAGCACCGGAATCTCGTCGATCAGCGCCGCTGTCAGTGCGCCCTCGATCGTGCCGCCGCGCAGCTCGGAATACCGCACCACGATGTCGCCCACCAGCTCGCCGTTCCGGCTTTCCAGGTTCGGGATGCGTATGTCCGCGCCCATCCCGGTCAGAAAGTCGAGCAACGCGGAGCGCGTCGGGTTGAGACCCACCCCGCGAATCGTCAGTTCCGAGCCGGGCACCAGCAGCGCGGCCACGATGAAAAACGCCGACGACGAGAGGTCCGATGGCACAACCAATTCGCGCGCGGTCAGCCTCGGCCGGCCTACCAGCGCGATTGTGCACCGCTCCACCCTGACGTCCGCGCCGAATTCGCGCAGTGCGATTTCGGTATGATCGCGCGACCGCATCGGTTCCGTGACCGTCGTGCGCCCGTTCGCATATAGTCCCGCCAGCAGCACGCACGTTTTCACTTGCGCGCTCGCCACCGGCAGCGTGTAGTCGATGGGCCGCAACGCCGCGCCCGCGATTTCGAGCGGCGGATACTTCCCTTCGCGCGCGCGGATGCCGGCTCCCATTTCGCCCAGCGGCTCGATGATCCGTTGCATTGGCCGCCGCGACAGAGATTCGTCGCCAAAGATGCGGCTCGCAAACGGCTGCGCCGCCAGTATGCCCGATAACATGCGAATCGTCGATCCGGAATTGCCGGCATCGAGAGCGCCCGCCGCCTGTCGCAGCCCGTCCAGCCCGCGCCCGTGGATGACGAACTCCGTCCCGCCGCCTTCCACCGCGATGCCGAGCGCGCGCACACACCCCAGCGTCGAATGGCAATCCGCGCCGGTCGAGTAATTGCGAATGCGCGTGTCGCCTTCCGCAATCGCGCCGATCATGGCGTACCGGTGCGAAATGGACTTATCGCCCGGCAGCGCAATCGCGCCGGTCAGTGGGCCCGCGGGCGTAACTACCTTCCTCATATGAATCTTCTATTCTAGCTTTGGTGGGGCATGCTTTAGCTTGCCCGTGTTCCTAACAGCCGCGTCCCCAACGCCATTGGAACCGCGACCAAAGGGAGCGGTCGCTGCAACCATCCCGCAACGCCGCGCCCGCTTACCTCACCACGCCAGCCGCACCGCCAGTTGCACCTGCCGCGCGGGAGTTACCGTGTGACTGATCGCGCCCGAAGATTCGACGCCCAGGAACCGGTTCGGCAACGCGAAGTTCACGTCGTTCAGCAGATTCGTGGCCGCCACGCGTGTCTCTATGCGCAGCTTCTCTCTAAGTCGAAAACTTCGACTTACCGCCGCATCCGCCGTGGCCAATCCCGGTCCGCGCAGTATATCAAAACCAGAGTTACCGTACTGATAGAGCGCGGGAACCTGAAACGCGCTGTCCGCTGCGCCCAGTGTCGAATTAAACCAATTCAGATAAGATCGCCGGCCCGCCGGCAAAGCTCCACTTCCAATGCGGTTCGGAAGCTGGAACCCTCCGTTGTTCAGACTGTTCACCGCCAGCTCCGGCGTGAATGGAAAACCCGTTTGCGCCGTTACCACTGCGCTGGCGTGCCAATCTCGTGCGACCACAGCGAGCCAGTCGTTCCCCGCGCGGTGCGGTAAGTCGTACTGCACCGTGAAGACGCCCCGCTGCGCGATGTCGAAAGGAGACGGCGAGCGATTGCCCCGTGCGTTATAAGTGTCCTGCGGCGTCGCCGGCCGGCTCAGCGGATCGCTGAACGGCGTCACCGAATCGTCCACCGACTTAGCATGTGAGTAACTCAGTAAGACGATGAGCCCTGGCCGGATCTGGCCGCTAAGTCTGGCCTGCCCTCCGTAGTAAGTCGAGCCTCCGCCCAGGTTCAAGTAAGTGATGCGCGACTCATACGGATCGTACGGGTAGCGTAGTGTGGAATAGGGCGTCGGGGCGGGGAAGGGCTGATTGGCGTTGAACGCGTCTTCGAGATGGATGCCCATGGAGCCCGCGCCACCGATTTCGAAGACCAGACGCGTGCCCACCCGCCGCTCCAGGAACAGGTCCCACTGGTCCGCGTACGGCGTGTAGCTCTCCGGTTGAATCGCGTTGATG
This sequence comes from Bryobacterales bacterium, assembly GCA_003157745.1. GTDB lineage: Bacteria > Acidobacteriota > Terriglobia > Bryobacterales > Bryobacteraceae > Bog-375. The sequence goes on along the minus strand of PMKM01000107.1, from coordinate 24,296 downwards.
TTGCCGTGCGCCGCGTTGAGCGCCGCAGCCGTGACGAGCGAGGTCGACGTCGCCGCTGGCAGTCCGGCAGTCAGATTGGCCCCCAGTTGGTAAGTGCCATTAATCGTATCGAGCGACGACGTATAGGGCGCATTGCGCGCCAGAATACCTTCCGCCAGGTAGTTCCCGGAATCGTAATCCGTACTGAATCCGCCGCGCAACTCGGTCGAGCCGCTCGGCGAAAGGTTCAGCACGAATCCCACCCGCGGCGCCAGCGCCCGCTTGTTGAATCCCAATCCGGCGGATTCGCTCGCGCCGCCTTGGCTCGCGAATTGGTCCAGCGCCGGAGCCGTCCGCGAGAAGTTGAAGTTCACCATTCGGCCGTCCGCCTCCGTAAGTGGCGGATAGAGCGAGTAGCGAAGGCCCGCCTCTATGGTGAGCCGGCCCAGCCGTATCTGGTCGCTCGCCCATCCGGCGAACTCCCACGCCCGCAAGTTGTAAGAAGCGAACTGCACGTCGCGTTCGACTTCGGATGGAAACCCCAGTAACAGCGATGCGATCGAATCGCCCGACGCCGAGCCTTCCTGGCTGGTGTAATCGGGAGTGAACGAAAAGGTGCCACGGCTGGAGACGGTTCCCGCGTCTCCATATGCCACGCGGCGAATCGCCTGCACACCGAACTGCCAGACGTGATGCGGGGTCGTCCAATGCACCGTGTCTTCCAGTTCATAATTCGTCATGCGAAGCTGGAACGGCGCCGCGCCTGCCGCTCCGAGCGAGGCGAACCCGGTCGGACTTACTGTGGGAAGCCCAGTGCCACTTAGCCCCGGTATGTCCAGCTCCGTCGACCAGTTACTCCCGTCGTCAAGCGGCCGTGCCTGAAGCCGCAACGATGCCACGCCCGCGCGAAGTTGATTGACGAGCGATGGTCGCAGTGTGGCCGTCTCCGCGACCACGGCATCCCACGCATTGGACTTCACGTCATCGTCGTTCGCGTTCTGCGTGATATCGCTGCCAATGCTGCTCTGCGCGAGTGACAGCCCGGCCGGCGCCGCCAGCGCACCAGGCGATTGTTCGTGCTCGCCCTCATATCCGGCGGCCACCGACAGTGCGTGCACCGGAGAAAGAGACGCGTCCCACCGCCCGTGAAACCAGCCGCCGTTGTGAGGCGCCGATGGCGAGTAACGGTAGTTATCCGCGACGCCGGGCAAGTTAGGATCGGGATAGAGAGCGAGTAACTTCTCGCCCGCGGGTGAGAACAGGCTCTGCGGAATCTGGTTATTCGGAAACGGCTGCCGCTCAAAGATTCCGGACGGTGTGGCTGCAATGGTAAATGGACTGTAAATCGGTGTGAATCCGAAGCTGCCGCTTTTTTGTGCGGCCGTGGGCACGGTGGAAATCACCGTCAGCCCCTGCCGCGACCGCAGTCCTTCCACATCGGCGAAGAAGAATTCATGCTTCCGCACCGGCCCGCCCAGGTTGCCCCCAAACTGGTTCGCAGCCATCGCGGGCTTGCGGGCGCCATCGAAGAAGTTGCGCGCATTGAGCGCGGAATTGCCGAATTCCTCGTGCGCGCTGCCATGCAGATCGCTCGGTGTGAACCCAGTGTATACGCTGACGCTGGCGCCGGTCGCGTGGCCCGACTCGGCGGGAATATACCCATCCATCAACCTCACCGCGCGGACCGCCCCGGCCGGCGGATTCAGCATCGGGCCGCCAGTCCAGTTGTCGTTGTTGTCCATTCCATCGAGCAGGAAGTTGTTATTCTGCCCGCGCTGCCCACTGGCGTTCAGACTCATGTTGCCGCGGAAGCCGTACGGTCCTTCGCCCTCGGTGGCGCTGCCCTGCTGCCCTGGCGCGATCTCGGCCCGTTCGCGAACCGAATCGAGATTTGCGCGCATGGCGCCCGTCGGCGTAGAGTCGTCGAGAATGATTCCGCGCTCGGTCTCCTTGCCCTGTTCCACCACCACCGTTACGACGGACATGCCGTCGATTGGCGACGCGGCGGAGATCGTATACGTATCGTTGGCGAGTCCTGTCGCACGGTAGTTCCCGTACGCATCCGCAACCGCCGTACGGCGGCAGCCGGTGTGTAGGCCCACCAGGGTGATTTCGACGAGCGGAACGGCATCATGCCCGGCGTTCCGCACCGTCCCATAAATCGCTCCCTGGCCCTGCGCCGCGAGCAGACGCATCGTCACCAGCGCTATGGCAGCCCAGCGCAACCCGCGCGCGGCAAGCGCGGTTCGGTCATGAGCGTCGGCGAGCGTATTAGACATCGTGGGCGATCACTCGTTCCTGCCCGCGCTTGCGTGGCTCGCCGACCGCCCACAGCGCCGCCGTCATCGCCACCGCGATCAGCGCGTCGGTAATCTCCGGCGTGCGGCCGGGCAGGTACCGCTGCACCATTTCGAGCAGCAACAGCGCCGCCGCCAGCGTGCCGCCCGCCACCAGGTAGCGCACCCCGGAGCGGACCAGCAGCCAGATGGCGGCGCCATAGAAGAACGCTTTGTTCAGCAGGATCACGGTTGCGCCCCAACGTTCGTTTTCAAACGTGGCGGCAAGCGGCGTCCAGTAGAACGGCGCGGCGTGCGCGGTGAAATGGAACGGCGCCAGCTCGGCCGCCAGGATCGCCGACAACGCCATGAGCACGCCGGCCGCGAGACGCCGCTTCGCCGGCACCATCTCCCAGAGCAGCAGCGCCAGCGCCGCGCCGGCAACCTCATCGAGCGCGAGCGACCGCGAAGGCATGAAGATCCGCAGCCCCAGCGCCATCGTCGTGACGCCCAGCCAGAATCCGCGCACGCGTCCGAAGATGGCTTCGAGCGCCAGTCCCGCGGCGAACCACTCAGCCGCGGCCGCCCATGTCGCGGAGGGAGATAGCGTGCGTGCGGCCAGCAGATTGTGTACCGCCTGCCGCAGCCGCGTCGAGGTGAGGATCGGGAAAAACGGATAAAGCTGGTAGCCGCCCCAACACGCCAGCAGTAGTGCCGCGCTCCGTGAAGAGTGCCGCGCGTGGCCGCGCACCAGCGGGACGACTTCGGACGCGAACCCGAGCGCCAGCCAGGCGCCCGCCGCCGCGCCCAGCGTGTTGGTCGTCAAGTCGGAGAGGCTGGTGACGCGGCCCGGAACGTAATTCTGCGTCAGCTCCATCGCGAGCGAGAGCGCGCAGCCGAACGCGGTGGCAGCGAATGCCGCCGCGCGCGGCCAGCGCGGCAGCCACGCCAGGCAGGCCACGGCTCCCACCGGAACGTATAGCAGCACGTTGATTACGATGTCGCGCAGCAGGAACCGGTCCCACGCCGTGGGCCAGGAATGGAGCAGCACCGTCAGCGCGCCGGGCCGCCCGGCGAACTCGAAATGCCACGGATATAGCGAGCCGTAGACGATGATGGCAACCACCAGCAGCAGTAGTCGGCGCATTTACGGCTCGAAGAAGCGGCGGAAGCGGATCGCATCGGCCAGCGCGATGACGAGGTTCAGGATTCCCAGCACGCTCACCGCGCCGCGCAGGTACGGGCTCGCCCAGTAACTCAGCACGGCGGGCATCGCAAGCACGTAGGAATTCGCGTCCCACAGCCCGCTCCACGGAACGACCAGCAGGAACAGTCCCATCGCCGTGCACAACGAGATCAGCGCCGCCGCCGCCACCATGTGGTACCAGCGGTGCCCCGCCTCCGGCGCCGCCGGCATCATACCACCGCCGCCGCGAACAGATCCATCTGCGGCTGGCAGTGGAGCAGCGCCCGCGAGTGCGCCCGCACCGGGTCGAAGCTCAGCCGGTGTAGCGGCGTCGGCCCGAGTTCGCCGATCGCCCGCAGGTGCAGCGGCGTCGCGTAGCCCTTGTGCGCCGCCAGGCCATACTCCGGGAATACCGCGTCCCACACGCGCATCAATTCGTCGCGCCAGACCTTGGCGATGATCGAGGCGGCGGCGATCGCGTGGCACCGCGCGTCGCCCTTGATCAGCGCGCGTTGCGGCAAATCCATATCGAGCGACATCGCGTCCACCAGCAGAAAATCGGCCGCCGGGTCGAGCCGGCCCGCCGCCATGCGCATCGCCTGCCGCGAGGCCTGGTAGATGTTGATCGCGTCGATCGTCGCCGCATCCACCGCGGCCACCGCCCACGCCACCGCGCGTTCGCGTATGCGCGCCGCCAGCGTCTCGCGCCGCGCCGGATCGAGCAGCTTGCTGTCGTTGAGCCCGCGTATCGGCCGATCCGGAGACAGGATCACGGCCGCCGCCACCACCGGCCCGAACAACGCGCCGCGCCCGACTTCGTCCACGCCCGCTACCGCGCGAAACCCGCCTGCGCGCACTTCGCGCTCCATCGTGGCTTCGCAACGGATTTTGCCACACGCCGCTTCGGGCCGCATGGAATTGGAAACGCTATTCGCGCTCGCGAAGGCGGGCCGCTTTGCCCTTCAGGTTGCGCAGGTAGTATAGCTTGGCGCGCCGGACGCGGCCGGTGCGGACCACGTCGATGTGGTCGATGATGCGTCCGTGTATCGGGAAGATGCGTTCCACGCCCTGTCCGAAGCTCACCTTGCGCACCGTGATGGTCTCGCCGAGCCCCATATTGTTGCGCGCAATCACCACGCCCTCGAAAATCTGCAACCGTTCTTTGTCGCCTTCCTTGATCTTCACGTGGACGCGAATCGTGTCGCCCGACCGGAATGTGGGGGTGTCCGTTCGGACGTTCTTTTGAATAAACTTCGTCATCAGCGCGTTCTGCATTTGGAAATATCCTTAAACTGTCTATTTTACAACGGCGGAGGGAAGCTCTGCTGCGGCGCGGATAATCCGGCGCCTCCGCCGTCGTGGCGCACGCAGTCTTGCGTGCCGTGTCGAGAGTACATCCCTTCCCGCGCGAAACGCCGGACCTCGCCACCAATGCCGGCGTCGCTACACCCCCGCCGCCCTAATTCCCCGATACCGCTACCGTAACCCCCGCTTGCGTGGTCACGCCGCCCACCGATACCACCACCGCCGCGTTGCCGGCGGGCAGGCCGCCCGGGATCTGCGCGTTCACCTGCATCACTCCCTGCACGATCTCCGGCGCGCCGCCAGCGTAGTTCGTCTGGGCGGTCTTCCCGCCGATGGTGACCGTGACCGGCTGCAATAGCGGCAGCGGCAGCACTCCCGCGGGCGGCACCAATGACAGCGCGCCGTCCTCGCCGTCCGGGTCCGTCTGGCCGAAGCCCGTGCCGTACAGCAACACCCACTGGCCGGAGCTGGCCGGATTGGCGGCGTTGTTGTACGTTGCGCTCGCGTAGTTGATCGCGGCCGCCTGTCCCGTCCCGGAATTGTTGGCGGTGAACAGCGCGGGCACGGCCGCCGCCACCGGAACGCTCAGCGGTGCGGAGTTCAATCCTTCGTAGGAGACGTAGACCTGCGCCGTCGTGCCGCTCAATCCGAATGGCACGATGGCGCCCACCTGGCCCGACGATGCATAGAGCACCGGTCCCGCCGTGCCGTTGAAGTAGACGCTCGTCCCGCCCACGCTCGTCGGAACCTCGCCGCTCTGCAATTGGTACGTCGCCAGGCTGGCCGGCCCCAGGCCGGTGCCGTAGAGCACCACCACTTCACCCGGCGCAATCGCGCCCGTCAGGTTGCTGGCGGCGCTGGTGATCGCGGAGAACGGCATGTACAGCAGCCGCACCGCATTGTTCGCCGAATCGGCGATGTACACGTCGCCCTTCGCGTCCACCGCGAGCCCGCTCGGCCCGTGCAGCGACGCCCCGGTCGCCAGGCCTCCGTCGCCCGTGTAGTCCACCGTGCCGTTTCCGGCGATCGTCTCGATCTGCCCGTTCCCGTATATCTTCCGCACCGCGGCGCCGGCGTCGGAAAAGTACACGTTGCCCGATGCGTCCAGCGCAATCCCGGTCGGGAACGTCAGTTGCGCCTGGTTGGCCGCGCCGCCGTCGCCCGCATATCCCGCCGCGCCGGTTCCCGCCACCGTCTTGATCGCGCCCGCCGGCGACACCATGCGGACGACGTAATTCAGCGTGTCCGTGATGTACAGATCGCCCGCCGCATCCACCGCCACTCCCTCCGGGTAGTTCAACCGCGCGCTGGTCGCCCGGCCTCCATCGCCCGTGTATCCCTGTTGCCCGGTTCCGGCCACCGTCGAAATCGTGCCGCCCGCCACCTTGCGCACGGCGTTATTGTCGGTATCGGCGATATACAGGTTGCCCTTTCCATCGAATGCCAGCCCCACCGGCGAGGAAAGTTGCGCGCTGGCCGCCGCCGCGCCATCTCCCGCGTAGCCTGCCGTGCCGCTGCCGGCTACCGTCGTGATCGTCCCGCCCGATACTTCGCGCACTTTCGAGTTGCCGGTGTCGGCGATGTACAGGTTGCCCGCGCTGTCGAGCGCCAGGCCTTGTGGCCCGCTCAGTTCGGCCGCCGTGGCCGCGCCGCCATCCCCGCTCGATCCCGCCGTGCCGTTGCCGGCGACGGTCGTGATGACGCCGCTTGCGCTCACCTTGCGCACCACGTTATTGCCCGCGTCGGCCACATAGTAGTTGCCCGCGCCGTCCACTGCCACCGCGTACGGCGAATTCATCTGCGCGCCGGTCGCCGCGCCGCCGTCGCCCGAATAGCTGTATCCGCCGTTGCCCGCGAAGGTGGCCACGCTGCCGCCCGCTTGCGCCACGCGAATCCGGTTGTTGTTCGAATCGGCGATGTAGATATGCCCCGATCCGTCCACCGCCACGCCCGTCGGGCGGTTTAGTTCGGCCGCGGTGGCCGTCGCGCCATCGCCCGCGAAGCCCAGCGTTCCGTTGCCTACGATCGTGTTGATGTCGATCGCGCTCTTGATCGTGCTGATCTCGCGGATGCGCCCGTCCGACGGCTCCGCGATGTACACGTTCCCCGCCGAATCTACCGCCACCGCGAACGGCGCAATCAGCCCGCCTTCGTTCGCCAGGCCACCGTCGCCCGCAAATCCTATCGCGCAACTTTCGCCCGTGTTAGTGATCGCGGTCGTGCTCGTAATCGTGCACGCGCCGGCGATGAAGTTGATAATGCCGGTGCTGGCCGTAATTTTGCGAATCGCCGCGTTGCCCGTATCGGCGATGTACACGTTGCTCGAGCTGTCCACGAAAACGTCTTCGGGCGCCGTCAGCGTGGAGATCGACGCGAGCAGCGTGTCGCCCATGTTGCCCTGGGATTGGTAGCCGCTTCCCGCGATCGTGTTGATGATCCCGTTCGTGCCCACCTCGCGAATCGAGTTGTCGGCCGTATCCGCGATGTACACGTTCCCCTTCGAATCCACCGCCACGCCGCCCGGCAGGTTCAGATTCGCCGCCGTGGCCAGGCCGGCATCGCCCTGGAACCGCGGCAGGCCTATTGCGCCGTTGCCGGCGAACGTGCTAATCACGCCCTGCGCCGTCACCATCCGCACCCGGTTGTTCACCTGGTCGGCGATATAGAGGTTGCCCTGCCCGTCCACCGCCAGCCCCTGCGGCGAGTTCAACTGCGCCGCCGTCGCCGGCCCACCGTCGCCCGAGAAGCCGGCCCGCGAGTTGCCCGCCACCACCGTCAGCGTGCCGCCCGGCGTGCTCTTGAACACCGCGTTGCCGGCGCTGAAATATACGTTGCCGCTCGCGTCCGTCGCCACCCGGTTCACCGTCCCAATCCCGGTGCTCGCTGCCGTGGCCGGCGTCGCCGGCGGCGCGCCTCCAGCCACCGTCGTGATCGAATACTCTTGCGCGAAGACGGCGGCGCCGAAGAACCATACCAATCCTGCGCCGCGCAGCTTCCCTAGCGGTTTCAACATGTATGCCTAGCCTTCTGACAGGGTGAATGTACGAAACTCTCAGTTTATCGCGACTCGGGCCACCGCTTCCGCCAGTGCCTCTACGGCCTGTGCGCAATCGGCACGGGTGACGTCGTAGTGCGTCACGGCGCGCATGTGGCTGGGTCCGATCCCGTTGATCAGCACGCTCCGCTGTTTCAGCCGCCGGCTCAATTCGCCCGCCGTCAGACAGGTCGCCCCGATGTCGAACACCACGATGTTGGTGACCACCTTCCGCGGTTCGATCGCGATGCCCGGAATCCGCGCCACTCCCTCGGCGAAGAAACGCGCGTTCGCGTGGTCCTCCCCCAACCGCGCCGGCGTGTCTTCGAGCGCGATCAAACCCGCCGCCGCCAGCACGCCCACCTGCCGCATTCCGCCGCCCAGCCGCTTGCGCAGCAGCCGCCCCTTGTCGATCAGCTCCGCCGGCCCCGCCAGGATCGAACCCGCCGGCGCGCCCAGCCCCTTCGACAGGCAGAACATCACCGTGTCCACCGGCGCCACGATTTCTTCGACCGGTACCCGCAGCGCCACCGCCGCGTTGAACACGCGCGCCCCGTCCATGTGCACCCGCACGCCCAGCTCGTGCGCGCCGTTTGCGATCTCGCGGATCGCCTCCACCGTGTACACCATGCCGCCGCCCATGTTGTGCGTATTTTCGATTTCAATCGCGCCCGTCGGCCCGCAGTGCGGGTGCACCGGCTTCACCAGCGGCCGTATTTGACTCCAATCGAGAATGCCGTCTTCGGTTGGAATGGCACGAATCAGGCAGCCGGAAAACCATGCCGTCATCGCCAGCTCGTAATCGAGAATGTGCGACCGCGAATCGCAGATCACTTCCTGCCCGTGCTCCGTCAGCAGTTTGATCGCAATCGTGTTCCCCATCGTTCCCGTGGGCACGAACAGCGCGGCTTCCTTGCCGCTGATCTCGGCCGCCCGCTGCTCCAGCAGGTTCGCCGTCGGATCTTCCCCGTATACGTCGTCGCCCACTTCCGCTTCCGCCATCGCCCGCCGCATCTCTGCCGTCGGCCTGGTCACCGTGTCGCTACGCAAATCGATCATGAGGTTAGAAACTCCGCGAAGACTTCGTTCGAAACCAAAACGCCGCGCGGCGTTAGCCGTAATACGCCGCCGTCCGTCTCGAGCCAACCCGCATCCACAAACTTGCCGATAGCCGCCCCGTGCCGCCGCCACTCCTCGGCGTCCGGCCTCACGCCTTCCATCAACCGCAGCCCAACGAAGAACCGCTCGTCCGCGTGAGCCAAGTGGCCCAAGTGGGGCAGGTCCCCGACCTGCCCAGTTCCGCTCAAATACTCCGCGACGCTTTCCGCGTTGCAGCTACGCATCCTTCCGTCGAACGAATGCGCGTCCGCGCCGAATCCCACGTATGGCTCCAATTTCCAATACTTCAAGTTATGTCGCGATTCAAACCCCGCCAGCGCGAAGTTGGAAATCTCGTAGCGCTTCAACCCGAGCCCCGCCAGCCGCTCCACGGCCGTCTCATAGAACCCGGCAACTGCATCGTCGTCCGGCGCGTCCGCCGCTCCGTAGCGCGTGCCGCGCGCAATCATCTCCGCGCCCAGCCGGCTGTCCTCGTCCACTTCCAGCATGTAGACGGAAACATGCTCCGGCGCGGCCCGCTCGATCCAATCGAGCGATTCGCGCCACGTCGCTTCCGTCTGTCCGCTCAGTCCCGCGATCAGGTCGATGTTGATCGCGCCCACCCCGCTCGCACGCAGCAGCGCGACTTCGCGCAGCACGCCTTCCGCCGTGTGCTTCCGCCCCGTACGCCGGATCTCACTCGCGACGAACGATTGCACGCCCAGGCTCACCCGGTTGATCCCGCACTCCACCCAGTGCCGCGCGAGTTCGCCCGTAATCGCCCCCGGCGCAGCTTCGATGGTAGCCTCGATCCACGGCCGCCCCGGCACCGCCGCCAATACCGCGCGCAGATCCTCCGCCGCCATGTTACTCGGCGTCCCGCCACCCAGGTACACCGTCTCCGGCCGCCATTCCCAGCCGTGCCCCGCTATCTCCGCCCGCAGCGCCGCCACATAGCGATGTTCCAATTCGCGCGGAAACACCCCCGAAGCGAAGTTACAGTAAGTACACTTCTGCGCGCAAAACGGATAGCCGATGTAAACGCCAGCCACTTGCTTTGATTGTACCCAAGGGCAAACTACATTATGCCCACCACCTCATTGGTGGGGCATGCTTTAGCTTGCCCGAGAGGTCTTAACCTTCCGGTATCGCCCCCCTCACTGCTTGGGATGCGCCGCGAAGAAGTTCCAGATCGCGTCGTTCATCGTGACGCCGCTTGCGGCATCCAACTCCGGGTTGTACGGCACTTGGTTCGGATCGTTCATCGGCTGCGTGTACCAGGTGTGGACTCCGCCAATGAGTTTGTAGATTCTCACTTCGGTATTGGAGAGGCAGTTAGTCGCGCGTTTCTCGCTGATGGCGGAGGGAACGCCATAACTGCACAGGGGAGTCGTCGTATCCAGTGTGGCGCACCCGTCGTTGGCTACCCAGTAGTTGAATGTCTGGTCCTGGCTCGCGTAGCGGAAGTTCGGCGATGCGCCGCAATACGGAACCGCGGGGTCCGCATCGCCATGGAGAATCAGAATGGACACCGGACCGTTGGCCGCGGGTGCCGTTCGCTGGTCCGTGAACGGCGTACCGTATACCGTGCCGGAGACCGACGCGATTGCGGCCACCCGGCTCGAGAGTTCTATCGCCGCACGGTGGGCCATGAAGCTGCCGGCCGAATGCCCGGTGACGTAAACCCTCTTGGGATCTGGGTTAATGGTCGCCTGTAGCGTGTCGATCAGTTGCCGCAGGTAACCGGTATCGTCGGGTGTGGGGCCTGGCCAGTAAGGATAGTAAAAATAGTTCCACTGTGTGTCTCCCCAGTAATCCTCGGTGGATTGCGGATAGGCGATGGCAAACCCGGCCTTGTCGGCTTCATCGTCCATCTGGGTCCAGCCATCCATCCCCACCGCGTGGCCAGTCATTCCGTGCATCACCAGCACCAGCGCGCTCGTGCCCGGCTGGAAGTTGGCCGGCATGTATAGGACGTAACTGCGCTCGATCCCGCCCACGTCGATCGATTCCTGGGTCGTGATCCCCGTCCGGCCCGACGCGTTCACGGCGGTGAATAGCGTCTGCGCTCCCGGCGCTCCGCCAAGCGTGAACGAGAGGGGCACCGCATCGTCGTCGGCGATCGAGGGCACGACGACGTTGAACTGATACAGGCCGACGCTCCCGCTCGAAGGCATCAATCCGGAGTAAGCCGGCGTCACCGGCGTCTGCCCGAAGGAGATAGTCACCGCTGAGACCAGTTGGTCGGGATCGGTGACAATGCGCCCCGCCGGCCCGTCCGGCGTCACCGCTCCGAATCCAACCCCCAACAGGATGATGGTCTCGCCGGGATGCGCCTGGCGGGACAGAACGCCCGGAATCGAGCCGGGAGGCAGCACGAACGTCTGGAAATCCGGGAACACCGCCGCCACATACTGTCTGCCGCCGATGTTAAAACTGGCCGGGGCCCACAATCCCGCCGCGGCAGCACTAACGCTAAGCGAGTATGACGCACTGACGGCGTCGTTATAAGTGACCGTCAGCGCCTCGGCGTCCGCAGTTACTCCCAAAGGCAGGAGCGCGTTCACCTGTCCCGGGCTGACGTAGTAGACGAAAGCCGATTGGCCGGCGACGGTGACTTTGACGCCATCGAGAGACGTCGGCGCATTCGGACCGTCGAAATCGGCGGTGTTCCACTGACGCGTCGTGCCCGCCAGGTTAGTGCCATAGATTTCGATGTAAGACCCCGGCGCCGCCGACCGAAACCCGCCAAAGCCGCTGGCCGTAATCACGCTGCCAATCGCCGGTGGCGTCGCGCCAGCCGCGCCTTCGATCGAGACCAGACAGACTACAAGCGCACTCCACAGGCGCAAATCGGACACGGCGCTCTCCTTTGCTGGTGGGGTTAGACGCCGGTAGCCGAAAGAAGGTTCCGCGCGATCGACGAATCGGGTGAGGACTACCTGTACCCAACTCGTCTGTTCCGGAAAGTCGCCTTACCAGTCGAGCTCCAACGCGTCCTGCGCATCGCCTCTTGAACCTGATGAAGCTACTGACGGCAACAGATTGCACAGTTCTGCCGGCAATGAGGCGGTTGGTCTCCAGTTCCCCTGCGAGCGATGACCGGCCGCGAGCCAGACTACTTCTTCATCGCGGAGATCGCGGCCGAGAATCTCGGGTCGCTTCGCAAACGCTCGAACAAGGGTTCGCGCTCGATCCGGTCACGGTCGCCAAATCCATTGGCAACGGCGCGTTCGAGCGCGTCGAGCGACCGCCGCGTGTCATGGACGCCGGCTCGCGCGGCAGCCAGGCCATAGTACGTTTCAGCCAAGAATGCGTCGTTGTCTGCCTTCGCCATTAGGGCCAATTCGAATGCCTGCGCCGCCTCGGAGTACTTCTTCTGGCCGAACAACGCTATCCCGTGCTCGAAGGCGCCGCCGAAGGTTCCCGCCAGCACCCGCCGCGCCACCCGCCGCTCGGCTCCGTCCTCGGGAAGTTGCGCGTCGCGGCGCATCCTGTCTAGGATGGCGCGCTGGGCATTCTCATTGCTCCGTTCCATTTCGTCCGTCAGGAACGCATAACGCGAGGCCGCTTTCTTCTGGACGGGCGAAGCCGGTGGCGGCGGTTCTGCCGGCAAACGTCCCGACAGGAAGTCGATGGCACGTCCCGTGAACGCCTTGGGCAGCCACTGGTGGCCCCCTGGAAACTCGGCAAAGCGCTGCGGAACGCCGCGCTGGTTCAACTCTCGGGCCATGTCGTAGACCTCGTCGAAGTTGAAGTCGTCTAACCCCGCGGTCCCGAACACCCGAAACGAAATCCCCTTCGGGATCGTTCCACCCGAGAATCCGGCGCTGCACGCGATCACTCCTGAGATTCGGCTCGTGCCCGCCCACAACAGCGCCAGACGCGCCGCCCCCGAGAAGCCCGCGACATAGACTTGCGAGTCGTCGATGGCCAACCGTTCGTGCGTGCTTCGCACCAGCCAACCGATGGCATCGATCGACCCGGCCAGAGAGCCGTTGTGAGAATTGTTCGAACCGGCGACGATCCAGCCGGCTTGCTCGGCGGCCTCCGCGAACAGTTCCACCGGCACGCCGCCGCGCGCCCCCGGGTCCAGGCAATATAGAATCGGCCAGGCGCGCTTGGGCGAATAGGCCGCCGGAAGATAGAGCGCGTAGCTCTGGCTCTCGTTACCGGCGCAAACCACGCGTTGCACGACGCGCCCTCTCGGCAACTCCTCGCCCGCCATCGCGCCGCTCGCGAGCGCCGCGAGAAACGCCAATCCTATCGTCTGTCGCACCATCACATGCCCTGTCCGCCAATTCCCTCACGCCCGCCTCACCGCGTGCGATGCCCCGCGACGAAGTTCCGGGGAACATCGGACACGCCGCTCTCCTTCGCTGGTGGAGTTAGACGGCGGTAGCCGAAAGATGGTTCCGCACGGCTCGGGCAGGCCCGTCTTATCCGCAAGACGCCAGCCGCGCCGGGGTTTGCGGTAGTCAGGCTTCCCGATGTTACGATACGAAGGGCGGAGCTTCACTGGTACGAAGCGTCCGGCATTGGCAGGAAGGAACTCAAGATCAAGCGATTCGTGGACTAGATATGCCGACTCGGAGAGCCAGAACAGAGGGTTTCGCCGTGTGCGTCCGGAATCGCGGCTATGCCGCGTCGCTGGAAGTCCGGAAGCTGTATCCGGTAGTGAACGACCCGGAAGCGGCTATTGAGGATCTCATCCGCGTGATCGACGAATCGGGTGAGGACTACCTATACCCCGCTCGTCTCTTCCGGAAGGTCGCCCTACCCGTCGAACTCCAACGCGCCCTGCGCATCGCCTCTTGAACCTGCGGCCAATTGCGCAGACATCACATCAGCTTCTGAAACGTGCGGCGGGAAGGTCGTCAAGGTTCCGGCTCGCGAGGGTAGCGAGTTCCGGCCAGAGCGCGGGCACAAAAAAGAGGGCATTGCTGCCCCCGGAGGAATCCTACTTGCCAGACTAGCCGACGTTCAGATCCACCTTGATTGTATGCGTAGGCTACCAGAAACGCAATAGAAAAATATAGAAAACTCCTAGAATCCTATAGTCGGACAATCCCGTCGGGGTCGCGCGGGCTCGCGCAGAGGCACAGAATCGGCTTCAATCGAGTGAAGTAGTTCTGGCCGCCATGCGCCTTCATATACGCATTCGGAGCGTACCGCTGGTACAGCAGAAACGACGCGAGATCAACCGCCTGGATGAAGTAGGAGTGTGCCGAATCGCGAAAATTCGGGTCCTCGATGATCGCACGGAGCGGAATATCCCGATGGCCAGATCCGTACGTGGCCGTTTGGTTCGGAATTGGATTGAACCTCCGCATCTGCCGAAGCAACGCCTGGAGTTTCTTGTCCTCGGTGTGGTCGCAGAGGAGCAAACCCTTGTCGTCGGTGTTGCGCGGACCGGGGAAGTTGTGATAGCGAATTGTGTTCTCGAAGCGCTGGATAAGGGCTCTCCACGCCATCTGGAAGACATCGTAGTCCGGTGGCTTGTTTCGCTTATCCACGAGGACGTTAATGACGCTAGCGTCTTCCATCGCGGCCAAGCGGTCTGCGAAGTGGCGAATCATCGCAAGTCTGTTGTGGCGGGCTATCCGGACGAGGTCGCCGGGTTTTGAGATCATCGCGGCGGAATGGAACTCCTCCCGCAATCTCAGGTCGTACCGCTGGCGCATCTGCTTTCTGAAGTCGATTAGATCGTCGAGGTATGCGCGCCATCTCAATTCATGGATGACGAGCCCCGAGAGTACGAAGTAACGGGTCGGCGAGTTCGCAGTTCCGCTGTCTCCAGTTTCGTCAACGTAAAGCAAATACATATTCCGCCTGCAAGAGACTACGGTAGCAGGCGGGGAAGCGGCTGGAGAAGGGAGAACCCAATTGACTATACTTCCGCCGTCGCCCCCGCCTTCGCCATTGCCAGCAGTTTATCGTCGAAGTCGAATCCCGCGGTGCGCGGCTTGTGGTTTCTGGTATACCAGCGGTAGGTCTCTTTCAGGCCCGTTTCGAACGGCGTGCCTTTCACTTTCAGGATGCGCGCGACCTTGCCCATGTACATCGTGATCGGCGGCACGTCGAAGTATTCGCCGAAATAGTAGGGCTCTTCGAACGCGTTCCCGCCGGCCTGTTGGATCAAGTCTCGCGGCACGCGCGCCAGCGTGGGCTCGATGCCGGCGGCCTTGGCCAACTGGCCGACCACTTCCACCTGCGTCAGCGGCTTCGCATCGCCGATGTTGAAGGCCTCGCCTTCCGCCCGCGGTTCCCTCATCGCCTGCAGCATCGCCGCCACCAGGTCGCCCACGTAGACGAACTGCATCAGCCGGTAGCCGTCGCCGGGGATGACAATCTGGCGGCCGGCGCGCAGCCGGTCCCAAAAGAATTGCTCTCGGTAATACGGATTGCCCGGCCCGTAGACGAACGGTGGCCGAAATGTCACTACCGGGAAACCGTGCCGCGCGCGCATGCGGAATAGCAGCCGCTCGGTCGCCGCCTTGTTCCGGGTATAGGGGTTCGCGTGCGAGTCCGGCGCCAGCGGGTCGCTCTCTTTGTGATTCAACCCGTCCCCGTAGGCCGCCACGCTCGACATGAAAATGTAGCGGCTCAGCCGGTCGCCCGACGCGCGCACGGTCGCCTCCACCTGCGCCGCCGTCGTGCCGCGTTCCCAATCGTAGGCGTTGTCGAACACCACTTCGAAACGGCGTCCGCTCAGCGCCTCCCGCATGGCGTCGCCGTCGTTGCGGTCGGCCACCATGTTCTCGACGCGCCGCCCGAAATCGTGCTTCGGCTTGCGGTGCAGCACCGTGACGTCGTGCCCCGCCTTGACCAGCTCTTCGACCAATGACCGGCCGATAAAGAGCGTGCCGCCGATGACCAATACCTTCATACTCTCCCGACTATCGTTAGACGCGCGCCGCCCAACGGAAGCGATCCGTTGGGCGGCACGCCTTGCATTCCCTGTCTAAAAGATACTGCGATCAGTCGTAATATTCCAGGCCCAAATGCGTGATCAGTTCCTCGCCCCGCATCCAGCGCAGCGTGTTCTTCAGCTTCATGAGTTGGATGAAGACGTCGTGCTCCGGGTACAGCCCCGGGGCGTGCATCGGGGCTTTGAAGTAGAACGACAGCCATTCCTGAATGCCGCGCATCCCGGCGCGCTGCGCCAGGTCCATGAACAGCACCAGGTCGAGCACTAGCGGCGCGGCCAGGATCGAATCGCGGCAGAGGAAGTTGANNTCGTCCAGCACCTCGCCGTCGCGATTGCCCAGGATGTTGGTCGAAAACCAGCCGTTGACGCCCAAGAGCCGCGCCTTCAGCCCCGGCGCGATCAACGTCTTCATGAACGTCTGCCCGCTCTTGTAATCCTTGCCCGACACCGGCAGGCTGCGGTCGCGCGCCAGTTCGAGCAGCGCCGGCATGTCGGTAGTCATGTGCGGCGCGCCGTTGGCATACGGGATGCCCATTTTGAGGGCGGCGTACGCGTAAATCTGGCTGGGCGAAATCTCCGGATCGTTCTCCCGCAACCCGCGCTCGAAGCGCTCCAGGCTCGAGTGAACCTCGGCTGCCTCGTGGTAAACCTCGGTCGATCCGCACCAGATCATCACCGTGCGCGTGACCTTCGTCCGCTCCTGGAACTTGCGGATGTCGTCCATCACGGCTTCGGCGTAATCCATCTTGGTGCCGCCGGCCTTGACGTTGGGCCCGTTCAGGCGCTTGACGAATTTCTGGTCGAAGACCGCCTGCATCGGCTCGATCGCCTCCAGCGGTTCTTTCACCGCTTGCAGCAGCGGCATCTCGAGCACGCCCGCTTTCACGGCGGCTTCGTACGCGTTGTCTTCGAAAATGTCCCAGGTCGCGATTTCCAGGTCTTCCACGTTAGCTAGTGGTACGAAATCGCGAATGGCGGGGCTGCGCCCCTCGGTCCGTTTTCCCAGCCGGACGGTTCCCAGTTGCGTCAGGGATCCAATTGGCTTCCCCAGACCTCGCTTCAGTGCTTCCAGACCGGCGATAAACGTCGTCGTCACGGCGCCCATGCCGGGTATCAGCACACCGAGTTTTCCCTCGGCGGGCGCGATGCGGACGTCTTGATTAGGCAAGTAGAGCCTCCTTGAAAAGGTGAAATGCTATAATACCAACTCGATGCGGGAACGTGCGACGGCCACTTTAGCGACTATTGTCGTCGACGACGAACAACTGGCCCGCGAAGAGCTCGCCTTCCTCCTCAAAGACTTCCCCGAAATCGAGCTTATCGGCACCGGTTCCAATGGTTTAGAGGCGCTCGACCTGATCGAAAAGCTGGAGCCGGAAGTGGTCTTCATGGACGTCAACATGCCCGGCCTCGATGGCCTCGGCGTGGTCGGGCATCTGCGGGAACTGGGGCTAGCCCCGCCACATTTCATTTTCGTTACAGCCTACGACCAGTACGCCGTGGAGGCTTTCCGGCTGGAGGCGATGGATTACCTGCTCAAACCGGTCGACCGCGGACGCTTGGCCGAGACCATTGATCGCGCCCGCCGGCTGATCCTCGAACGGAAATCGGCTGAGCCCGTTCCCGCGCCCGCCGCCGCTCCGGCGCCCGCCCCGCGCACCAAGCTGATGGTCAAGGCAGGCAACCGCAATTTCATCGTGGACGCGAACGACGTGATCTACGCCACCATCGATAGCGGCCTGATCACGCTCGTCACCACCGCCTTCGAGGGCCAATCCAACTACCGCACCATCGAGGACCTGCAGGCCAACCTCGATCGCGAGCTGTTCTGGCGCGTTCACCGCTCGTATCTGGTGAACATCAATCGCATCAAGGAAGTCGTGCCGTGGTTCAAGTCGAGCTACCAGCTCCGCATGGACGATAAGAAGCACACCGAAATCCCCGTCAGCCGCGTGCAGACCCGCCGCCTGCGCGAACTGTTCAAGCTGTAGCCGATAGCGCTACACCTTATCGGCCAGGATCCGGCCAAAACTTATCGCCAGCTAAGGACTTAAAGCCCGTTTCTGGACGGAATCTGCCCGAATCATCCCTTTACGAAACCTTGATGGTTCTTCTATGCCTTATTTAGCAAGTCCCGGATATGATCGCCACTGGAGGCCCTATGACCCCAGTCAGCGCCGGAGACGAGATCGATTGCTATCGGATTGAAAGCCAGGTGGCCCGCGGCGGCATGGCAACCATCTTCCGCGCCGTCGACATGCGCGATGGCCGCACGGTCGCCGTCAAAGTGCCGCACCCGGAAGCCGAATGCGATCCCGTGTTCTTCGACCGTTTTCAGCGGGAAATTGCGATTGGCCGCAAGCTCGACCATCCCGGCACCGTCAAGACGCTCAACGATGGCGCTAGCAGCCGCGTGTACATGGTCATGGAGTGGGCGGAGGGGCGATTGCTCCGCCAGGCGATCGCCGACGATGGTCGTTTTTCGGTCGAGCGCAGCCTGCGCATCGCGCTCTCCATTTGTGAAGCGCTAGACCACATTCACAACCACGGAATCGTCCATCGCGACCTGAAGCCCGAGAACATCCTGCTCGGTGCCGACGATGCAATCAAGATCGTCGATTTCGGCATCGCCTACACCGCCGCCGCGCGCCGGCTCACCTTCGGCAAGTTCTCCGAACTGATGGGCAGTCCCGATTACATTTCGCCCGAACAGGTGAAAGGCAGACGCGGCGATGCCCGCAGCGACGTCTATGCGCTGGGCGTGATCCTATATGAAATGCTCACCGGCCGGCCGCCGTTCGCCGGCTCGAATCCGTTTCAGGTGATGAACGACCGCGTGGTGAACTTCCCCGTTCCACCGCGCGAGCTCAACCCCGGGATTTCGGCGCAGGTGCAGGAAATCGTCTACCGCGCGCTCGAGCGCGACCCCGCCCGGCGCTACTCGACTGCCCGTGAATTCGCCAACGACTTGGCGAACCCGGACCTGGTTCCCGTCCGCGACAGGCCCGAATTCCACGCCTGGCGGACGCGCCAGGACCCGCGTAAGCGGCGGACGCTCTCCTACGCGTTGCTGGCCCTGCTGCCGGTCGTCCTCTTCGGCCTGCTCGCCATCGTCGTGCACCACGGCTGAGATCGTGGCGCACGTTAGAACGTGTGCACCACCCCCGCCCCGGCTACTTCGCGTTCTTGCAGGCGTCGCTCAGCGCCGTCTTATCCGCCTGCGCCTTAAAGCACTTGCCGGTCGGGTTCAGGTTCGGGTCTTTCTTCATATCGGCCATCGCCCCAACCTTGACGTGGCAGGTGGTGCAGGCTTTTCCGGTGGCTTTGGCATACGCCGGAGTGGCCCCGGTGGGCAGGGTGGTCACGGCCAGGCCGGCCAGAACGATCGCGGCCGGGACCGCCAGTTTCAGTACGCGCATGGTAGCTCTCCTCAAGAATCTCTGGATCGAACCCGGCGAAGCAGCAGCCCGCCCTCCGGATATCCTCAAATACTATAACCTGAACGTGGTGAAACGCAGCGGTATTTCGGATTAAAAAAGCGCAGTATTGGGGGAAATCGCCCAATCTAGTGTAGTGCGGCCGAATTCCCGATGGTTATGGCGAAGTGAAGTGGGGCAGGCGCTTTCGCCTGCCAACCGCGTCAACCGCGTGCTCCAAGACAGGGGAATCGAATCAACGCTGGTCCGACGTTGGCAGGCGGAAGCGCCTGCCCCACCCCGCTCAATTGCCCGAACGAATACTCGGCGTTCTGCTTGCGGCAGACCACTAAAGGTTGGCGTTCGGCTCCAGACTGCGCCACAGGTACCAGCTCGCCACCGTGCAGAACGGATGCCACCGTTCCGCCATGGCCTCGACCTCGCCGGGCGAAGGCGCCGCCTCCAGGCCGTAGGCATGGCGGATGGCGTTGCGGATGCCCAAATCGCCGGTGGGCAGCACATCGTGCCGGCGCAGGGCGAACATCAGGAACATGTGGACCGTCCAGACGCCGATCCCCTTCACCGCCGTCAGTCGCGCCATCACCTCTTCGTCCGGCAGGTCCGCCAATTCCTCGAAGCGGATGCGGCCGTCGCGGGTGTGGCGCGCCAGGTCGCGTATGTACTCGGTCTTCTGCCCGGAAAGGCCCACCGCGCGCATCCGCGCCGGACGCAGTTTCAGAATGTTCTCCGGCGTGATCTTGCCCCCGGCGGCCGCCGCCAGCCGGCCGAAAATCACGCTCGCCACCCGCCCGCTCAATTGCTGGTTGACGATGGATCTCACCAGCGTCTCGAAATCCGGGTCGCGGAATTCGATTGCGTAGTCTCCCACCCGGTCGATAATGCCTCCCAGCACCGGGTCCGACTTTCGAAGGTGTAGAATGGCTTTTCGCATTGTGAAACACTCCGGGCGCGCGCGACGTCATCATTATTGTACCGGCATGCGAATCCTCCTATTTCTCGCCCTGGCTGGCGCGCTGTGCGCGCAGACGCCGCAGAACCCCCCTCCCTCCGCCGACGAAGCGCCGCCCACCATCCAGGTCGACGTCAACGTGGTCAACGTGCTGGCCAGCGTGCGCGACAAGCGGGGCGGCCTGGTGGCCAACCTGGACCAGCACGATTTCAGCATCTTCGAGGATGGCAAGCCACAGGACATCAAGTACTTCGCGCGCGAGACGGATCTGCCGCTGACGATCGGCCTGTTGATCGACGTGAGCGGAAGCCAGCGCAACCTGCTCGATATCGAACGCAGCGCGGCGTCGCAATTCTTCAGCCAGGTGCTGCGTAAGAAGGACGAAGCGTTCCTGATCAGTTTCGGCGAAGAGGTCGAGCTGCTGCAGGATTACACCGGCTCGGCGCGCCTGCTGACGCGGGGGATGGACGGGTTGCGGATCAGCTCCGGCGTGGGCGGCTACGGCCCCGGTCCGGTGCCCACCGCTGGCGGACCGCGCGGGACCGTGCTCTACGACGCCGTCTATCTGGCCGCCGACGAAAAGCTGCGCACGGAAGTGGGCCGCAAGGTGATCGTGCTCATCACCGATGGCGTGGACCAGGGCAGCCAGAAGTCGATCGATGCCGCCGTCGAGGCCGCGCAGAAGGCCGACGCGGTCATCTATAGCATCGATTATTCCGACCCGCGCGCCTACGGCGGCTTCGGCACTTTCGGCATCGGCGGTGGCGCTGGCGAGAGCTACCTGCACAAAATGTCGGACGCGACCGGCGGCCACGTCTACAAGGTGGGCCGCAACCATTCGCTCGAAGAGGTCTTCCGCGAGTTGCAGGAAGAGATGCGCAGCCAGTATTCGCTCGGCTTCACATCCACCAACCAGGTGCGGGACGGCAGCTATCGCAAACTCGAAGTCCGCATGAAAAACAAAGACCTGAAAGCGCAAGTGCGCAAAGGCTACTACGCCACCAGGACGGACGCGCGCTGAACCGTGGCGCAGACTGTCCAGTCTGCTGAGCCGAGAGTCGTCTCGGCTTTTCTTAGCCTTTCTCGACGCGGGTCGATTGGCTGAGGGAAAACGAGGAAAAACGAGGGACTGTCCCCTTTTCCGTCCCCTTTTCCCCCCTTTCCCCCGTCGGCGGAGAACTCGATGCGCGGCGTGGCGATCGGCCGGAAGAACTGGATCCACTTGGGCAGCCGAGAGGCCGGACCGAAGGTGGCGGCGATCCTTTCCGTAGTGGAAACCTGCCGCCGCCTCGGCATCGCCGCGCGCGAATACCTGGCCGCGGTCCTGCCCGGCCTGAGCGATGTCTCGATCCATCGAGTCGCTGCCCTCACCCCCGCCGCCTGGCTTGCTACCCGCCAGTAGCCCATCTCGCCTCAGCCGTCAAGAACGGGGTTGGCTTGACGGATACGCTCAAACGGCGCTTCGAGAACGTCATCGCATACCTGCGGCATCGGATCACCAACGCGGCCAGCGAATCCATCAACGCCAAGATCCAATGGGTCAAGTACACGGCACGGGGTTATCGAAACCGGCAGAACTTCGCGCATGCGATCTACTTCCACTGTGGCGGCCTCGACCTGGCCCCGCAATCCACTAAATAGCCGGAAGCGCCGTTTTCTTGGGCGTTGGTGGACCCGGAAGATTTCGACCGGCACGCGCCACGATCGGGCACCGCCACAAACAGCGGCGATCTTACCCGGGAGCCAGTCCGGTCGATACTACTTCACCTCCAGGGTCTTAACCCCCGCGGCTTGCGCCGATGCGCTGACGTACGCCATGGCGCCCCTCGTCCGCGACACGTATGCAACCACCTCGACGTCCGTGCTGAATGTTTTCGGTATCGAGCCCGTGCCCGAAAAGATCAGGCTGCGGTAATAAGTCTCCAGCCCTTCCACCGTCTTGCCGAGATACAGCTCGACAAACTGCGAGTAAACGGAACTCTTGACGATGATCGGCTGTACGCGGCTGCCACCCTTCAGAACCGTCCTCGTTTCGAGGAAGACACTCTTGACTTCTTCCGCCGAGACCGACGCTGCGCCCACACTGCGATTTGCGATGATCCTTATCTCTCCGGCTCCGGCCGGCCGTGTGGCGAATACCAGGCCCGATAGAACCAACGCGAAAACGCTCAGTGCTCGTTTCATCGTTTTAGCCTTTTCCATGGCATCCCTCGCGGCTAGAAAGTCCATCCTGCCCGGATGACGACCATTGTCGTCTTTGGCTTGACGCCGTCGGGGTTCACTCGCTTGTAAAAGCCGTGCGGAGCGAAGGGATCTCCGGATCCGTCCATGAAGTGGCCTTCCAGCTTCAGATTCCAGGAATGCGTGAGATCGAAGCGCAAAGTGGCGGCGTGGTCGAAGATGTGATAAGAGCTGTCCGTAGGGGGCTCGAAATAGGGACTGTCGAGCGCGGCGGGGTGATCGACGTAGTACCTGGATTCATACGCCCCGACCTCCAGCCATTTGGCCGCTTTATACGACGCCGACGCAAACCAGGCTCTATCGCTCAGGTTTCTAACGTATCGCCACATCATTCCCCTGACATCTACGAACCGAAAGTTGCGCCGGTACTCGCCCGCCAAATGCAGCCTGCCAGTTGTGTAGTCTGCGTAAGCGTCGGTCGCGCGATATGGCCCGTAAACGCCCGAGCTCGGGCCAGGGCCACCGAGCGGGTAAACCTGCGAGCCGGCCGGAGGCGGCACAACGGGTTGCGATGCGGGCGTTCCGCTCGGGTAAAACTCGTCGGCCCCTTTTTGGAAATTCGCCGATATGCCAAGCATTAGACCCGGGACGAAGGTGGTCCAGCGAACGTCGGCCCCGGCCATCCAGGCCGAGGAGCCTTTCGGCGGCCAGCCGACGTCGGCGAATTGATAATACAAACCGGACCGCTTATCGTCGGGCCGGGCGCCTGCGTAGGCGGTGTAGCTCAGCGAGCCCGCACCCCGCAGTGGAATCGCGCCATAGAGGTCTATGCCATCGTGCGCGATCGTCATCGAGCGCAAGTCGGTGGGATAGACCGACTGCGGCAACAACGCCCAGGTACGCAGGAAGTCGGCATCTTGCGTGCTCGTGTAGAGCCCCAACTGCGTCTTCACCCTTCCCGCCCGCACTCCCAGCCAATCCTTCAGCCGGTAATCGGCGTATGCGTAGTCCAGCAGCGGATGCCACTCCCCCAGTTGGCCGACGTTGCGGTCGTATATCTGCACTCCCACGCGGAGCTTGTCCGTCACTTGCAGAGTTGCATTGAGGCCGAAATCGGTCATCGCGAAGCTTCCCTGGCTCGTATTCATGGTCAGGAAGTTGTTCTGGTTCGAGTAGACGAACCCCTGCGATGCGAAGCCGTGCACCTGAATCTCCCGGCCGGCGACGCTGAAATCGGTCTGTCCGTACAACAGCCCGGGAATGATTGACATGGCGGCCCTCAATACTATTCCGTTTGAACGCATTTCACCTCCTGCATCCCCCTAACGCGCCGGCCTGCGGCAATCTCGAGAAGTACCCTCGTTAAACCAATCGCTGGCTGAATTCGTACCATGGCGTGCCGGTCGTCCGTCAACACCTATATCGGCAGTGTGCCGGATCTTCCGTACCCACCATTCGCCTCTTTTCGCGTTGGATGGCGCCGCCGCGAGTCGGCAGAGTCTCGTATTCGCCGTTCTCCCTCTGTACTTCTGGCCCCTTCCTGCCGATAAGTCCAGTGGGTTCCCCGCGGAAGCGGCGGAGCTGCCCGCCGACGACATGAAAACGCTCAACGTCACCGCAGGAATCTGGCTCAGCATCGGGATTTTCGTTGCCGGGTTCATGCTCGCCACGGTTCTCGGCCAGATTCAGGGAAAGAACACGGAAGCGAACATGCGCGTCACCTCCGAGGCGCTGTTTCCGGCCGCGCAATCGAGCCAGGCGGCGGAGTCGTCGTTTCAGCAGGCGTCGAAGGCCTTTAGCGACGCAGTGGTCACTCAGGAAGCGTCCGCGTTGGAGCGCGCCTCCGGCGACGCCGGCCGCGCCGTCGGACAACTTCGGCAATTGGCGGCCATGACGCGCGTATCTCCGGCAGCGTCCAGG
>PMKM01000012.1 GCA_003157745.1 Bryobacterales bacterium | reverse complement strand
TGGCGCCGCCTTCTACCTTGACCTTGATCGAACAGAACGTTGCCAACTGCATGACTATCTTGTGTCCAGGACACCGGGTGCGCTACGCCGATAGCTATACAGGGTTTAACGGCGTCCGCCGATTATGTCGATTAGGGAGGTGTGCGCCGCGTGGGTTCTCGACGCGGCAGGCTGGGCCTCCGAGGCAGTTCTTCGCAAAACGCTTCTACCACAGATTTCGTCCCCATCCAGTTCACATCTCGGGCAACCTACTGATCCGACATCGCTTACCGGAAATCGCACGCAAAATCTAAGGAAACTCCTGTGGAACTGGCCCTTGACATATCCGGTCATTATCCTATAATGTCTATAGACAATAAACACTATTATGATCACGCTTCGACCCATGATGCCTTTGATCGCCATTCTGTCGCGTTTGCGTACTTCTTCATCCTGTTGTTGTCACTCCTAAACGTCGATTCCGCGAAGCTGATACCTGAGCCCCGAGCAAGGGCTGAGGAAGAATTCATACAGGGAGAACAAGTTATGGCAACCGCAATCAGTGTCGTTACACGAACCAATCAGCCGTCCTCGCAGGAAAGCTGGCTGGATGAAAGCAACCCCGCGATGGCCGCGTTGTTGGGCTTGGCGGTAGACCAGGCGCAAGCGCAAGGCGCGTATGTATACAGCCTCGACCCGCCTGCGGCAGCGGCGCGCCTGGTGTGCTGGGCGGGTCTCCCGGTGAGCGATGCGCCGCTTCCCGCGCAGGTGCCGCAGGAGGCCGCCAGCGTTCATTTCGAACGTAGCGCGCCGCTCGTCCTGCATGAGAACGCCTGGTCGGATGCGCGCTTCGCAGCCTTCCCGGAGTTCACCCGGCATCGCTTCGAAGGCGTGGCTTCCATCCCGCTGCTCGAATCCGGCTCCGCGATCGGGCTGCTGAATGTGTGCCGCTCGCGCCGGGCTGGTCTGCAGGCGAGCGCGCTCTCGTTTCTACTGAGTCTCAGCGTGCCGCTTTCCGCGCTGGTGGCCGCGGAGTCGGCGCAGGCTGATCTGAGGCGCGAGATCGATAGCCTGAACCAGCGCCTGGCTGACCGGAAGCTGCTCGAAAGGGCGAAGGGACTCATCCAGGCGCGCTTTCAATGGAGCGAAGAGCAAGCCTACCTGCACTTGCGCAACGTCAGCCGGCGTCGCAGAACGCCACTGCGCGATATCGCCGCCGAAGTGATCAACAGTTTCGCTCCCCCCGCGCGTCCCGTTTGAGGAGAGGCGAGCGCGCCGCCGGTCTACCCGATCCAGAGCCATTCCACGCGCGCTTACAGTGTGTCGCCCATGCGGTTCGAGCAGTTCGGCAAACCGCCACGCCGCCACTGCGGCGTGCCCGTGTTGGGTCGGAAATAGCAACGAATCCCGATTCGTACCGGGCATACCAGAAACAAAATGGCCTCGGATCAGTCGCCCGAGGCCATTGTAAACCGCAGAAATGATTTCAATTAAATGGTCGGGGCGAGTGGATTCGAACCACCGACCTCCTGGTCCCGAACCAGGCGCTCTAGCCAGGCTGAGCCACGCCCCGAAGTATCTAGTGTAATCGCTTGGACACCCTTTGCACAAGCGCTTCCTGTCATTTGGGCAGAATTTGCCGCAAAACAGCGGCTAAACTCGTTGTTTCCGGCAAACATTTGGGCGATTCTGCCCCAGAACGCTTCTCACGCCGGACTCCCAAATTGCGCGCGCCCGCTACGCGCGTTCCTGGTAAGTGCCTTCGGCCGTATTGACGCGGATCTTGTCGCCTTCGGTGATGAAGGGCGGCACTTGCACCACCAGGCCCGTCTCAAGCTTGGCTGGCTTGGTGACGTTCGAAACCGAGGCGCCCTTCAGCCCCGGTTCGGTTTCGACCACCGCCAGGTCCACCGTCGCCGGCAGTTCCACGCTGATCGGCTTGCCCTCGTAGAACTCCACGCTAACCTTCAACTGCGGAATCAGGTAGTTCACCGCGTCGCCGAGCAGGTCCTTCATCAGGTGCATCTGCTCGAAGCTTTCGGTGTTCATGAAGTAGTAGAACTCGCCGTCGTCGTACAAGTACTCCATCTGCTGCTCGTCCATGATGGCCTTTTCGACCTTGTCTTCGGAAGAGAAGCGATGCTCGGTCATCGAGCCGGAGCGCAGGCTCCGCATGCGGACTTGCACGAACCCGCGCAGGTTGCCGGGCGTCCGGTGGTTGACGCTGAAGACGGAGTAAAGTTCGTTGTTGAACTTGATCACCATTCCCGGGCGCAATTGTGTTGCTGAAATCATGAAACTCCTTGAATTGGGGACTTGAAGATACAGTATAGCAAGCGGCCCGGCGGTGGCGCGCCACGTCGCTTTACGCGTGACATCCGCCGGCGCGGCGGACTAGAAACCCATGTGGCCGGGCAAGGCCAGCAGAATAGCCACGTTCCAGACGACCACACCGCCATACCAGTAGGAAGCCAGCCGCAGCAGGCCGAACCTCCTCGTATGCACGCAGAAACCGCCGAGACCAAGCGCCACAATCTTGGAGATGGTGACGCCAACGGCAGGGCCCGCCTGTATTAACAGCCGCACAAAGGGGCTGGCTTCCGCCGCACCCAGGTGCAATCCCAGAAGCGTCGTCGCCCAATCCAATAGCTGCAGGCAGACAAAGAACCGTGCCGCAACCAATTAGATTGTCCCCCGTCTCTGCCGAAGGGCGTCCATACAGATTGGACCGCGCGGCGGAGCCAACGTTTCAGCGCAATTGTACTTACCGTACGGGGAGCCTTGGTTCCAGTGCGAAACGGCACGGCCACCGCGCGCCGGCTCTAACCGGCCCAGCGGCGATCTCAGCTCGCAACCTCGTTCGGCGCGCCCCTACTTCACCCACACCGTCACGCCGTTTTGGCTGAGGTTCTTGCCCATCTGCACGGTGATCGAGTTCGCACCGGAGGCCGCAGTGGCGGGAATGTGGGCGTTCACCTGCAGAATGCCGGCCACCATATATGGCGCTTCGCCGCTCCATTCGACCTTCGCGGTCAAACCGCCGATCGTTACCAAAGGCGCCGCCTCAGCCTGTGGCGTGTACGGAAAGGCGCTATTCACAGGCGTCACCGCACCAGTAGCTTGCGCGGGCGTGGTCAAGCCTTCGCCGGTCATGAAGAGCTGGACCACGCTGCCCTTCGCCGCCGGGTTCTGCTGAGTGTTGAGCGAGTTGTCGAAGTTGAGAATCGCGCCCGGGCCAGTGCCACTGCCGTTCATGGTGAAAATGGCCGGCGCGGTATCGCCCACCTGCAGGGCGGCCTGGTTCGATGTCGCTCCACCGTAAGTCACCTGCACGGCGGCGGCCGCACTGCCGGCGACCTCGTACGGTACGATGGCGTTGATCTGTCCCGCGCCCACGTAGGCAAGCGGGGCCGCGTGGCCGCCAATGCTAACGGACACGCCGCCGAGCGAAGTGGCAACCTTCCCCGTCGCGTCGAGCGTCAGTGTCGCGCCCGCAGCCGGACCAAGCGATTTCCCGAAGATCGAGACGATCTCACCCGGCGAAACCGGCTGCCCCAAAACGTAGCTGGCCGCATTCACGATACCGCCGGTCGTGATCCAGGCTCCAGGAAGTTCGACGCGCCCGATATTGCCCGCGCCATCTTCGGTGAACCAGAGGTTGCCGTCCGGCCCCGCCACGATTGCTTGGATGCCGGCTTGCGGCGTGAGTCCGTTCGAGTATTCGGTGAAGAGGCCGCTTGTGGTGATGCGCCCGATCCGGTTGGAGTGAAGCTCGGTAAACCAGAGCGCGCCGTCCGGTCCAGCCGTGATGCCTTCGGGGTAGCTCTGTGGAGCCATGTCGCCGGGGAACTCCGTGATAGCGCCGCTTGTGGTGATACGCCCGATCCGTGGGCCACCGCACTCAGTGAACCAAAGCGCGCCATCCGGCCCGACCGCAATCGCCCACGGCGAAGCGCCAATCGTCATGCCGTTCGAGTACTCCGTGATTGCGCCGGAAGTGGAGATGCGCCCAATGGCGTTGTTACCGATATCGCCGAACCAGAGAGCTCCGTCGGGTCCGGCGACGATCCCGTAGATGCTGCCTCCCTTGGCCGAACCTGCGCCAAACTCGGTGATGACGCCCGCAGTGGTGATGCGCCCGATCCGGGCGTTATTCTGTTCCGTGAACCACAGGTTGCCGTCCGGTCCAGCCGTGATCCAGGACGGATTGCACTTTGCCGTCATGCCGTTCGAGAACTCCGTGACCACGCCCGCAGTGGTGATGCGCCCGATTTGGTTGGCGGCTTGTTCGGTGAACCAGAGGTTACCGTCGGCTCCCGCCGCGATTCCGAACGGTCTGGAGCTCGCCGTTGGTAGCGGGAATTCCTTGATCGCGCCGCCGGTGTTGACGCGGCCAATCGCGTTGCTGTGTCCATCGACAAACCAAAGATTGCCGTCCGGTCCGTTGGTGATCGCGTAGGGCGAGCCCGCGCCGGGGAATTCCGTGATCTCATATGGAACGGGGATGGCAACGCGCCCGATCTTGCCGGCGATGTCTTCGGTGAACCAGATGTTGCCGTCCGGCCCGGCCGCGATCCCATTGATGCCGGCCTGCGCCGTGAGCCCGGTCGAGTACTCGGTGATCACGCCGGCCGTAGTGATGCGCCCGATTTTGTTGGCGCGATCATCGGCGAACCACAGCGCGCCATCAGCCCCCACCGCGATCCCGGCGGTGTTGCTCGGCGCGCTCATCCCGGTGGAATACTCGGTGATCGCGCCGGCCATGGTGATGCGCCCGATCCGGTTGCCGGCCGCCTCGCCGAACCACAGCGCGCCGTCCGGTCCCACCGTGATCCCGGCCGGCTGGCAGCCCGCCGTCAGGCCCGTCGAGTATTCGGTGATGACGCCGGAAGTGGTGATGCGTCCGATTTTGGACTTGTTGAAATCCGTGAACCAGAGTGCGCCGTCCGGCCCGGCGATTATCCCGTAGGTGTTGGTACCCGCCGCCAAGCCCGTTCCGAACTCCGTGATGACCCCTTGCATGGTCACGCGGCCGATGCGCGGACCACTCTGTTCCGTGAACCAGACGTTGCCGTCCGGCCCGGCTGCAATCGAGTAAGGCGCGCTTTTCGCCGTCAGGCCGGTCGCATACTCGGTGACTACTCCGGCGGTAGTGATGCGCCCGATCTGGTTGGCGCTGAGCTCGGTGAACCAGAGGGCGCCGTCGTAGCCGGCGGTGATCCCGAAGGGAAACGCCTTCGCGGTGAGCACCGGGAACTCCGTGACGACGCCTGCTGGCGTGATGCGGCCAATCGCGTTGTTCGCTCCATCTGCGAACCACAAGTTGCCGTCCGGCCCGGCCGTGATTACGTATGGCGAGACCGCCCCCGGATACTCCGTAATCGCATATTGGGCCGATGCGGCCGAGCACAGAGCCAGTAACAGGCCCGCGCCGAAGAGATACGTCCGATTCCTCATGAAGTCTGATTTCCTCCGTGATTTCAGAGTTCCGGATTAGTATATCATTAGCACGCAAAGGCACAGCACAGCGTGGTGGTGCGGGGTGGTGCGGGAAGTTAGTCCAACTTGGGGGGAGTCCGTCGCCCGGCTGAGGAGTGTAGCTTGCATGGCGGCGCAGTGGCGCCGGGCGGGCTACCAGTGGGTGGGCGACTACGTTGAAGCGCTTCCAATACGAGTACTTACTGCACCCACACCGTCACGCCGTTCTGGCTGATCGCGCTGCCCACTTGCACCGTAATCGAATTAGCGCCGGAACTCGCGCTCGCCGGTATCTCCGCGTTCACCTGTAACAGGCCGGCCGCGGCGTCCGGCGCTTCGCCGGCGAACCATTGCTGCGCAAGCTGGCCGCCGATCCACACCGCGACCGCGACCTGCGGCGCCGGAGTAATCGGCCCGCTGCCCGTCGTATTCAACGGAGTTATCGTCCCGGTTGCCTGCGCGGGGGTAGTCAACCCTTCTCCAGTTACAAACATCTGGATCACAGTGCCGGCCGCCGCTGGCGTCTGCTCGGTATTGAGTGAATTGTCCTGGTTCAGTATGGCGCCCGGACCTTTGCCGCCGGGATTCAGAGTGAAGATCCCCGGCGCTGTGGCGACGAACTGCAGAACGGGTTTGTTCGATGTCTTGCCTTCGTACGTCACCGCGACCGCTGCCGACGGACTGCCGGCCACTTCGTACGGCACGATAGCGTTGATCTGGTTCGGACCCACGTAAGCTAGCGGTGCCAGGTGGCTGCCGAAGCTGACCGTCACGCCGCCGAGCGATGTTTTGATCTTGCCCGTCGCGTCCAGTGTCAGGAACTCGGGCGTCGCCGGACCCAGCAGGCTCCCGAAAATCGACACGATCTCGCCCGGTGCAAGCGGTCCGGCCATATTGCTGGCTGCGCTCAAAACGCCGCCCGTGTCGATCCACGGTCCCACGCGGGCGATGCGCCCGATCCGTCCGCTGCTGCCCTCCGTGAACCATATGGCGCCGTCCGGCCCCAGGGCGATCCCGACCGGGCTGCTGAACTTCGTCAGGCCGCTCGAGTATTCCGTGATCGTGCCGTCCGTGGTGATGCGGCCAATCCGTGAGCCCGATTCCTCCGTGAACCACATCGCGCCGTCCGCTCCCGCCACGATCCCGTTGGGAAAACTTGCAGCCGACAAACCCGCCGAGTACTCGGTGACGACGCCATCGGTCGTGATGTTCCCGATCCGGTTGCCGGTCCCCTCGGCAAACCACAGGTTGCCATCCGGTCCCGCCGCGATCCCCGTCAGGTTAATCATCCCCGCCGACAGGCCCGCCGAGTATTCGGTAACGACCCCAGCGGTAGTGATCCGCCCGATCCTGCCGCCATTCCACTCCGTGAACCACAGGTTGCCGTCCGTTCCCACCGCAATCCCGTAGGGATTGCTTTTCGGCGTCAGCGTGGCGTATTCGGTAATCACGCCAGCGGTGGTAATGCTCCCGATCCGGTTGCCGGTCTGTTCCGTGAACCAGAGATTGCCGTCCGGTCCGGCTACGATCTGGTACGGTTGGCTGTTCGCTGACAGGCCTGTGGAATACTCTGTGACAGTACCAGCCGTGCCCGTTATGCCAGCCGTGGTCGTGATGCAGCCGATCGCGTTGCCGGCCATTTCGGTGAACCAGAGGTTGCCATCCAGCCCCGCCGCGATGCCAAGCGGGTGGCTCGCGGACGAAGTGCCGGCGGGGAATTCGATCACGACTCCGGCCGGGGCGATTTGCCCGATCGAGGATGGATAGTCGGTGAACCACAAGTTGCCGTCCGGCCCTGCGGCAATCCCCCAAGGGCTGGTTGCCCCCGGATACTCCGTCAGTACATACTGCGCCGATCCCGTCGAGCACAGAACCAATAACAGTGCCGCCGCGCGCAGGCCGGTTCGCGCGCCGCGCAGTCCAATTAGAGAACGCCCTGGAGTCATCCTGGGAGGATAGTGGGCGCCAGACCCGAATCCTCTCTTCTACGCGCCTTGTGGATGGTACCAGACGACCGGGCCCCATGCAGAATCCAGCCATAGGCATTGGCAGACCCGGACAAAAATCCAACAGGCTTCTCGGCTTTGTTCCGCTTCCCCTGGCTCGGGATGGAATCTCGCCCGGTTGCTCTATTGGTTCAGCGACAGTTTCAGCACCTTGGTTTCGCCATTGTGCAGGTCGAGCGCCGAGGTCTTCCGCGCGCCGTCCTTTTCGACCAGGACGCTATAGGATCCGGGCGGCAGCGGTATCTGCGCCGGGGTGACCTGCGGGAATCGCTTGCCATTGATCGTAATCGCCGCGCCGGCCGGCGCACTGGTTACCCAGAGCGTGCCCTGGGTGGCGTGCAGAATCACCATCGGAAGTTCCATCGGTCCGCCGCCGACGGCCACTCTTCGCTGCTCGGTTTGATAACCCGCCAGGGCGATCGAAACGACGTGCGTGCCGGCCGCGGCATCGAGCGAGCACGGCGTCGAGCAGGCGGTTTCGTGCCTGCCGTCGAGCGTCGCCGTGGCTCCCGCCGGACTGGTGATTACGGTCACTTCGGCCGGCTCCGGAGGCAACACGGGCGCGCTCTTGTTCGCCGGAGGCGGAGGGGGCGGCGGCAACTCGTCCGGCTTCTGCGCCGCCGAAGCAGCCGGCGCACCAGGCAGTTTGGCTTGCTCGCCAGCCGCGGCCACCGGGCTCGGTTTGCGCTCCGCGTTCGCGGACGGCGCCGAATACTCCGGCGCGGTTTGCCTCTGCGGCCCTGCGTGCTTGGTTTCCGTGGCGGTGGTGGTGCCGGCGGCCGCGTGTGTATGGCCACCCGGCGACAGCCACGGCCCGGCTTGCTTGACCACCAGCACCAGCAGCGCCGCCACCACCAGAATCGCCGCCAGGAAGGGCAGGAATCCGGCCCTCGACCGAGTGTGCCGCGTTCCCGTGACGCTCGCGTCGGCGCTGCGCGCGCGCCGGGCGGGCGGGGGCAGGGCACCCACCAGCGTCGGCTCGTTCAACGCGCCGCCCCGCGGCAGCGGCTTCCAGGCGCGCGACGCCGCGCAGGCCTTTTCCAAGCGAACGACAAACTCGCGGCAGGTGGCATACCGCTGATCCGGCTTCTTCGCCAGCCCTTTGTAGAGCACCTCTTCGATGGGGCCGGCCAGGCTCGGGTTCAACTTGTGCGGCGGCCGCGGCTCCTCCGCCACGATCTTATAAACCACCGTGGTGAGATGCTCGCCCGCGTATGGTTTTTCCCCCGTCAACATCTCGTAGGCGATCACCGCCAGCGAGAATTGATCCGATTGACCGTCCACTGCCTCGCCCTGCACCTGTTCGGGCGACATGTAGTGCGGCGTACCGACGATCGAGCCAGTCATCGTGAGCTGCTCGGACGTGGTGATTTTCGCAATCCCGAAATCGGTGATCTTGGCCGTGCCATCGGCCGCGATCATGATGTTGGCCGGCTTGATATCGCGGTGTACAATGCCCTTTTGATGGGCGTAATCGAGCCCGCCCGCCGTCTGCATCAGCAGGCGGAACATGCGCTCCGGATCGATCGCCCGCGGCGCCGACAGGATCTGGTCGAGCGTCGGCCCATCCACGAATTCCATGGCGATGAAGGCCAGGTCGTCCTGCTGATCCACGTCGTAGATGGTGACGATGCTCGGGTGCGAGAGTATGCCCGCCGAACGCGCCTCGCGGAACAGGCGCTCGCGCAGGCGCTCCTGCTCGCCCGGATTGCGCTCCGCGCCGAACTGAATGGTCTTGATCGCCACCGGCCGGCCGATGTTCGGATCGATGGCGTGATACACCACGCCCATCGCGCCGCGCCCCAATTCCCGAACGATCTTGTACCGACCTATGCGATCCATGCGTCTAGCTAAATATAACTTATCGCTAGAGACAGGATACGGCTTTGGCCGCCGTCCCGTCATCCCGCCGTCTGCCGGATCAGCGCGACCGGAGGCCGGCGATGCGGTCGATCTCCGCCAAGGCTAATTCGTGTGCCAGGCGGGCCTGCAGTTCGTCCAGTTCCGCTTTCCCAGTGGCGGCGACGGCCTGCGACTGCTTGGCCGCCGAGGTCACGCCCGCCTGAAACCGATTGGCCGTAAGCCGCTCGCTCTCCATCTGCAGCGCCAACGCTTCGGCGGCGACCGCGATCATCCGGTGGCTCTGTTCCAGCTTCCGGTACGCCTTGTCCACATCCACCGCGACGCGGTCCGTGACGCGCCGCAGGTTCTCCTCGGCTTGCGTCAGTTGCGCGTCGCGCTGGCCGACCACGCCCTTGCGCTTTCCCCAATCGAAAATCGTCCACGTCATCTGCAATCCGAAAGTGCCGAAGTTGTGCGCCACAAACGGCACCCCGCTTTGATAGGTATGCCGGGCAAAGGCGTCGATGTCGGGGATGAATTCGTACTCAGCCGCGCGTACGCCGCTGCGCGCCTTCGCCACGGTTTCCCTGGCAGCCGCAACTTCCGGGTTGCGCGCCAGCGCCGCTTCGAGATACTGCTGGCGCGGCAGCTTGGCATCGGGCGTCGCCTCCACGCCCGCCGGGTCTAGCTCCATGTCGAGCGGCAGGCCCAGCGCGTCGTCCAGTTCCGCCGTCAGATCCGATGCCTGATTCTCGGCCGCCAGCAGCGCCTGCTGGCTGTGCAACAGCGCGGCGTGCGCGCCAACCACGGTCACCTCGAGCGTGTTGCCCACATCCACAGCGTCGCGGGCTTCGCGCAGCGTCAATTCGGCGGCGGCTACTTCCGCCCGCTCCACCTCGATCTGCTTACGGCCCGCGAGCAGGCCGTAATAGAGTTGATGCACGCCATAAACCACCGCGTCTTCGTCCTTCGCCAGATCCGCTTCGGTAACCCGCCGGCCCGCGGTGGCCACGTCATTCGCGGCATGTATCTTGAAGAGTTGCGTCAACGGCTGGCCGAGCGTGGTGTTGCTCAGAAACACCGTGGGCGATCCCTGGTCGAGCGCGATATTTTGTGTCGGAAAGGCGCCCAGGCCGGGAATCGAGCCCAGGCTGCCGGCGGGAATCGTCACCAGTTCCCGGTCCGAGACGCCCATCAGGTTGCTGTTGTTCGACAACTGCGGAAAATAGTCGGCGCGCGCGGTGACCTCTTTTTGCCGGTCTTCGCGAACCCGAGCGCGGGCGATCTTCAACGCCGCGTTCTGGTGCAGCGCCAGATCCACCGCCTCCTGCAGCGTGATCTTTCTGGCGGCCGCGTGCGCCGGCGCGGCGAGCATCGCACATGCCAGCAGCGCCGCGACCACCGTTGCCGCGGGCCTTGCCTGGCGCGCTTTCACCAGCACGAACAGCACCGGCACCACGATCAGCGTGAAGAACATGGAAGAGATCAACCCAACCGCGATCACGCTCGCGAGCGGGCTCCACAAACTGGATCCGGAAATAATCATTGGCGTAACTCCCACCGCGGCGGCCATTGTGGTCAGGAAGATGGGCCGCAGTCTGCGCTCGCCGGCTTCGACCGCCGCGTCTTCGAGCGAATGCCCCTCGCGCAGTTTTTCGTTCGTGTAATCGACCAGGATGATGGCGTTCCGCACCACGATTCCGGACAGCGCGATCATCCCCGTGAACGCCGTGAAGCCGAACGGATTGTGCGTCAGCGCCAGGCCCAGCATGGCGCCGAACATGGCGAGCGGAATCGAACACATCACCAGCAGCGGCTCGGAGAGATTGCGGAATTGCATCAGCAGCACCAGGAAAATCGCCACCAGGCTGATCCCGAGCGCCTCGGTCATCATGGGCAAGGTCTCGTCGCGATTGGTGACTTCGCCGCCGTATTCGAAATGGTAGCCGTCGGGAAGCGCGAGCGCCTTCACCTGCGGGTCGATCGCGCTCAGGATCTGGGAGGCATAGTGGCCGCGCTCCGGGAACGCGCGTACCGTCAGCGTGCGCACTCCGTTGCGCCGCACGATGCGGCTGGTCTGCCAGGCGGGCGCGAGCGTGGCGATCGAGCGCAGCGGCACGCTCGAGTGCGTAATCGCCGAAGGCACGTAGGCGTTGCGCACGTCTTCAAACGAATCCCGGCGCTCGGCATCCAGGCGGAGCAGAATCGTCACCGCGCGGTTGCCCTCCCAAAACGTGCCGATCGGCGCTCCGCTGAACGCGCCGGCCAGCAGTGTCGAAACCGAGGCGTTGGTCAATCCCAGGCGGTTGGAAATCTCCGTATCGATGTCCACGTCCACCAGGCCGGAGTCGCCGAAATAGTCGTTGTGAATCGATTGCGCATACGGAACGCGGTGCAGAATCTCCTCGACCCGTGCGCCGATCCGCTGCAACTCGGCGACGTCGTAACCGGAAATGCGCACCTCGACCGGCGCCTCCATCGTCATCCCTTGTTGCAGCTCCTTGACGATCACCAGTGCCTCTGGCGCCACGCCCGCCAGGCTGCGGCGCAGGTCGGCCACCAGCGCGGGTGTTTCCTTTTCTTCTTTGGTGTTGACGATAAACTGGCCGTAGGCAGGGTCCGGGTCCTGCGGGCTCACGTTGTAATAGAATCGCGGCGCGCTCTGGCCGACGAACGCGGCGTAGTGCGCGACTTCCGCGCGGCTGCCGAGCGCCCGCTCGATGCGCCCCATGGTCTCCGTCGTGGCTTCGATCCGCGCGTCGCGCGGCATCCAGACGTCGATCACAAACTGGTTGCGCTCGGCCGAGGGAAAGAACTGCTGCGGCACGGTCTTCAACATGAGCACGCCCCCCGCCACCGCGGCCAGGCCCAATAGAATGGCCAGCGGCTTGCGTTTCATGAAGAACACGATCAGCCAGTTGTACACGCTCTGCAACCGGTCGAGCATGGTGGTCTTTTGTTTCTGCTCTTCGGTCAGGTGCGAATGCAGCCCCTGGCGAATGAAGAAGCGGCACAGCAGCGGCGTGATCAGCGTCGCCACCAGGAAGGACACGCTCAGCGCAACCGCCACCGTCACCGGCAGCGCGCTGATAAACTCGCCTACCGACCCACTCAGAATCAGCAGCGGCAGGAACGACGCGATGATGGTCAGCGTCGCCGTCAGCACCGGCACCAGCACTTCGCGCACACATTGCCAGGCAGCGTCGGGGCGGGGAATTCCCCGGTCCAGGCAATCGACGTAATTATCCGCGATCACGATCGCGTCGTCGACCACGATGCCGAGCACCATGATCAGCGCCGCGATCGACACTTGATGCAGTTGAATTCCGATCGCATCGAGCACTCCGAGCGACGTCATCACCGTGACCGGAATTGCCACCGCCGCGATGATGGCCACGCGGAACGGCAGCAGAATGATCGTCACCAGAATCACCGCGCCGATGGCCAACAGGAATTCTCGGCTCAGATCCGTGATGCGCGTCTTGACCACGGCCGGCTGATTGGCGATCGGATCGACGTGAATGTCCGGCGGCAGCAGCGCCGAGAGGCGTTCGAACACGACGCCGAGCGAATCGCCCAACTGCACGATGTTCTTGCCCTTCTGCATCTCGACCGAAAGCAGCACGCTCGGCTCGCCATCGTAGCGGACCACGAACGACGGGTCCTGATAGCGCCGCTCGACGCTGGCGAAATCGCGTATATACACCGGTTGTCCCGTGCGCGAAACGTCCACCAGCACGCTGCCGATCTGCGCCTCGGTCGTAAACGCCCCCGTCGCCCGCAATGGAATTCGCTCGCCGCCGGTTTCGAGATTGCCCGCGCTCTGAATGACGTTGCGCTGCTGTAGCGACTGCATCACGCGTAGAGGGTCGGCGAAGTATTGCGACATGCGCTCCAGACTGCTCGAAATCCAGATCTGCTCGTCCTGTTCGCCGTACGTTGCCAGCTTGCCCACGTTGCGCACGCCGCGCAGCTCGTCCTGAATGCGATCGGCATAATCGCGCAGTTCGCGGTAGCCGTAGCGCTTGCCGTGAATCGCCAGCAGCATGGCGACCGTGTCGCCGAAATCGGAATTGACGATCGGGCCGCGCACGCCGGACGGCAACTCGGTGAGCGCGGTTTGCAATAGCTCGAAGCGCAGCTTGGCCCAGAACTGATCGGCGTTCTTGACGTTCTCCTCCAGTTCGACCTTGATCGTCACCAGTCCCGGCCGACTCGTCGAATAGGTTTTCTGTTTGCGCACTTCGGGGAATTTGAAAATGTGCTCTTCGAGCTTGCGCGTCACCTGCTGTTCCACCTGCGCGGAAGTGGCCCCCGGATAGGCGGCCAGCACCAGCCCCTGGCGAATCGTAATGCTGGGGTCCTCGGTGCGCGGCATGACGAGAAACGCATGGATGCCGACCGCCACCGCCATCGTGGCCAGGATGGCGGAAACGAGCGGATAGCGGAGTGAAGCTTTGACCGGGTTCATGAGGCTACTGCTCCTCCACGGCGGTCACCGTCACGCCATCGCGCAGCCGTTCCTGCCCGGCCACCACCACCAACTCGTCGCCCGCGAGGCCGCTCCTGATCTGCATTTCGCTCCCGTACATCGTTCCCGTTTCGACGCGCTTCGCGTACACGCGCTTCTGCTGCGGGAAGTAGACGAACACGATGGAGGCTCCCTGCGGATCGTGGACCACCGCCTCGCCGGGCAGGGTGATCGCATCCAGCATGCGGTCGCTCCGGATCTGCGCTTCGGCGATCATGCCCACCCGCAGCGTGTGCTCCGGGTTCGGAACGCGTATGCGGACCATGTACGTGCGCGTGGTCGGGTCCGCCGCCACGTTGATCAGTTTGACCACGCCAGCGAACGCCTCGCCCGCGAGCGCCGGCACCTGAACCGCGGCCGTCTGCCCGAGCCGTACCAGGTGAACGTCGGTCTCCGGCACGCCCACCGTGATTTCCACCGGATCCAGTTCCACGATCTGGAAAACCGCGTGCCCGGCGCTGGCCATCTCGCCCACCTGCACCGACCGCATCGAGACAAACCCGTTCCAGGGCGAGCGCAGCGTCGCGTCCGCCAACCGCTTGCGCGCCAGACCCAAGGCCGCCTGCGCCGCATCGCGCGTGGCGCGGGCCTGCGCGCGATCTTCCTTCTGCGCGCCCGCTTGCGCCTGTTTGTACTGCTGCCCGGCCGCCTCGTAGGCGGCTTCGTATTTATGGAAGTCATTGGGCGCCAGGCTCTTCGATTCGTATAGCTGCTTCATCCGCCGGTATTCGTCCTGCGCCCGCTCGAAGGCAATCCGCGCCTGTTCGAGCACCTCCGGCCGCGCCGGAGCGTCCGCCTTATCGAGCACCGCGACCGCGGCCGCCAACTGCGCTTCGGCCGCCTCCACCGCCAGCGTGTAATCCGCCGGATCGATCCGCGCCAGCACCTGCCCCTGCGCGACCGCGTCGCCCTCCCGCGGTCCGGCCTCGACCACTTTGCCCGAAACCACGAACGCGACGTTCGACGGGTCCTTCCACGACACCACCGACCCGCTCACCGGAACCGTCTGCGCGGTGTGTATGCGGCGGACGCCGCCCACCTTGACGGGAATAGCGGCCTCCGCGGCCGGCGCTTCCTTCTGCGAGGAGCACGATACCGCCATGCCGGCGAGAGAAATCAAAACCAGAACGTTACGATTCACGAATTACCCCTTCTTCTTACGGCCCCGCTTTGCCGCTGGCGGCGCCGGCACCAGGCGGTTGAATGTCAGCGCGCTCGAGTGGGCGATGGTGGATTCGATCACCGCGCCGGAGGGCAGCAGCGCCAGCATCCCGAACCCTTTTGCCGCGGCCAGCAGCGCGAGCGTGATGGCCCGTGGGTTTTCGGCCGGGGTCAATCCGGCGTCCGAGAAATACTGCGCGAGGAAGGCGGAATAGGCTTCCACTTCCTGCCGCCACAGCGCGCTCAACCGTTTGGCGAGCGAGCGCTGGCGCAGGGCGCACAGGTTGAACTCGGCCTCGAGCACGCTCCAGTTTCGCTGCCGCCATTGATCCGCGTACCAATCGCGGGCAGCCCGGAAACGCGCGTGCGCATCCCGCTTCGCCTGGAAAATGGCGTTCAGGGCGGTCTCGCTGTCGATGCGTCTCCGGTCGAGCAGCGCCAGGAAGATCTCGTCCTTGCTTTTGAAATTCGAGTAGAAGGCCCCACGCGTGAAGCCGGCCGACGCGGCGATGTGTTCGACCGACGCGGCGTCGAAACCCGCCCGCACGAACACCCGTTCCGCCGCTTCCACCAGTTTCACCCGCGTCCGTTGCTGGCTCTCCAGACGCGTCAGGCGCTGCTTGTTCACATTCACTACTGTATCTGAATACAGCAGCGTATGCAATGATCCGCCGGTAGGGCACGCTTTAGCCTGCCCGTACTCCTTTCGGCATACGCCGGAGCAGCGCTACACTAGACATTTCATGCAGAACGTAGCAATTGTCGGGACCGGTTTGATCGGCGCGTCGTTTGGCCTGGCCCTGCGCCAGGCCGGATTTCGTGGCGCCATCGTCGGCGTCAGTTCGCCGCGCGCCATCGCCGAAGCCGTCGCCGCCGGCGCCATCGATCGCGGCGCGCCGCTCGCCGAAGCCGTCGCCACCGCCGACCTCGTCTTTCTCTCGCAAGCCATCGGCCGGATCCTCGATACCATCCGCCATCTCGACCCGCTGTTGAAGCCCGGCGCTCTCGTGACCGACGCCGGCAGCACCAAGTGCGAAATCGTGGATCTCGCCCGCCAGACCATCACCCGCGGCCAGTTCCTCGGCGGCCACCCGATGGCCGGCAAGGAAAAGCGCGGTGCCTCAGCGGCTGAGGCCGGTCTTTTCCGCGGACGTACCTGGGTGCTCACGCCAGATGACGCCGCCGCCGAACTCGCAACCCCCGCCGCACGCGATTTCCTCGCCTGGCTCGGCCGCTTCGGCGCCCGCCTCGTCACGCTCGATTGCGACCAGCACGACCAACTCGTGGCGATGACGTCGCACCTGCCGCAGCTCGCCTCCACCGCGCTCGCCGCCACCCTCGCCGACCGCCTTCCCGCCGGCGCGCAACTTGAAGTCGCCGGCCCCGGCGTCCTCGATATGACCCGCCTCGCGCTCAGTTCCTACGATCTCTGGCGCGACATCCTGGCCACCAACGCCGACCACATCGACCGCGCTCTAGGCTTCTACATTCAGAAGCTCGAGCACCTGCGCGAAAACCTCCGCACCCGCCAGCTTCAAGCAGAATTCGCCAGAGGCGCTGCCATCGCCTCCAAGCTCCGCGGGGAATGAAAGCGTCAGCGCGGCTCCATAAGCGCCGATGAAAGCCGTAATCGTGGCGCACGCTTTCCAGCGTGCAGGGTCGAGATTCCTCTCGACCTTTCTTCTCGGCCGAGCCCGCCCCGCCGCTATTGCAGCGTGAAGTTGATGTCGATCACGGTCTCCACTTCCATCGGTTGGCCGTTCAACAAGGTCGGCTTGTAGACCCACTGCCTGACCGCGTCCAACGCCGACTCCGCCAGCAGCGGTTCGCCGCTCAATACCTGCAGATCCTGCACCGTTCCGTCCTTTGACACGATGGCCTGCAGCCTCACCGTTCCCTGAATGCCCGCCTTCTTCGCCTCCGGCGGATAGCGCGGATTCACCCGCGTGATCAAGTTAGCCGCCTGCACATTCCCTCCCACGCGAATCCGCTGTGGCGGCTGGGCGCTCTCGCTCGACGCTTGCGCGACGCTGAGTTTCACGGTGGTCCGCGCCTCCGCGGGTTCGCCGTTGACCAGGGCGGGCTGATAGACCCACTGCTTGACCGCGTCGATTGCCGCCTGCACCAGCAACGGATGGCCGCTGACGACCTTTACATCCCTCACCGTGCCGCTTTTGTCGATGGTTGCGGAAAGCACCACAGTCCCCTCGACGTGGGCTTCCTTCGCCGCCAGTGGGAACTCCGGCGGGACGCTCGAAACCAGACGCGGCGGGCGCGCGCCATTTTCACTTAATGCCGGAGGGAGATCCGCGGGCGCCTGGGTCCACGGCGGTTCGTTGTGAATGTTCACGCCAGCGTTGCCTTCAGCCTGTCCCTGCACGCCGGCGTTTCCCGACGGCGGCAGCGAGAACTCGATGTTGATCTCCGTGCTCACCTCCGCCGGCTGGCCGTTGACGACGGGAGGCGAGTAGACCCATTTCGCGACCGCGTCGAGCGCCGCTTGTACCAGCAGCGGATGGCCGCTAATGACCTTGAGATCCCGCACCCGCCCGTCTTTACCAACCGTGGCGGCGAGCCGTACAGTGCCGAATACCTTAGCGAACTTCGCCAGCGAAGGGTAAACCGGCTTCACCGACGAGATCAGGTTCAGAAGTTGGCCGTTGGCGACCACGTTCACCTGGCCCGCGCTGCCGGGCACTGTGATCGTGATCTCGGCCCGGCCATTGCCCACGAGGGACGCGACGCGCAGACGCGGGTCTATCTCCGCGACAGCTTGGTGAACCTTTTTCATCACGCTCGAAGTGTCGCCCGGCAGTGTATCCCCCACATGCACCGGCAGCCGCGCCAGCAGATCGGCCTTCGCAGCGTCGGAGATCCCGCTCACGCTCACACTACGCAGTACGCTGGGCTCCGCCACGCCCGCCGTCTCCACCTGCGCTCCGGGCTGCACGCCGGAGCTGTGGATGTCGGGGTGGAGTCCAAGCTCCAGCGAGTCCTGTGGCCCAATCTGCATCGCGACCTGGTCCTCCTCCGGGGCGATGGCGATGCCCAGCTTCATGTCGAACTTGGCGACCGCCAAATGGACCTCGATCATCGCGTCCTGGGTCAATCGATCGCCAACGTGGACCGGTAGGCGCGCCAGCAGGTCGGCCTTCGCTTGCTCGGAGAGCCCGCTCACAACGACTCGCCGGATTACCCGGTTCATGAAGGGCGACGGATGGCGCGCATACAACTCCTGCAACGTCTTGCGGTCTGGGTCCTTCGACGACTCCGCGCCGACTCCGCTGCCGGCACCCGCTCCAATTCCGCCCGCCGCATCCGGCTGCGCCTCCGTCACCACCTGCGGCTCCGCCGATAGGGGAAACGCCCCGGTTACCAACCAGCACGCGCCGGCCAGAAAGACCACGCTCACGGCCATCGCGGAGATCCATCGCGTCTTCGACATTCTTGCCTCCCGAACGATTTCGACCACTCTCTGTTTCAAATGCCTCTTGCGCAGGAACAACGGCGCGGGCGCCAGGTCCGGCTCCGGGCGCGCACCGGCCATTTCGAGCAGCGCATCCACGTAAGGGTCGCGCGACTGGGTGATCTCGACGGCCCGCGCATCCACCGCCTGCTCGCGCGCCAATTGAATCTCGGCCAGCAGCCACCAGATGGCCGGATGAAACCACAGCGCGGCGCGCACCAGTTCCTCGCCCACCGTGAACAGCCAGTCGCGCCGCTCCACGTGCAGGTTTTCGTGGCACAGAATGGCTTGCCGGATGGGCTCGCTCAGTTGCGGAAATCGCTCGGGCAGCAGGATCACCGGCCGCCGCCAGCCGAACGTCACCGGGGCCGAAACCTCGGCTGAAAGCAGCACCTCCGCCCACACGCCCGCGTTTTCAAGCGGCCAGCCACGCTGCCGGTAACGGCGCAATCGCCAGAAACCCGCGCCCAGCCACGCCAGTCGCGCCACCACCCCCGCCGCAATCAGGTAGAGCAGCAGGGCACTCGTCGCGATGTGGAAGTGCGACGGCGCCGGCGCGGCCACGGCCACACTGGTGATGACGGTAGACGCCGCCACGCTCGCGACGATCACTTCCTGGTGCCACGGCCGCACCCAGGGAAGCAGCAGGCACGCCGCCAGCAGCAACTGCCAGTAGAGCAGCCGCGCGCCGGCCGCCCGCATCCGCACCAGCGCCGGCACGAACGCCCCCACTGCTACCAGCAGCCCCACCTGCAGGCTGTACGCCAGAAGATTACTCCAGACGAGAGCGGTGTTCATGTATGCCTCCCCGGCTTGCGCAGCCGTGCAATTTCCTCCAGGTCTTCCCGCGTCAGGTCGCCCTCTTCCACCAGGTGCACCAGCAGCGGTTCGGCCGACCCGTTAAACACCCGGTTGACGAACTCCCGCACCATCGCCCCGATCACCTTCCCCTTCGGCTGCGCCGCCCGGTAGACGTGCGCGCGCTCGACCTGCGTTTTCTTGAGGTACTTTTTCTGCTCGAGGATCTTCATCATCGTCATCACCGTGGTGTAGGCCACCTTGCGGCGTTCGAGCATCGTCTCGTATACCTCGCGCACGGTCGAGCTGCCGCGCTCCCAGACGATTTTCATGATCTCCAGTTCCTGCCCGGTCAGGGTCGTGCTTGGCGGTCGCATACTAATTAATTAGTACTAAACAAGCCGCCTGTCAAGCGAAAAATAACGCGCCGCGCCAGCCGTCGGTTATACTGCGGAAGAACCATGGCCACGCGCGTTATCGCATCCCCCTCGATCGACCCCCGGTACGCGAATTTCCGCCTGGAAATTCGCCAGTCCAAGATCCACCAGCGCGGCGTCTACGCGCTCGAACCGATCCCCGCCCGCCGCAAGGTAATCGAGTACACCGGCGAGCGCCTCAACCGCCGCGATGCCAAGCGCCGCGACCGCGGATCGGTCACCTACCTGTTCAGCGTCGA
Source organism: Bryobacterales bacterium (assembly GCA_003157745.1). Classification (GTDB taxonomy): domain Bacteria; phylum Acidobacteriota; class Terriglobia; order Bryobacterales; family Bryobacteraceae; genus Bog-375. Next base: position 57,620 of record PMKM01000012.1, on the reverse strand, counting down.
CGACTATTGGACCCTCGATGGCGCCGTGGGCGGTTCCGGCGCCGAGATCATCAACCACAGTTGCGATCCCAACCTCCGCGCCAACGTCGTCAAGGGCCACATCCTCTACTTCAGCAAACGCGCCATTCGCGCCGGCGAGGAATTGACCATCGATTACCGTTTCCCGCACACCGTCGAGCGCGTCCCCTGCCGCTGCCACAGCGAGAACTGCCGCGGCACCATCAACCTCAAGCGCGAGTGAGCCGCTGGCTCACCGGGGCAAGTGCTCGTTGCGACGCGTACTGTCGCCGTATAGGACGCCCCGGCCGGAGGTTCCCAGGTAAACCCGGCCATAGATTCGCGGATCGCCCGTGATCGCGCTGAGCAACCCGAATTGGTGATTCCCGTCGTTGATTCGCGTCCACGTCGTGCCGCCATCGTCGGAACGGAAAATGCCGTAGATCTCTCCCACCTTCCCCACCAGGTACACCGCCGGATACCCGGCGTTCGGAGCCGGGCTTCCAAACCCGACCAGCGACGCGCTCTCGACCGTCGCCACCCGCGCGAAACTGGCGGCCGAATCCGTCGAGTGGTACAACCCGCTCGCCAGGGCAAGCCAGACGTCGCCTTCGCGGCCGGGCACGCTCCGCGGGCGAGCCTCATTCGTGATCGTGCTGCCGGCGTCGGGAGGCAGCGCCGCCGCGGCCGCGAACGTCGCGCCGCCATCCGTGCTCGAGTACACCGTGCCCGTCGCTCCGTCGAAACCATAGAACTTGCTCGAATTCGCCCGATCCGACGCGATGAAGAGCCCGGCCACCGCTCCTTTTGACGCGGTCCACGTGTTGCCCCAATCTCGCGAGTACGATGGCGGCGCGCCGTTGGGCGCCCAGAGCAGAGTCCTGGCGTCGGCCGAGACGGCGATCATGTCGGAATAGGGGTTGCCCGGAATGCCCGCGGTGCCTGCGGCATTGCTGCCGAACCGGTTCCAGGTTGTCCCCTGGTCCAATGAATACGCACCCCCAGCGTTGCCGCTGTAGTCGAGCAGTCCGACGCGCGCGACGAACGACGCGTTCGACGCCGCGAAGTCGAGCGACCAGACCGCCTGCATCCACGGATTCGAGAATGGCTTTTGGGAGACGTTGAAATCGTCGTGACGGTATCCGCAAACGTCTCCCATCCCGCTCAGCAGGTGCGCTCCAGTGGGCGGACTAGCCAGCGCGAGCACCGCCGTCTCCTCGATTCCATTGGCCCCGATCGTCCAATGGACCGTCTTCGCCGCATCGGCATTCGTCAGGTCGTTGGTCGCCCACACCGTGTAGCCGTTTGTGTAGAGTGCGTGATTCGAGTCGAAGGGATCGATTTCAATCGAGGAAATCCAGTTGCCGAACGGGTCGCCCACCGCATCGATGAACGGCGATAGCCGGCCGTCCCGCGACGAAGTGCCGGCAAGGCTGCTCCACGTCGTGCCCCCGTCCGTCGACCGGAAGATCGTGTCGGTCGGATACCAGCGGTTCCACGTGGCCGCCATCACGGTCGCCGCTTGGCGCGGATCCGCCGCCAGCCCCACGAAGCCGTAACCGGAGACTCCCTGCGGATCGACCGGTGTGATGTTCGTCCACGTGCCGTCCGGAGAGAGTTTGTACACCGCCCCGCCGCTAATGTCAGCCAGCCCGGCCCGGTTGGCGTAGCTCACGTACAACGTGCCATCCGGGCCGAGCGCGCTGCGCATCGGGCGCGCCGTCTCACCGTCCGCCAAACTCCCCGGCTGGCCCGGTATCCGCGGCCAGGTCGCCCCGCCATCGGTCGAGCGATACACTCCACCCGTATACGCGCCAACATAGATCGTGCCTGCGTGCACGGGATCGAACCGGACAAAGGACAACCCGACATCGTCCGTCGAGGACGAAATCGGAAACCTCGCCACCTGCGTCCAGCTTGCGCCATAGTCCACGCTCTGCCACAGCCCGTTCAGGTGGGTTGCCAGGTAGAGCTGTGCCGGAGCGAAGGGATTGACTACCAATCGCTCTCCGGTCTGCTGCCCCGTGTCGTTGCCGCCCATCATGAACGGCAGATTGACGCGCTCGAAGGTCTTGCCCCGGTTCCTCGAAATCAGGATAGCTGCGTCAATGGGGCTCCAGCGAAGGTACATCCCCGCGGCCAGATAGACCCGGCTCGCATCCGTCGGATCCACCGCGATGCTCTCCACGCCCGAAAGGCTCCAGTCCGCACCGCTGATCCAATCGGTGATGGGCATCCAGAGCTGCGCCGCGGAATTCCAGCGGTAGGCGCCGCCGATGTTGGCGCGGATGTACATCAATCCCGCTTCGCCAGGATGCATCACAATGCTGGGCATATCGCCGCCGTCGACAATCTTCACGCTCTTCCAGGCGTAATTCTCCGCCTCCGCCGGCCGCGCCGGTGTGGGGACCGCGGATGGTTGAGACGGCTGCGACGCGGGTTGGCCGCCACCCCCGCTCAATGGCGCCACGCACAGCAGGGCAGCGATAATCGGCAGGCGAATCCTCATTTTGGCCGGCCCGTCTTCTTCTTCCCCGGCAATCCCGGCGGCGTTTCGTGCGCGCGTTCGTGGAATTTGCCGCGCAGGCTGGCGGCCAGCGAGACCGCCGAATCGCCGAAGCGGTCGCGCATGAGGTCCGCCGCGGCCGTCGCGCGCTGCCACCGCTCGTGGCGCGGATCGTCGAGTAAATCCATTTGAGTCCCTTCCTCCGACCAGCCGGAAACGTGCACGCCCAGCAACCGCACCGCCGCGCCCGCCTTCCAGTTGCGGCGGAATAGCACGCGGATTTCGTCGAGCAATTCCGTATCGAGCGCGGTCGCCCGCTCCATCGTGCGCGCCCGCGTGATGGTCGAAAAGTCCGTATAGCGCAGCTTGAGCTGCACCGTGCCCGCCGTCAATCCATGCTCGCGCAGCCGCCGCCCCACCATCTCGCACAGCTTGGCCAGCGTGGCTTCGAGCTGCGCCACGTCCGCCGTGTCTTCAGTAAACGTGTGTTCGTGGCTGATCGATTTCGGCCCATCCTCGGCGCCGATCTCGGTGTCGAACCAGCCGCCCGCGTCCAACCCCTGCGCCTTGCCGGCCAGAGCCAGCCCCAGCTTGCCGAAATGTTCTTCGAGGAACGTCTCGTCGCGCGCGGCCAGGTCGCGCACCTTGCGAATTCCCAGCGCGTGCAGATTCTTCTCGCTCACTTTGCCCACACCCGGAATCCGCCGCACGTCGAGCGGCCCCAGAAACGCCGCTTCGCGCCCCGGCATCACCATCAGCACGCCGTTCGGCTTGGCCTGATCCGAACAGATCTTGGCCACCATCCGCGACGCCGCGATCCCGATCGAACAGTTCAGCTTTGTCGCCGCCTGCACCCGTTCGTGCAGCAGGTGCGCGGCCCGCAGCGGTGGCCCGTAGAGCCGTTCCGTGCCCGTGATGTCGAGATACGCTTCGTCGATCGACGCCATCTCGACCAGCGGCGTGAACCCGCACAACACCTCGTGGACCTTGTGCGAGTATTCGCGATATCGCTCCATGTGCCCTTCGACGAAGATCGCCTGCGGGCACAACTTGTGTGCCGTCCGCAGCGGCATCGCCGAATGCACCCCAAACTTCCGCGCCGCATAGGACGCCGCCGAAACCACCCCCCGCTCGTCCGGCCGGCCCCCGACCACCACCGGCTTGCCCTTCAGCTCCGGCGCGAACAGCTCTTCCACGGACACGAAGAAGGCATCCATGTCGAGATGGAAAAACGTCTTCACCGTTTCAGCTTACCCCTTCGCATAGCCCGCACCTGCCGGGTCTTGCATTCTCACTCCTCGCGAAGAGCGCACGCCGGCGAAATCCGCGCCGCACGCGCGCCGGGAATCCAGCACGCGACGAGCGCCACCGCGGCCAGAATCGAGGGCGCGAGGATGAAGGTCACCCCGTCGGACGGGCCAACGCCGAACAACATCCCGCGGACCGCGCGCGCCGCGACCAGCGATATGAGTAGGCCCGCCGGCACGCCCGCCGCCACCAGCCACGCGCACTGCCGGACAATCATCCCCCGTATGCTCCATGGCGTGGCGCCCAGCGCGCTGCGGATGCCAAACTCCCGTGCGCGCTGCTCCACCGAGTACGCCACCACGCCGTAAACCCCGATGCCCGCCATCAGCAGCGCCAGCAGCCCGAAGCCCGTCAGCAAGGTCGCCGTCAGCGTCTGCGCCCACAGAGTATCGCGAATCGTGGTGCGCACGCCTTCCGATTGGAGCGGCACGTTACGGTCGAGCGCCTGCAGCCGCCGCCGCACGTCCGCCGCCACTGCGTCCGGCTTGCCTGCCGTATGCACATACACGACGGCCGTGGGGAAATAATACTGTTCGATCGATAGATACACCACCGGCTCCGGCAGATCCTCCAGGCTCCGGTAATGCGAGTTGCGCGCCACGCCGATGATCTCGACCGGCAGATTCTCGCCGCCAAACTCGATCGCCTTTCCCACCGCATCCTCGCCTGGCCAAAACCATCGCGCCGCGGCTTCGTTGACGATTGCCACGCGCGGACTGCTCCTCTCGTCCCGCTCGCCGAAATCGCGCCCTTCTATTATCGGAATCCGCAGCGTGCGAAAATATCCGGCTGAGACCACGCCGCTCAGCGTCACGCGCCCCTGCCCGCTATCGAGACCCGGGCGCATCACATGGCGCGCCGTCGAGACCAGCAACGGCTGGTCCTTGGCGAGCGATGCGGCGTCGACTCCCGGCGTCGCTGCCGCCGTCTCGAGCGCCCGGCGCTCATAGGCGCGCCCGCGCGTCTCGTCGTATCCGGCGTTCGCCGCGTTGAAGAGCACGATCCCCAGCCGGCCGGCGTCAAACCCCGGGTCGGCGTGGGTCGCCGCGCTCAGGCTGCGCAGGAAGAGCGACGCCCCACTGAGTGCCACCACCGACAGCGCGATCTCGCCCGCCACCAGCACAAAGCGCAATTCCGCTCGCCCGCGCCTGCTCGCCGCCCCCGACCCGCGCTCTTTCAGATCGCTCGCCAGATCGGATCGTCCGGCCCGCCACGCTGGAATCGCCCCGAACAGCAGCCCCGTCAATGCCGTCGCGCCCAATGAGTACAACAGCACGGTCGCATCGAGCGACGGCCTCGCATAGAAATGCCTGAACTGTACCGGACGAAATGCCCACAGTGCCCGGCTCCCCCAGTGCCCCAGCAGTATTCCTGCTGTGCCGCCCAGCGCCGCCAGCGTCAGGCTTTCCGTAAGCAGTTGTCGCGCCAGCCTCCACCGGCTCGCCCCCATCGCCAAACGTACGGCGATTTCCTTGCTCCGCGCCGCCCCGCGCGCGAGCGATAGGTTCGCCACGTTGGCGCACGCGATCGCGAGCACCAACCCCGATACGATCAGCAGCACCGTGCCCGCCCGCGCGATGCCGCCGGAAGGCCCCGTTTCGCGCGATGCCTCGGCCAATGGGCTCAGCTTCACCTCGAGCCCCGCGTTCTCCCGCGGGTACTCCCGTTCCAGTCCGCGCGAGACGGCCACCATCCCCGCCTGCGCCTGTCCCGCGCTCACGCCCGGCCGCAGCCTTCCCACCGCCGTGAAGACGAACGCGCGCCGCAGGTGCATGGCTTTAGGGAAGGGAAGTACCTGCTCGTACATCATGGCCGGCACCCACACTTCTGTCGCGTAGAGCGAATCGATGCCGTGAAAGCCCTCCGGCGCTACCCCCACAATCTGGTACCGGTGTCGGTTCAACTCTATCGTCCGCGCCGTCACCTGCGGGTCGCCGCCGTACACTCGTTTCCACAACCCATAGCCGATCACCGCCACCGGCCGCGCCCCCGGCACGCGGTCCTCTTCCTCCAGGAACCCGCGCCCCACCACCGGCTGCACGCCCAGCGTCGAAAAATAGTTTGCCGAGGCGATCTCGCCCACAAGCTGCTGCGCGTCGCCGCCTCCCGTGAAGTTCACCATCAGGAGCGAGGACATCAGCAGGGACGAAAAGACCGTGTTGCGGTCCCGATAGTCCTTGTAGTTAAGGTAGGAAACCAGCCAACGGCCCGGGTTCTTTGGATCTGCCGTGCTCAGCGCCAACAGCCGCGCCGGCTCCCGCACCGGCAGCCGCTGCAGCAACAGCGCATCAATCAGGCTGAAGATCGCCGTGTTGGCGCCAATGCCCAGCGTCACCGAGAGCAACGCGGCCACGGCGAATGTGCGGTGTTTGCCGAGCGCGCGAAGCGCAAACCGCAGGTCCTCGATCACCGGACTCCTTACCCAAAGATCCGTAGTATACAACGTCGCCCGGGCCCATCGCTGGCGAACGGCGCTAATACTTCGAGCATGCCCACGCCGCAATCGCGCAGTTCTTCCCGCCGGCTTTCTGGCACTCGCTCAGCGCCTTCCGCTGCGCATACTCTCTTACGTAGGCGGTCCCCCAGGTCACAATCTTGCCGTCTGCCGCTACCGCGCCGCATTCGTTCTCGAAATACGTCCACAACTTGCACGCGCTGCCGTGAACGACGCACCGGTCCATCGCCTGCTTCTTCGCTCCTTCCACGGTGTTCCAGTCCGTCGACCAGCCGAAGCCCTTATCCGGCGCGCTATACGCGATGGCGCCCCACCACCTGCGGCCCGAGCACCGCGCCTGGCAGTTCGCCCTCAGTTGCGTGCAGAAATCGGTGTGGTTGCTGTAGTTGCCGCAGATGGGGCCTTCGCATTCATACAGGCAGTCGCCCCCCACCGCCGCGGTTGACCGCGACGGTATCGTCCCCAGCCCCAGCGGGAGCAAGAAGAGAATCAATGGCCGCGCAGCGCTTCTCATCGCCGTCCTCCCGGATCTGCGTTTGGCTTTCCGAATAGATTCTAATCCCAACCGCCTTCGTGGGGTCCCGGTTTCTTCACTCGTTGCGGCACTCTGCGGTTCTTCCTACTATCTGCTCCAACCCAGCCATGTTGGTGGTTTTCGGCCACTGGCGATCTCGGCCGTCGACGCGTAACCATCTGAAACAACTGCCGTTGACCTTTGGCAGGCCCCGTGCTCCAGCACCAGCGGGTAGTAGAAAGGACTCAATCATGCTTCGCAACCAGCTTCGCTCGATGGGATTGGTTCTGGCGGCCGTTCTGACGGTGGCGACCGGCGCGCCCCTCTGGGCGCAGGATGCCGGCGGCGGAGCAGACGGGCCAGCCGCTTCCCCCGCCGCTCCCAATGGCGATGACCTGCAGCACGGCGTGGCCCGCATCAGCGTGATGGATGGGCAGGTTTCGGTGCGCCGCGGCGACGCCGATTGGGTAGCCGGCGTCGTCAACGCGCCCTTGCTGGCCGACGATCGCATCTCAACCGGCCCCAATTCGCGTGCTGAGGTTGAGTTTGATGCAGCCAACCTACTGCGCATTGGCGGGTTGGCCGAAATCAGAATCAGTGCCTTGGAGGCTGGCCGGATCCAGCTCGAGCTGTCTCACGGCACGGTAACCTTCCGCCTGTTGCGGCCTTCCGATACCAATCCTGAAGTCGATACTCCGAATATTTCGATAAGGCCTTCTAGAGTTGGGGCTTATCGTATTTCGGTTACCCAGTCCGGAGAAACGGAACTTACCGTCAGAGCCGGCGAAGTCGAGGTCTTTTCTCCCCGTGGTTCGCAATCGGTGAGCGCCGGGCAGACGATGGTCGCGCGCGGTTCCACCGCCGATCCCGAGTTCCAGATCGTCACTGCCGCCGCGCCGGACGCCTGGGATGCGTGGTCCGACAGCCGTGACCGCGTGCTCCTCCAGTCGCGCAGCGCGCAGCGCGTCCCGCAAGGCGTCTACGGCACCGAGGATTTGGATAATCACGGAACCTGGGTTTATACCCCCGATTACGGCAATGTCTGGCAGCCGCAAGTGGATCCCGGTTGGGCGCCCTATCAAGCCGGGCAGTGGGAGTGGCTGGATTGGTACGGCTGGACGTGGGTCAGCGCCGATCCCTGGGGCTGGGCCCCCTATCATTACGGCCGTTGGTTCCATCGCGCTGGCTACGGCTGGCTGTGGTACCCCGGCGTTTTCGGAGTGCCTCACTGTTGGTCGCCCGCGCTGGTCGGCTTCTTCGGTTTTGGCGGTGGAGTCGGCTTCGGCGTCGGCTTCGGCTTCGGCAACGTCGGCTGGGTACCGCTGGCGCCCTACGAGGTCTTCCATCCGTGGTGGGGAAGAGGCTATTACCACTCCGGCGGATATATCAACCGTTCCCTCAATGTCACTGGCGTAAACATTAGAAATGCTTACCAGAACGCTCGTATCGCAAACGGCGTGACCGGTCTTTCCGTACATGATTTCCAGAACGGCCGCGCATCCAGCATCGTGCGACCCACCGCGGCCCAATTCGCCTCGGCAGGCATCATTCGCGGCGCCGTTCCATTGTCCGCCGGCAGTGCTGCCGCCCGGTTCTCCAATCGCGCGGCAGCCTATGCGCCAAGAAGCGCCGCCCGCACCACGTTCTACCACGCCCCGCAATCCGCCGCGACTTCGAGCGGCCGGCTAGGTTCGGCCCGGCCCGGCGCCGCATCGAGTTCCGCCGGCTGGAGCCGCTTCGGCGCCCCTGGCAGCGGCCAGCGCACCGGCTCGCAGAGCGCGCCCTCCAGCGGTTGGCAACGCCTCGGCCAACCGAATTCGGGATACCGCGGCAGCCCTTACTCGGGCAACTCGAGCCCCCGCTACAGCACGCCATCCTACAGCGCACCACGCTCTAGCGGTGGCCCATCCTACAGTGCACCGCGTTCCGGCGGGAGCCCTTCCTATAGCGCACCGCGTTCCGGCGGCGGCCCGTCCTACGGTGGACCGCGCTCCGGCGGGAGCCCGTCCTACAGTGCACCGCGGTCGAGCGGTGGCGGTGGACACAGCAGTGGTGGCGGTCATTCCAGCAGCGGCAGCGGCTCCTCCCGCCGCTAGCCCCGCGACCTTTGAGCGAGCATCATTTTCTTCCCATGGGCCCGGCCTTCCAGCAACGGAGACCGGGCCGTTTTTTGTTCGTGGCGCAGCCTGCCAGACTGCTGGGGCAACAGTCGTCTATGCACGCTGGCATCAAATCGCCGACCCTTGTCTGTTAGCCGCTCACCTCCGCCTTCCGGCTCCAGTCGCGGATCGACTGAACCTCTTTTGCCGGAATGTGCAGGAACTCCAGGAACTCCTGGTGCTCCTGCGGCGCCGATTTCTCGAATTGCGCGTGCCAGCGATGCATATCGTCGTCCGTGAACCCGGCGCCGCGCATGACTTCAACCCACTTCTCTTTGGTAACCATTGGAATTTTCCTCAGTCGATCGGTATCTTTCAGTAATCGCGCGATCGCCCTTTGGTGATCGCGCAGTTTCTCGATTTCGCCGCTCAGTTCTACCAGTCTTCGCTGCAATATGCCGGCCGCATCGCTGTGCGCCCCATCGAGAATCGACCGTATATTGCCGAGCGTCAGCCCTGCGCCGCGATAAATACATATCTGGCGCAGACGCTGCAGGTCATTCTGGCCGTAGACACGGTAGTTCCCAGCGCTGCGCCGTGCCGTCTTCAAGAGTCCCCTCGCCTCGTAGTACAAAACGGTACTCCGGCTCAGCCCGCAAGCTCGGGCAAGATTGGTAACGGTCAGTAGCATGCTTCTGATTCCAGTCTCAACCCTACAGTTGTAGACAGGTCAAGGCAATAGTGGAGACAATCCACATGGGAAAAGCGGCAAGCTCGCTGCGCGATTCCTGGAAAGTAGTCAGCCCAGCTCGATCGCTCCGGGGACTGACGCGTAGATCGGTCTCACCGCTTCCGTCCCGCCAGCGCACGCCACACGAACAGCAGGTTCCGCGGATTCTCGCCAATCCGCCGCGCGGTGTACGGCCACCAATACGCACCGTACGGCACGTACAAACGTAGCTGGTCGCCAGCGGCTAGAATCTTCGCCTGCAGCCCCGGCCGCACGCCGTAGAGCATCTCGAACTCATACTCGCCAGGCGCGAAACCGGACTTTCGCGCCAACGCGCGAAGCGCATCGATCAGCTCTTCGTTGTGCGTGGCAAACACGGGAAACAGTCCGGCCTCGCGCGCTTTCTCCGATAGCATCTGCGCCGCCAAGCGCATATATGCCGCGCGAATCTCAGCCGTGTGCATCCAGGCGATCTCGCGGCCTTCGGAGAACGCGCCCTTCACCAGCCGGACGCAGGGCACGCGCTCGCCGAGCAGGCCCGCCAGGTCCGCCTCGGTCCGCCGCAGGTAAGCCTGCAAAGTGATCGCCGCCGGAACGCCGCGCCGGGCCAGCAACCTGCGCAGCCCAATCGTGTAATCCACGTAGGCAGCGTCTTCCATGTCGAGCATCAGGAAGCTGTGCGCCGAGCGGCGGGCAGGGAAGGCCGCCGCCAGCCGCAGCCCGTTCTCCTCGCCCAGTTCGGGCCGGATCGAGTAGCCGATCTGCGTCGAGTCCACCGAGACGTGCGTGTCCAGACCACGCTCGTCGAGCTGTGGTAGAAGCCGCACCAGGCTATCCACCGTCTGCCTTGTGATGGCGGGATCAATGATGTACTCGCCCAGGTAAAACAGCGAGGAGCGAATGCCACGCGCGTGCAACCCCACAGCCGTCCGCAGCGCCGCTTCTTCGTCCGGCCCGCCCACGAACTCGCGAGCCGCCGCCGCCAGGCTGGGTGTGCTTTGCATCAGTGCGATTACCTTGCTGCTGCGCGCTAGCGCAATCATCATGTTCTGCCAAATGGATGCCACGATTCCCTCAGAATATCAGACAAACGGCTGCGCACATACCTCAATCCAAACATTTGATTTGGATGCGCATGTAACTGTGAATGATGCTGTTATCACTACTTACCATCGCGACACGGTTGCGCGCTAGAACAGACTGATCGGCATTTGGGCGAGGTCCATTTCGACCCAGCCCGTCCGGCCGGAGGCCAGCTTAACCTCGGCCCACCACGACTTCTTGCCCAAGTCGACGTAAGTCGCCGCACAGTGTGCGCCGCCGCAGCCCGTGCCATCTGGCCATTTGGCGAACGAAATATCGAACTGCGGATGATACTTGCCCTAGAACCAAACTGCGGAAAAGCCTTCGCCGCGATAGGCGTAAGTGAGGATGGTGTCGCCACGCCGTAGATTCTGCTCCGGCAAGTCGCGATCCATGCGAATCAGCCCCGGCCGGAATGTGACGACGGCGCCTGTGATGCCGGTCACCGCTGGGCACGCCCCCCAGTCATAGAACGGCAGCGCCGGAGCCGGCATCTGTTTGGGTGAATCCTGGCAGGGGCCTACGGCAAGGACACTCGCCAAAATCGTCGCCCCCAAGATGCGCATACGCCCCACTCTAGCGCAATCCGTGTTGCGAGTCGTACCAGGTTGTCTACTGGGGCATGGGTCGAAGTCCGACCCTTTGTCGAGGCTGGAAGGAAGCCCGATGACTCTTCGGCTCGATAACCGGCTCCTCTCAGCTTCCGATAACCGATATTATGTAAACTTAAGTCGATTCCAAGCCTATCTGGATCGATGTCCCGGCCCCGAACCGCAGCACGAACCGGCTCCCGGCGCAATCCGCGTGTTCGAGCGATCCTCCCAGTTGCCTCGTCAGAATCTCGACGATCCGCAACCCGAGCGACTTGCCACTCCTCGCCGGAGCGATCTGCGGGCAGCCGATGCCGTTGTCCTCGACCCACAGCTCCAGTTCGTCCGCCGTCGCCAGCCGCAACCCAACCACAACTTCGCCGGCGCGCCCATCCGGAAACGCGTGCTTCAGCGCGTTCGTCACCAGCTCGTTCAGGATCAGTGCGCACGGAATCGCGCGGTGGATGCCCATTTCAATCCGCTCCGCCTCCAGCCGGATCCGAATTCGCCCCTCCGCATCGTCATACACGCTACCCAGTTCCTGCAACAGTTGCCCGGCGTATTCGGCAAAATCGATCCTGTCCAGGTGTTCCGTTCCCGACAGGTGCTCGTGGATCAGCGCGATCGACCGCACCCGGCGCTGGCTGTCCTCGAGAGCTTCCCGCGCCTCGTCGCCCTCCATCGCGCCCGCCTTCATGTTCAGCAGGCTGGCGATCACCGCCAGGTTGTTCTTCACCCGGTGGTGAACCTCCTTGAGGAGCACCGTTTTTTCCGCCACCGCCGCTTCCAGCTCGCGTAGCGTACCGCGCACAGTCTCCTGCGCCAGATGCTCCTCGGTAACTTCCTTCACCACCGCCAGAAGCTGCCCGTCCTCGGCGTCGGACGGCCCGGCGTACGGCAACCGGACGTACGACATATCGAAGTACCGCTCCTCGACCGGCATCCCACGCCCCTTGTGCCGCGGAATCGCTAATCCGGCCGCGTGGTGCACTGCTCGCCTGTCGCGCACTTCTTCGAGCAGCGGCAGAATGATCGCCTTCGCTTCGGGCCAGACCTCGGCTACCGTCCTGCCCGTCATCGGCTCGCCCGGCGCCAGCGACTGGTACGCCGGGTTGACCATCTCAAAGCGGAAATCGCGCCCCCGCAGCAGCGCAATCGATACCGGCGAGTGTTCGATGATGGACTCGAGCACGCCGCGCCGCGCCTCCAGTTCGCACCCCATCTCCGACCGCTCCCGCTCCGCCTTGGCCGCCGCTTGCTGCACCCGCCGCAACCGCTCGAACAGCCCGCTGGCTACCACGCCCGTCAGCACCAGCGATCCCATTCCGACCCAGTTGGCGGTGTCGTCCACCCGGAAAGTCAGCACCGGCGCGACGGCAAAGTACAGGGACTCGATCGAACACAGTATTGTGGTCAGCACGCCCGGCCCCCACCCGCCCAGATATGCGCTCAACAGGACGAACGGCGCGTAGGTGATGAACGGAATCACCGTGGGCGAATGCAGCGGGATCCGCGCCAGTTGCGCCACCACGGCCAGCAGTACGGCGATCGAGTACCTCGCCGCCGGCGGCAGCGCACGCATCATTGCGCCGCGGCCGGCGGACGATGCAGCAACGCCCGCACCCGCTTCGCCAACTCCCCCGCCAGGAATGGCTTCGTCAGCAGCTCCGCCGGCGTCACGCCCGCCCGCCCCAACTCCTCCGAACCGCCCCCGGTGACGAACAATGTCCTCATCTCCGGACGCAGCGGCGTCAGCCGTTCTGCCAGCCGCAGTCCCGACATGCCCGGCATCGCCACGTCGGTCACCAGAACGTGAATCGGCCCCGCACTGGCCGCCGCTATCCGCTCAGCTTCCTCCGCGTCCCTGGCCTCCAGCAGCTCATAGCCTTCCCGCTTCAAGCAGCTCCGCATCACCCGCCGCACCGACTCTTCGTCGTCGACCAGCAGAACCGTCGCCGGCGAATCGTCGATTGAGGCCGCATGCACGGGTCCTCCCGTCGTCCGCGGTCTTGCCGCGCGCGGCAGCAGGATCTCGAAGCTCGTCCCTTTCCCCAGTTCGCTCGCGGCCTTCACGTATCCATCGCTCTGCGTCACGATGGCGTGAACCACGGCCAGGCCCAGCCCCGTTCCCGAACCAGGCTGTTTGGTGGTGAAGAACGGCTCGAAGATGCGCTTGAGCGTCGCAGCATCCATTCCCTGCCCCGAATCCGTCACTCGAATTCTCACGTATTGCCCCGGCCGGCAGTCGCGGCCCTCCGGGCTCCCGGCCTTGATCGCCTCGAGTCCGCTCTCAATCCGCAATTCCCCGCCCCGCGGCATCGCATCCCGCGCATTCAGCGCCAGGTTCAGAAACACCTGCTTCAGCCGGTTGCGGTCGGCGCGGACCGCTCCCGCCGTCACCTCCAAATCCAGCTTCAGTTTGCGCCCCGAGCCCAGGCTGCGCACGATCAACGGTTCCATCTCGCCAATCACGCCGTTGATGTCCAGTACCTCCGTGCTCGTCGAGTCCCGCCGGCTCAGCGTCAGTAACTGCCGGCTGATCGCGCCGGCCATCGTGGCCGCCTTCTGGATCTCGGTCGCCCGCTCGCGGTCCCGCGCATCGGGCAGGCTCGTCGACAGTTCCTCGGCGTATCCCAGAATCACCATCAGCACATTGTTGAAGTCGTGCGCCAGGCCTCCGGCCATGTTCGCGATCGCCTCCATCCTCTGCGCTTGGATCATGCGGCTTTCCGTTTCCCGCCGTGCCCGTATGTCCCGCACCACCAGGATCGAACCCAGCCGCTCGTCCCCCGACACATTCTCCGTGCAACCGATTTCGACCGGCGTGCCGTTCCCTGTCTTCGAGGCCAACCAGTAGCCGCGGCGCTCGTCCGGACCGAGCGCGAAGACCGGACTCCCGACCGCGCTGCCCGTCGCTTCGTCGCTTAGTCGCAGCACCTCCTCGAGCGGCCGTCCGGCGGCTTCCTCGCGCGTCCATCCGGTCAGTTGCTCCGCCACCGCGTTGATCAGCACCACCTCGCCCGATGCGTTGCTGGCGACGATCCCCTCGCCCACGCTGCGCAACGTGCTCGAAAGCCAGGCTTCGCTTCGCCGAAGCCGCTGCTCCATCTCGTTCCGGTAGAGAGCGATTTGCACCGTGCTGCGCAGGTTCAGGTCGCCCACCGGCTTCAGGATGTAGCCGAGCGGCTCGGTCTCAGTCGCTCGCCGCACCGTGTCCGTGTCGGCGTGCGCCGTCAGATAGACCACCGGAGTCTGCAGTTCTTCCCGCAGCCGGCGCGCCGCCGCGATGCCATCCATCGCACCTTGCAGCCGGATGTCCATCAGCACCAGATCGACAGGCGTGCCGCGCGCAAACCGCAGGGCTTCCTCACCGGAACTGGCAATGGCGGCCACCCCATAACCCAGTTTCTCCAGCCGCCGCTGAATATCGTCGGCAATCAGCCCTTCGTCTTCAACCACCAGAATCTGTTTTCTTGCTGTTTGGACTGCTTGGGCTGCCAGCATCTGCAAATCCCCCCTAAGGCAACGAGTGAAGGCTCGCGGATCTCCCCTGATCGCGCGATGTCTCACTCAATCGATAATACCCCAGTCGCCCGGAAGCGACCATGGGCCTCGATGGGTGCAACGACCGCGCACCCAAACACAAGTATGGGGCAACATGGCCGATCGCAAGCCACGCTGCCCCATGTGTTTCTGTTGGCACCGGGAAGCCTCCCCTGCGCCCCGTGCGGTTCTAGTGAGCGGCGGCGAACTTCAACGTAATCCGGTCCGTGTTCTCCACCGGTTGGCCGTCAAGCAGCGTCGGTCTGTAGCGCCACTGCATCACGGCCGTCTTGGCGGCCTGGACGAGCAGCGGATGTCCGGCGATGACCTTCACCGCCGTCACCCTGCCGTCGCGACTGATCGTGGCGTCCAGCACGACGTCGCCGTGCGCGCCGAGTTGGCGAGCGGCCGTCGGATACTCGGCCTCCTTGCGGTAGACCAGTTGCGCCGGGGCGACCTTGCCGCCCGCGACGCCCGTCTTCTTCGCGACCGGCGGTGCCGGAGCTACCGGAGCGGGCGTCGAACCGAACGGCATGCTCAAATTGGAATTCACGTTGACGCCGGCCGGCGATAGCGGGGCGGCATCCAGATTGGCGCTGGCGATTTCCGCCGGGCTCGCCGGGCGCAGCCGATCCTTCAGCGAGGCGGTGTTGAATGCTTTCGGCACAACCTTCGCCGGCACGGCCGGTGCCACTTCGGCCGGCGCTGCCGCTACCGGTTGCGCGGCCTCGGGCTGGCTCGGTTTCGCCGGCGTGGCGGCGGTCGTCGTGGTGGTGGTGGCTGGTGTCTTGCCGTCCGGCATCGGCGATGGCCGCGTGCGCAGCGAGCGCACCGACTCGGTCACCGTCTTGGTTTGATTCGTCCCCGTCACTTCCATGTTGAAGCTGACGTCGCCCGTCTGCGGTGCGTAGACGATGTTGCCGGTCTTGAGCTGCTTGGCGTCCATGTCGTAGTTCTCGTGCCGGTCGCCATCGTTGATCGATAGCACTCCGTGCACGGCGGTGGCGATCGCGGTCGAATTCTTATTCCACGTCAGCAGCAGGTCAGTGCCGCTAGGTTCCACCCGCAACGTCAATCCGGCGGCCGTCGCATCCGCGACAGCCGATCCGCTCGGGCGCTTCAAATAACCCGGGTAGAAGAACAACACGACCACCGCGGCCAGCGCAATCGCGATTGCCCCGATGATCAGCATCAGCTTGCCACTACCTTGCGATTCGGCCGGCTCGCTGCCGCCCAGCGACCCAAACACCGGCTTGTCGTATACCACTTTCTCGGCAGCGGGCTTGGCGGCGGCAGCCGGCTTGACTGCGGGGGCCGCTTTGGGCTCTTCGACGGGCGGGGCTGGTTTCGCTACCGGGGCCGCCGGCTTCACCGCTTCCTTGGCAACCGGCTTCGGTTCGGGCGCGGCCGGACGAACTGGCGCCGTAACCTTCACCTCGGGAGCCGGAGGCTGCGGCTTGGTTTCCGGCGCCTTCCGCTCGGTTCGATCGACCGGCGGCGCGGCGGGTTTCACTTCGGCGGGCGGCGGCGCACTTGCGCCCGCATCCCGGCGCAGTCCGATCGGCACTACCTGCGGCCGGACCACAGGTTTGGCCGGCGGCGGTGCCACCGCTTCGGGCTTCGCTTGCGGCGGCGCCGGTGCCGGCGCTGCTTCCGGCGGCGTCCACAGCGATGGTGTCAATTGCGAGGACCGGAACGGAAACTCCAGATAGCTCGCTTCCGCGTGGAACACGCCGTCTTCTCTAATGAAGAGGCCGCCCACGCTGGTCTTGGTGGCAAACGGCCGCACCAACAGTGCGATGTGGTCGGGCGAACGGAATCGCGCGTCCAGAAACGCCAGGTCATCCGCATCCAGGCTCAACCCTTTGCGGCTGTGCGCGCGGAAGTAACCCATCACCCGAATCGCACCCGGCGCCGCATGTTGTTCGATCACGCGCTCAAAACGCGCCAGATCGGCATCCGACAAACGATAGAGCGGCCCGCGAGTGTAGTCGCACACGACTGGCTCATAGTCCTGCACGACAACGGTCATAGGGCTGCCCGGAATCACCGAACCCAGCAAAACGCCGCCAATCTCCGACCCCGCCGACGTCAGGGAACGAAAGTTCTCAATAACTTCGCGCTCCATTCGGTCGATGAAATCGAAAGCCAGCCGCACTGCGACGGGCTTCCCGGGTACGTCCCAGAGATAGGTAGCCACGGGCGCAGTCGTCGGTTCGCCGCGTTCCCTCCGTGCTGTTGACTCAACCATATTCGAATGACCTCCACCCACGACATTTCGGGGCTATTCACTACACGGGTCAATTTTACCGGAAATTGAAGCATTATATACCCTAAAATTCACTCTATTAACCAAAAGCAACGGTACTGTCAGGCATGGTCTTAGCCGATAGCTATCTAGATATATAACCGTAGGTTATCCTCTGTTATCAGAAAAATACTGCCACCTTTCACTCTAGTAATTCTCGAATAGTGTGCCTATAATAACCTGGAATGAGTGCCAGGACCTGCCAGCTTTGCGGACGGCCGCTCAGGAGCATCTTTGTAGGAGCTGGCGGAGATTTCTGTTCGCGAGAGCACCGCAACCAATACGGACTGCGTTTGGGCATGGACCGGTTGCAGGAAGCCAACAAGGTCGCAACCCTGATGCGGCGCCGCGAGAACCTTCGACCGGTGGTGCCGCCGCAAGCCGAAAGTCTCGCTTCCCTGCAGCGGCGCGGCTTCCAGAAGTCCTTGCGTTTGCCAGAACTCGCGGTGCCCGCCCAGCCGATGCCCAGCATTCGCCCCAGCCTGGATGCGCAGGTGCGCGGCGGCGGCAAGTTTTTCCTGCCGGGGGCTCGCCATCCGAACCAGGCCCACGCGCCGCGCAGTTGCGGTTACCTGTACAACGGCGGACAACCCACCGAACCCATCTTACGGCCGCTGCGCGAATACAATATGCAGGTGACCCTGCCGGCCGCCAGGTCCGCGCGGCTCTGGGACGGGGTGCGTGCGCTGAAGGGCCGCCGGCGCGGCTTCCCGTTGCCGCGGCGCCGCTCGGCGCGCACCGTGCTTCCGAGCGAAGCCCAGCGCAACCCGGTCGGTGGCGCCAGCTATCGGCGCGACGCAGCGCCCGCGCTGTCGCTCGATTTGCCGGTACATGAGGGGAATCCCGCGCCTTCGCGAACTCAGCAGCCAATGCCGCAACCCGCGCGCCGGCTGCGTTCTTTCCGCATTCCCATGCGTGCGCCGGAATTGCTCTGGCCCGGTGCCCTCACGCCGCCGGTTTTTGCCCAGGAAGGTCCTTCGAACGCACCTCGCACGCCTTTGATTACCGCGATCTTGCGCGCCGTTTCCCTGCCTCGCGGCCCGCGTCAGGCGCTCTTGTCCGGCCTCGGCAGCGGTGCCGCTCACCGGGTGGCCCAGACCATGCGCGATACCAGCATGGAAAAGCGCGATGCCACCATCGAATGGACCGGATCGAACCTGCCCGCTCTGGTGATGGCCGCCGGTCACGCCATGGACGCTCACCTGGTGAGCGCCGCGTGGAGCCGCAGTGGCACCCGCGCGGTTTCCCAGACGCCGCGCACCGTCGACGTGATTCCACGCTTCTCGACCGTGTCCTTTGAGCCGCAGGAGGCACCTTTCGGTTACTCCGGTTTTAAGATTCAAAGCGGCATGCCGGCGCTCCCCGTGTCTCAGGCGGCGACCCCTAAGGCGGCCCAGAAGCAGGCCCAGACCAAGCAGAGCAAGCTGGCCGTCAAAGAGCAGTGGCCGGAGGCGATCCGTCTCGAGGACCGCTTCGACGCAGGCTTGGGGAACTGGGTTGGCGGCGTGGCCGATTGGAAGGTCGATGTGGCTGGCGTTCGCCCCGGCACGCTCGCCCTCTTCGCCCCTTCGCTCGGCATGATCGATTACGATCTCGAATTCCTGGTCCGCATCGATCAGAAGAGTCTTAGCTGGGTGTTCCGTGCCGCCGACGAGCAGAATTACCATTTGGCGACCATTTCCAACTCGCCGCAGGGCCGCACCTTCACCCGTTCCTCGGTGATCGAGGACCAGCCCGGATTGAGCGTCACCACGCCGGTCCGGCAGGCCGGCAGCCCCAAGTCCGCGGTTACTATCCTGACCCGCGTGCGGGGTAACGATTTTACGGTTTCGATGGACGGTGAGACCATCGAACATTGGAGCGACAGCCGCCTGGCGATTGGCGGTGTCGGTTTTATGGGCGGTCCGGATCAGCGGGCTCGCCTCTATTGGATGCGTTTGACCACCGACGCATCGGATCGGTAAGGAGGCTTGAAGAGTATGAGCAGCAACCCAATTCGAACGAGCGCTAAGGTTCAGCCCCTGCGTGGGCCGGCGCCGGATCTGCAGGACAAGGAAGGAGCGGCTACCACCGGGCCGGGCTTCCTGGCGCGCTCCGTCGCGCTCCACTTGGCCGGGAAGCGGGATGAAGCTCTCAAACAGTTGCAGCGCGCCATCGCCGCCAACGAAGCCTCGCCCGAAATCTACCGCGCGATGGGGCACATCCAGTTCGAATTGGCCGACTACAAGGAAGCCGCCAAGAGCTACCGGGCCCTCACCCAGATCAAGCCCCAGTACTCCATGGGCTGGTTCAATCTGGCCGTGTGTCTCGAGCGCCTGGGCTCCTGGGAGGAGGCTGCAGAGGCCTTTGGCAAGGCTTCGACCCTCGACCCGGCCCACCTCGACGCGCACCTGGGGCTAGGTGTGTGCCACCTCCGCCTCGAGGATCCCAAGAGCGCGCTTTTCTCCTTCGAACACTGTCTGGCCGCGTCGCCGCAGCACGAGGACGCCATGTTCGGCAAGGCCGCCGCGCTGCAATCGCTCGATCACGCCGACGAAGCCGCCGCCATCTATCAGAAGATCATCGAGCGCAATCCGGATTCCGAAGAGTCGCTGGCCAACCTGGTGCTCATCGGCATGTCGAAGGAAGACTTCGACATGGTCCGCGAGTACTCCGAACGCCTCCTCGAACTCAAGCCCGAGTCCACCGTCGCTCTCGAAGGCTTGGCCGCCTGGGCCGCCGCTTCCGATGAGCACGCCCTCACCGCTAAGTTTTGCAACCTGCTCGTCACCGCCGTCCCCGGCCACTTCGAAGCCTGGTTCAACCTGGCACTGGCGCACCAGAAGTCCGGCCGCTGGCAGCAGGCAGCCGAAGCCTACCAGGAGGCCATCAAGCTCCGTTCGCAATCCTCCGAGGCGCATACCAACCTCGGCGTCGTCCACGAGCAACTGGGTGACATGGCTGCCGCCCGCGCCGATTACGACCGCGCCATGGCCGCCCAGCCCGATGCCCTCGCGCCCATGTGGAACGTGGCACTCCTGCTCGAACACGCCGGCCAGTACGAAGAGGCCGAGCGCTGGTACCGGCAAGTCCTCGAACGCGCCCCCAAGGAAGAGGAAGCCCGCTTCCGGATGGGCTACCTGCGGCTCAAACGCGAAGATTTCCGCGGCGCCGTCGAGGCCTTCGAAGGTTGCCTCAAGTACCGCCCGTATTGGCCCGAAGCGCAAGCCAACCTCGCCCTCGCCTACTCCGGTCTGGGCGATAAGGAACACGCCGAACGCCTCTACGACAAGATGATCGAGTCCGATCCGAAGAGCGTCGATGCGCTGCGCGGCTTGGCTGCACTCGCCATCCAGTCAGGCGATTTCGGTACCGCCCTCGAACATCACGTCCGCCTGATCGATTTGGGCGAGCGCTCGCCCGAGATCCTCTATAACGCCGGTCTCATGTATGAGAAGGCCGATCAGCCGGAAAAGGCTGTCCGCCTTTACAGGGATGCCCTAGCACTTCAACCGGAAATGCCCGAGGCGCTGCTCAACCTCGGCCGCATCCTCGACGCCACCGGCAAGAGCGACGAAGCCCGCTCCTGCTGGAGCAAGGCCCTCGACGCCGAGCCCGCCCTGGCGCAAGGCTACTTCGGTCCCACGATCGACTAACCGGCTTACAACGTCATCAACCAAAGGGGGTCGGACAAGTCCGGCCCCCTTTTCCTATTCCGCACCTGAAATTCGAGACTGCGGCACTCCAGGTTCCCTGTCGGCAGGTCGGGCGCTCGCTCGCGCCCGCCAACCGCGCCCAGGCCGGCCCGCGCAGCCGCGAGTGCCGCTTCGCCACCGGCCTACCGTCCAACCCATGTACGCCGCCGCCGATCTCCTCTAATTCCTGCGGACTGAGAATCGAGCCCGTGCGCACGCGGTAGGACCCCGCCGCAGCCTTGTAGTGCCGAAGTTCCACACCGAATGCTTGGCTCAACTGGCCGGCCGAGCCCTTCAGCCGGAGCGTCCGCTGCCCGGCGCTCACCGCTCGCGGGCGGCCTGGCGCGCCGGCTGCGGCCAGGGAGGCAACCGGTTTCCTTCTTCGTGCCGCCCGGTTTCGGCCGCCATTCATTTTGGCGTCTCCAGCCTCTTGGCGGGCAGGTTCATTCCCCACAGGTGCAGGATTAGGCCGGTTACGCGGCCGTTGTCGTCGCGCTCAAAAGTCACTTGGATATCGGTCTCCTTCAGAAAGAAGTCCCGCTCGGTTTCGGCGAATAGGCGATACCTGGGCGCGGCGGGCAGTTGAATTCTGAGCGCATCGCCCTCGTGTGTCACGGTGTACTTCCAACCGCCTCCCGGATCGTACTGGCCCGCATATAGGTCTAACAGGCCCGCACCCACCGCAATCTCGCGACGCTGCTTTCGGGGTGCCGGCGTGTCCAGCGGGAAGCTCGCGCGCACCAGATGACGGGCAATGTCACCCACGCTGGGGCTTGCGTTCGACAGCACAACCACGCCAACGCGGGTCTTAGGATCGTAAGCCACGCAACTCGCGAATCCGAACGTCCCGCCTTCATGAATGAAGAACCGCTCGTCTCCTTTCCCGATCACGAACCAGCCGAGCGCCTGGTTGACTCCGAAGAGTTCGTTGGGGCGCGAAGTCTCGGGCATGGCTGCCATTGCCAACGCCAGCGGCGATTTCGTGTAGCCAAGGAATGCCGCAAGCAGGTCGAGAAGATCGTTCGCGGTCGAGTGGAGCGAACCGGCTCCGGGCAGCGCGGGCAGATCCCATTTCGGCGCGGCCCCAAGTTGGTCGTCATGGCCCGCGGCGAGCCTGGGCTTCATCGGAGGCGGCACGGCGACGACCGTGCTCTCTAACCCGAGCGGGCCGGTAATGCGCGCGCGCACCAGCGACTCGTAATCCATTCCCGCGCGGCGGCTGAGAGCCAGGCCTAGCAGCCCTCCGCCCGTGTTCGAGTATTCCCATCGATTGCCCGGCGCACGCGGTAACTCGCTCGACAGCGACTCATAAAGCTGTTCCACGGTATATCTCGCATAAGCGGCGCGATCCTCCACCGGCGGAAAGTTCGAGGGGAAGAACGGCAAGCCCGAGGTATGGGTCGCCAGGTCGGCCAGCGTGATTGCGCGACCGTCCTTTACGGCCACTCGCACGTTGCCCGGAAGGTACTCGTTCACTGGATCGTTCAGGCCGACCTCGCCGCGCACGACCATATCGGCCAGCAGCAGTGCGGTAAATAGCTTGGTGACCGAACCGACCTCGAAGACCGTGTCGCCGTTCACCGCACGCGGGTCGCCTACGTCCGGGTGGCCATAGGAAATCACCACCCGGCCCTTCGGCGCGACGATCCCGGCCACCATGCCGACGCTGGCGTGCCGGACATCGACCCGGTCCACGAGGATTTGCCGAACCTCCGCCTCGGATGGTTGGGCCGCTAAGGAAGCCGCGGCGGACACCATGGCCGCGACAAGACACACTACTCTTCGGTTGTCTGACATGCGAAATCTCCTTGTGAGTGATTGAGAAGCCGAAAGGCCGCGCCGTGCCCGATGTGACTGGCTAGGCCGCGGTCGAGATCGCCGCCGGCTCGGCAGGCTTGCCGCGCAGAAGGCGGCGTGTTTCCTGGATGCCATCGCCGATCACAGCCACCGCCAGGATGATCAGAGTCCACTCGCTAGTGACGTGAATCCACGTCGTAGCCTTGGCACGGTCCGCCACTGAGAGAGTCCCGGCGGCGATATCGACCAGATTGCCGGCCTTCAGCAGGAGAGCCGCCAGGCCCAATCCGCAGATATCGATTCCGACCCGTACGTAAGAGCGGACACGCGTCCAGCGAGGGCGTAGAGAGCTGAGCAAGTCGATCAGCGCGCCCGCCAGGGTCAGACCGGTAATCGGCCAAAAGATCTCTCCCCAGACCGGAGCCAGGACAAACCGCGGTCCATCGGGAAAAGAGAATTCCGTGCGATGCCACAGCAGGTACACCCAGCAGGCGGCGGCCGCGATGCCGAAGATAGATCCCGCCAGATGCTTCCAACGCGCCCCGGTATCCTGCGCGCCCGGTACGCGCGGCAGCTTACGCGGATTCCAATCGTCGGCGCGTCCATGGCTGAGCTGGTAGCGATCGAGTAACGCGAAGACGATCGTGACCATGCCAACCGTCGCGAACGCAGCGCGCCAATACTCCGAACAGCAGACCAGCAGCACCGCTGCGGGTCGAGCGGAAGTGAATGCGGGGCCCAGGAAGATGAATGCGAATAGTGGCACGTACACCCACAACAGGACGATCTTCAGCACCAGCTTATATACAGGGAGCAGCGCGGGATTGATCAACCGCTGGTCTGGCAGGTAACCGCTGGCGACTTCGAGCGGGTCGCCGCGCTTCTGGAGTACCGCGACCAGTTCGTCCTCGTTCAACTCGTGGCCGAGCGCCGCTTCACGGTCTTCCACCTGCGAACGCAGATCCTCCGCTAGTTCGGCGATGATGTCCTCCTGCTGCGCTTTCGGCAGCCAGAATTTCACGGCATGCAAGTAACGTTCGATCAAGTCGGTTCTGTGTGCGGGCATGGCTATTCTTCCTCCTTGCGCTGGCTGGGCAAAACAGGCGAACCGGCGAGGCCGCGTTCACCCAGAATCCGTGCCAGGGCCGCATTCATCTGGCGCCATTCCTCCAGGAGGTCCGGCAGCACCTTTTCTCCGAGCGGAGACAAACGGTAGAAGCGCTTGTTGCGTTTCTCCTCTTCCCGCCACTGGCTGGCCAAAAGTCCTTGGCTCTCCAAGCGGCGAAGAAGCGGATACAGCGTGTTTTCTTCGATCGCTAAGCCATGATCGTCCAATGCCTTACGAAGCGCATAGCCGTAGTGCTCCATATCGAGCTCGGCCAGAACGGCGACCACCAGGCATCCGCGACGAAGTTCCAGGCGGAGGTTGTCGAAGATCTCGGAACTGGCTGCATTAGTGTGCATCACATGCTGTCCTATGCACACTGTATAACGCACAGTGTACGATGTCAAGTACTTTTTGATAGAGTCCGCCGGAAACTCACTACGCCTGGTTGCCAGTGGACCGAGACCCTGCGGAATGAGCGTCTTACGTTATCGCGCCCGTCGCCGGACACAGCCCGTGGAAGAACGGACACTGCAGGCAGTGCTCCCCCTCGTTCAGGCGAAACTGCAAACTGTCCTGCGCCCGCTGAAACTCGCGCACCAGTTCGCTTGGCGATTCGATCAGCGACGGCGACAGATCCACGTCCACCGCCACGTCCGGCCGCAGATAGTGCACGTAGGCACGGTCCGCCGCGCGTCCTACTAACTGTTCCACCGCCATCGCGTAAAGCCGCAGTTGCAGGGCGTGGCCATCGGCATCGGCCGCGTTATGCGCGCCCGTCTTGTAGTCCACAATTACCAGTTCGCCCGCTTCTTCGAACCACAGGTCCACTTTCCCGCGAATCACCAGTCCGTCCACCGCCATCAGAAAATCGAATTCGTGTTCCACGCGGCTCGCCTTCGCCGCGCGCCGGCCGAGCGCGCTCTTGCGAAAGTTGTCCGCCATGCGCAAGGCGTTCTCGTCCGCATCTGCGACCGCGATGCCCGCGAGTAACTCGTGTACCTGAATACCAAGCTCGCTCGCGGACAGCTCCGCGTCCGCTCCAGCTTCCGCGCACCCGCGCGCACGTACATCAAACCCCAGATAGTGGCGCAGATAGTAGCGCCTGGGGCAGTTCGAAAACTCGACTAACTCCGTCACCGCGGCATTGGTGTTCTGCTGCCCGGTCGCCTCGGGCGCGTCCAGCCATATCCTCTTGGCGGGCGCGACTTCCGAAGTCCGCGCAGCCCGAGCGCCCGCCAATAGCTCCGGAGCGCGATCCACCACACGCAACTGCAGTTTCCACGGCCCGGCGCCGGAGTCATCCCATTCGATCACCCTCTCGCCCATCTCCGCCAGCGGTAACTGCAGACTCTCCGCCAGCCGCTTGGCCCAGTTATCGGCCTTCTTGCCATTCCCGGAAAACGTAAGTGCGAGATGTTGCTCGGCGCGTGTCATCGCAACATAGAGTAAGCGATTGCTCTCCTCCTCCTCGCGTTGTTTGCGCTCCTCTCCGATGGCATGATGAAATGCGTCCGCCCGGTCTTTGCCGCCCGCCGGATTACGCCAGCGCGCGCCGAGCCCGAACCGCGGCGAAAATACAATCACCGGTGCCGTGTTCGCGATTCCTTTCTGCAATGCCGCCACAAACACGATCGGGAATTCGAGGCCCTTGGCGGAATGCACCGTGAGTATCTGCACGGCGTCGGCCGAATCCTCGAGCGCGGCGTCCGGCTCGCGCAGGCCGCACTCGCGCAGGGTTTCCAGTTCGGCAACAAATTCATCGAGCGAAACGCGCCCCGCCGCCTCGCGCGCCCGCGCCAGCAGCTTATCGATGTTGGCCGCGCCGCGTCCGCCGTTCGGCGGATCGTAGCCGCAGTCGTCGAGCGCATCCGCCAGCAGCCGGTCGAACCCCGCGCTCTCGCGCATCATCCGCCACCGCCGCAGCCGATCTCTGAAACGGCCGAGCGCGGCGAAATCCTCCGCTTCGAATTCGGCCTCGTTTCCAGCGCCCACTCGCGCCAGCGCGTCGCTCAAGTTTCCGCCTAGCAACCGTAGCGTCAGCAGCGCATCGTCCGAAACCGCCACCAGCGGCGACCGCAGCACCGCCGCCAGGCTGATTTCATCGCGCGGATTGGCGATCGTGCGCAGTAAGTGGGCCAGGTCGTTCACCTCGCGCGATTCGTAGAATCCTTTGCCGCGATTCACGAGATACGGCACGCCGGTTTCTTCCAATGCGTTCGCGAACTCTGGAATGACTTCCGTGTTACGCACCAGCAATGCCACGTCCTTATAAGTCAGCTCCGGCAACTCCGCCAGTAACTCGACGACGCGCTGCGCCACCCAGCGCGCTTCTATCTCGAGCCCCGCAGCCGCGTCTTCCGCCGTGGCACAAATCACCTCCACCGCCAACTCGCGTGCGCCCGAGAATTCGCGCCGCGCCACCAGGCTGCGCGGCTCGATTCCCGCCGCGCCCGCCGTAATCCTCTCGACCGCGCGAAGTATTTGCGGCCGGCTGCGGAAGTTATCCTCGAGCCGCACCAGTTTGCTCCCAGCCGCCTCGACTTCGTCGCGATATCGCCGAAAGCCCGCCGGCTCCGCATGGCGAAAGCCAAAGATCGATTGGTTGACGTCGCCCACCGCGTAGAACCGGTCCGCCGATCGCACCAGTTCGAGCAGCCGCGCCTGCCGCGGATTGGTGTCCTGAAACTCATCCATCAGGATGTAATCGAACTCGTCCCGCAACCGCGCGCGCGCTTCCGCATTGCGCTCCAGAAACGAAACCGCGCGCTCTTCCAAATCGGCGAAATCGAGCTTCCCCGCCGCTTGTTTCCTCTCGCGGTAGATCCGGTCGAACCGCCGCAGTATGTCGAACAGCGTGCGGCGCTCGTGCCGGTATAACTCAGTTACCAACGGCCGCACCAACTCCTCAGCCTTGTCCCTCAAGCTTCTGACTAACTCGTATGCCGGTGTGCTTCTCTTGCACTTAGTCAGGTTGACACTGAACCCGGCAACCGCGCGCAGCCCTTCGAGCGCCCCGCGCGCATGAACGATGCGCTCCGCGTTTTCGCGAATACCGTCCAGGTACGCTCGCTGCGTCTCGTTCCAGCTCGCCGCCGGATCGGCCGCCAGCTCCGAAGCCACAGCGGCGAAATCGGCGATCTCGTTTCCAGCCGGTTCGGCGTAGCTCAAGAGCGAATCCACTCGCTTGCCGGCCGACCGCATGGCGTCGTAAGCCGACAGCAGGGCATCTTCGAAATCGTACGCCGCCAGGCCGCGTATCAACGCCCGCAGCGCCGCCGGTTGCTCCGTGAAAAGCTCTTCCACGGCGGCTGCGATCGATGCCTGCTCTAGCGGCAACGATTCGCTTGTATCGGCCACGGTGAAATCCGGGTCCACACCCGCCAGCACCGCGTTCTCCTTCAGCAGCCGCGAGCAGAATCCGTGCACCGTGGACACCCAGGCGCGCTCGAGTTCGCTGCGCACTTCGGGGTTTTCGCCAAACGCCTCATCCAGCTTGGCGCGCATGTTGTTCGCGGCTTTTTCGGTAAACGTGATGGCGAGAATCCGCTGCGGCCTGGCGCCTGCCGCGACCAGTTGGCGGAAATGCTCGACCAGCACGGTCGTCTTCCCAGAGCCGGGGCCCGCCACCACGCAGGTGTCGCGCGGCGGCCCGCTCGCGTCAATCGCCGCGCGCTGCGCGGGCGTGAACCGGACTTCCTTCATGCTCCCACCACCACCGCCACCGGCACGTCGATGCGGCAAACGTCGCGGCAATCGCAAAACCGGCAGGCGTCGCGGTCCGCAGGCTTCGCTTCGATGCGCCCCGCGCGTATCTTCTCGACTGCCCGCCGCGCCAGTTCCCGCGTGCGTTCGAACCAACCCTCCGGCATCGGCTCGGACTTCAATTCGCCCGCCTCGCTCCAGCCGACGTATTTCACGCCGCCCTTCAGTCCCACGTAGAACACGCCTGCAGGCCTGACGCCGAATTGCTGCGCGGCACCCATCAGATAGAGCGGCGCTTGCAGCAGCCTTTCGTCGTCCAGTTTCTTCCGCGTGCTCTGCGCGCTGGCGTATTTGTAATCGAAGACGAACGCGCGCCCGTCCGCGGCTTTGTCGAGCCGGTCGATCCTGCCGCAAATTTCGGTTCCCTCGGCGAGCGCGTAGTGCAATGGCAGCTCCGTGCGCGATTGAAATTCGCCGCGCGGCCACTGGGTATCGGCGGCAAAGGCGAGCGAATCGTCGCGCATCGCGTTGCGCAGCCGCTCGGTGTGGTAGCCGAAGGGAATGCCTTGCTTTTCGACCGCGCTCGCGAACTCCCTTTCAAACATGCTCGCGATATCGCCACCTTCCATCCACCACCGCGCCAGCACGTCGTGCACGATATTCCCTTGCGTCGGGAAATCCAGCCGCTCGTCCGGCCGCGCCGGACGCGTAACGAGCCGGAGCGAATGGCGGCCGAAATACTGAAACGCGCACTGCAAGTAACTTTCGAGCGCCGTCGGCGAAACGCGCGCGGTCTTTTGCGCCAGCGCCAGCAGCAGGGCCGGCCGCTCGATCGGGCGCGGCTGCCTCGCTCGCCCCGGAAAGCGCGGGCGCGGCGCCACATACACCGCGTCCTGCGCGGGCACCAGAAATTCATCGAGAAAACTCGACGGCCGGTTCGATTCCGCGCGCCCGCTCGATTGCGGATAGGATAGCGTCACCAGCACGGTGGCGCGCGTCACCGCCGCATCGAACAGCGCCCGCTCCTCCCGTTCGCCATCGGCTGCCGTGCGCACGCGGATGCCGGCCGAGTGCAAGCGGCATAGCGCCTCTTCGGGAAAGAACGCGTCCGGCTTGTGCGCCTGCGGGAATTGCCGCTCCGCCATGCCGCACACGAACACCACGGGCAGCACCCACTGCCGCGCTTCGTGCGCCTCCATCACGTGCACCACATTCGCCCGCGCGTCGC
The DNA here is from genome assembly GCA_003157745.1 of Bryobacterales bacterium. Lineage (GTDB taxonomy): Bacteria > Acidobacteriota > Terriglobia > Bryobacterales > Bryobacteraceae > Bog-375. The sequence continues at coordinate 28,978 of PMKM01000012.1, read as the reverse complement.
CCACCCGCAGCGGCTTCAGCCGCAGCACGGCTTCGAGCGCGCTCCAGTACGGTTCAATGCCGACTTCGCCAGCCGGATCGAGCGCCAGCGCCGCCTCGGCCAGCGCTTCGTCGAACGCCTTCAGCGCGGCCGCCTGGCTACGCCACATCTCGACCAGTTCCCGGTCTTCGATGTCGCGACCATCCACCGCCGGCGAGAACAAGTTGCGCAACTTGGCGAAGCGCCGCGCCCAATTCCTGGGCAGCATGACTAAGGAGCGCCACTCTTCTAGCGCCCACAGTTCGTCGATCAGCGGCAATAGCTTCTCGAAGTGAGCTTCGATGGCGGTCTCCTTCAACCTTCCCAGGCCGCTGCCGGGCGCCTGTTGGCGCATGGCGAAATCCAAACCGTCCATCGCGCCCACGGCGGCAAACCGCGGCGCCAGGCGCAGCACGGCGAGCGTTTCCAGATAATCCCATCCGCCCAACATGGCGTTGACAGCGCCACACAGCAGGCGCGCGACGGGATGCCGGTCCAGCCGCTGGTCGAAATAGAAACGCGCCGGAATACCGAACCGGTGGAACGCGGTTTGCAGGATCGGCTCATACGCGCGCGGCCGCACGATCACGCCGATTTCGCGAAACGGCCGGCCCGACGCGGATTGCACCAGAATGCGTCGCGCGATCTCTTCCACTTCGCGCTCGGCGCTCGCCGCCCGCACCACGTTCACGACTGGCGTCGAACGCACGCGCGGCATGTTCTCTTCAGCGAAACCCATTCGCGCCAAGCGCGCGCGCAATTCGGCCGGGGCGCCGGAATCGAGTGTGAGGACGACTTCGGCATGGCGCCCGAGCGCGGCAACCAGTTCCAGTTCCGGGTCCGGCAGCGCGTGAAAGCCATCCAACCAAACCGTGCGAATCGCGCCCAGCCCTTCGGTGGTAATTCGCCCGGCGGCCATTTGCAGGCAGCGCGCACGCAGTGCCAGGCCGCGCCGCGCGAGCGTACTTTCGACCTCCTTGTATATTGCGAGGAATGGCGCGGCCAACGCCGTATCCGGCAGGCTGCCGCGCAATCGCTCGCTATCGCAACCAGCCGCGGAGAATTCGCCAATCGTACGCTCGAGTGCTGCGCAGAATCCGCCCATCCGCGCCACCTGCCGGAACTCGGGCCGGTCGATCCGCCGCAGCGCTTCTTCGACTGTCAGGTACACCACGGACTGCGGCGCCGCAACTGCCGGCAGCGCCAACGGCCGCACGAAGTCCGCCAACGTCTGCACCGCATCGCCGCGCAGCGCGCACCCGTCCCGCGCCAACTGGTTCTGCAAATGCTGCGCCAGCGTCGCCGTCGGCACCAGCAACCGCACACCCGCGCCGCCCATGCGCGCGGCTTCGCGCAGCTCTTTCAAAACGAGAGTCGTCTTGCCGGAGCCGGCCGGCCCAACGATGAGGCGCATCGGCTCCAGTGTAAGCCGCCTTCAGTCCTTCTCCCAAACCAGCAACGCGCGCGTGCTTGCCAGCCGCCCGATCGGGCCGGCGATCCGCTCGCACTGTCCGGCAAAACGGATCAAACCGGCCGGCACGCTCTGCCGCCGTTTGAAACCCAGCGTCGCCAGGTACGCCAGTCCCACGAATGGCTCACAGCGAATCAGCTTCAGTCCGGCGACGGGCCGCTCTCGCTGGCTCTGGACCAGCCGGTAAGGAATCGCCGCGTTGCCGTCAAACGCCTGCTTGCCGGTCGAGCGGAACGGGTCGGCAATATCGATCGAGAGCGCGCAATCCTCGTGGTGAAAGTAGCGATACAGAAGATAGGAGGGCGGCGTGATCCACGGTTCAATCGCCACCAGGCGCCCGCCGGGCTGAAGAATCCGCGCCATCTCGGAAAGAAAATCGAGCGGTTTCGGCAGATGGTGAATCACGTCCAGCATCGCCACCGCGCCCGCGCTCGCGTCGCGAAACGGTGCGCGGCAGCCATCGCAAACCACGTTCACCCACGGCGTGAAGATCACGTCGCTCGCGATCGATTCGGGGCAATACTCGTGAAAGAAGCCCGGGCCGGCGCCCAGTTCGACGATTGGCCGGCGCTCGCCGACCGCCCGCAGCATGGTATCGAAGAAACCGCGATAGACGCTTCTCAGTTCCGGGCGCAGCGCCCAAATCTCCCGGTGCTCCCGGACAAAATCGAGATCGGACGTCGCGGTTTCGGCCATAGAGCCGATTATACGCGGGCGCCGGCGAAAGCGAACCGTGTTATCGTGGCAATCGCATCGCGGGGCCGTTCGCAAACTCGCGTCCGCTCGCTCGCACTCTGCGCTTCCCCATGCAAAAACATAAAGTGTGGATTCCGATTTACGCGTTGACGATCCTGGCCGGCGCTTTCCTGCTGTTCGCGGTGGAACCGGTGATCGGCAAGATCGTTCTGCCCTGGTTCGGCGGCTCGGCGGCGGTATGGACGGCCTGCCTGCTCTTCTTTCAAATGGCGCTGCTGGCCGGCTACCTGTATGCGCACGCCCTGGTCCGTTACGTCAAGCCTCGCGCGCAAGCGCCCCTGCACGTGGCGCTGCTCGCCGTGAGCGCGCTAACGCTGGCGGTCTACCCGAGCGCCAGTCTGCAACCGCACGCCGCGGGCGATCCGACCTGGAACATCCTGCTGCTGCTTCTGCGCACCATCGGCTTGCCGTTCTTTTTGCTCGCCGCCACCGGCCCGCTGGTGCAGGCCTGGTACGCGCGCCGCTTCGCCGGGAGCCTGCCGTACTGGCTCTATGCGCTCTCGAACGCGGGATCGCTCGTCGCGCTGGTCGCCTATCCGGTGTTGATCGAGCCCGTGTACACCACCCACGAACAGGCGTGCCTGTGGTCGCTTGGATACCTCGGCTTCGCATTGGTCTGTGCCGCGGCCGCCTTGGGCTCGCGGGCTGTGCCAGAAGCGATGCCTGAGCCAGCCGGCGCTGCTAAACCCACCCGGCGGCAGTATGCGCTGTGGCTGGCGCTGCCTGCCTGCGCCTCCGCGCTGCTGCTGGCGGTCACCAACCACATGTCCCAGAACGTAGCCGCGGTGCCGTTCCTGTGGATACTGCCGCTCAGCCTGTATCTATTGAGCTTCATCGTGTGCTTCGCCGGCCACGGCTGTTACCGGCGCAGTCCCTTCCTGCAGTTGCTCGCCGTGGCGCTGGGTTCGATGGCGTACGCGATCACCGAAGGCAACCTGCCCATCGTGATTGTGGTGTTGCTGTTTTCTCTCGGCCTGTTCCTCTGCGCCATGGCCTGCCACGGCGAGTTGGCGCTGCTGAAGCCGCAACCGCGCTACCTCACGCACTTTTACCTGACCATTTCCGCTGGCGGCGCGCTGGGCGGCCTCGCCGTCGGCCTGGTGTCGCCGCACGTGTTCAACGGTTATTATGAGATGCCGCTCGGCCTGGTAGGCTGCGCCGGGTTGATCCTGGCGGTGTTGAAGACCGATCCGGCGTTGCCCTGGTTCCGGCGCTGGACGCAGCCGGCGCCCATCGCCGCCGTCGTGCTGACCCTGGCACTGGCCGTGTACGGCGCCATCGATTGGCAGCAGTCGCGGAGCGGCGTCCGCCTGCGCGTGCGCAATTTTTACGGCGAATTGACGGTGAAGGATAGCGACCCGCCCACAGCGATCGATGCCGTGCGCACCCTGCTGCACGGCACCATCACGCACGGCGACCAGTTTCTGAACCCCGCCTTGCGCGACGTGCCCACCACCTACTACGGCGCCGCCACCGGCGTCGGGATCGCCATCCGCGACCGCGCCAAACAGCACGCCGTGCGCATCGGCGTGATCGGCCTCGGCACCGGCACCCTGGCCGCGTACGCCCGCCCCGGCGATTACTATCGCTATTACGAAATCAATCCGCTGGTGGTGCAGGTGGCGCGCAGCCAGTTCAGTTTTCTTGCCCGTTGCCGCGGTAAACTCGAGATCGCGATGGGCGACGCGCGCCTGTCGCTCGCGCGCGAGCAGCCGGAGAATTTCGACGTGTTGGCGGTGGACGCCTTTTCAAGCGACTCGATTCCGGTCCACCTGCTCACCAGCCAGGCGATGGACCTCTACTTCCGGCACTTGCGCCCGGACGGCATTCTGGCGGTACATATTTCCAACCACCACCTGGACCTGGAGCCGATCGTGGCCGGCGAAGCGCACGCGAGCGGGCGGCGGGTGCGCGTGGTCGACACCGAGGATGACGACGACCGCGGCGTCTTCGCGGCCACCTGGGTGCTTGTCGCCGCCCCACCCGGCGATTTCGACAACGACGTCCGCGCCAGTTCGAACCCGGTTCCCCGCGCCCGGCGCGTGCGGCTTTGGACCGACGATTACAGTAATCTCTTCCAGATCCTAAAATAGGCGTACAATAATAAATGCCGCGTCCGTCCCTTCCCAGCAGTTCCGAATAGTAGAATTGTCAAGTAGTGTGATTTGGAGTAACGAGTTCGATTCGCATTCGACTTACGTTTGCAGGAGACATCATGGACGCCGCTTTCGCAGTATTGAAGAAGACCGCATTCTTTCTCGCCTTTGCCCTGTTGGTCGCGATGCCGCGGCTGGCGCAGGCCGACGCACCGACCTTTACCAGCCCCGCCGCCAATCAGCAATTCCAATTGGGCGTCGGATCGATTGAGATTCCCGTGAGCGGGTCGGACGATACGAACAAGCCGATCAGCTACCAAGTGGTCGTGACCTACGCCGGCGGAGACCCGCACTGGCTTGCTATCGGCGGCGACACCGGCACCACTGGCACGGCCTGCAACGGCGGAACGAACACCTATCAGACACCGGGGAATTTGTCGGCGGGCGTAAGCTGTGCTGCCGGGTCGCTGTCCTCAGGAAGTCATACGGCCACGATCAAGTTGAACTCGACGAATAGTTACACGCCATCCCCTACGGTGACGTTCACGGTCACCTATACTCCCGGTGGCGCCAGCGTCGCCGCGCTGACCGCCACTCCGTCCACTCTCACCGGCACCAACCAACTGACGGCGGTGTCGGGAGCCCTGGCGGAGGCGAACGTTACACTTTCGACCACCAGCACTGCTGTGATCGGCTTTTCCACTACCTCATCGGCAGGCTGGCTGACGGTGCAGCCGGCCGCGAACGGCTCGACGAGCGCATCCACGCCGGCGACGCTCAGCTTTACTGCCAGCTCGGCTGGCCTTTCCCCGGGGAGTTATACCGGATACGCAACCGTGTTTTACGGCACCAACCAGACGCTGACCATCGGCGTGAGCTTCGTGGTGACGGCGACCGCAGTCAACTTCGCGCCGAATACGCTTGCCTGGACGTACGAGTCCAGCAGCTTGTCTCCATCCGGCGCCCAGACAATCACCCTCACGACACCAAACTCCGATGCCTACACCGCCCGGGTCACCTATCCTGCCGGCTCGACGGCCACCAACTGGCTGCAGATAAACGGTTCGAGCACTGCCTACAATCTGACCAACGGCAGTTCGATTTCGGTTAGCCTAGCCAATTTCTCGACTCTGACGGTCGGCCAATACACCGGCACTATCACCGTGGCCGACCCCCTCGTTCCTTCCGACACCACCTCGCTTACGGTTACCCTAACGGTATCGGCGGCCACCAGCACTCTCTCGGTCTCGCCCAGTCCCGTTGGCTTAAGCTCCGCGGACGGTTACGAGCAGTTGGTAACCGTGACCAGTTCGGTTGCCGGCGCGCTGTCCGTAGCGACCTCGAGCACAAACAACTGGCTGAGCGCATCGCCAACCACGGGCTCGGTCGCGGCTAATGTGCCGTTCTATTTGACCGTGACGGCGAACACGACCGCAAGCGGATCGGGAGTCTATTCGGGAACGCTCACGGTAACCGTCGGGACGCTTACCCAGCAAGTGACCGTGAACCTGAACGCGGGCACCACTACCGGCGTCACTTCGTCGGGGGTCGTGGCTCCGACGTCGCTCAGCCTGCTTGGCGTATCGGGAGGTACGGCCGTGTCGCAGCAGGTCGTGTTTGCGGGTAGTGGGACCTTCGAGATTTCCAGTGCCGTGACTTACAGCGCCAACAGCGGCAGCGTGGCGTGGTTGACCTCATCGTCGTTATACGGAAGTCTGACTGCGACGGGGACCAAAGTCACACTCAGGGCGAGTCCCGGCAACTTGTCGCCCGGAACGTACACGGCCACGCTGCCGGTATCGCTGACGGGCACCGGCTCGTCGAATCCCTCTCTTTCGCTGGCGGTGACGTTCGTCGTCAGTTCGGGCGAGGTATTGGCGGCCAGTCCGACAACAGTTCTCTTCCATAACGGCACCGCGGCGCTATCGTCAACCGTGGCGTTGTCGGCTACCGGCAGCACGGCAATACCAGTGACCGTGACAGTCGATCAGGCTTGGCTCACGGCGCAGCTCCAGAGCGGCGCCACGGAGACTCCCGCCAGCATCCTGGTTTCGGCGACCACCGCCGGCATGACCAACGGCCTGTATTCCGGCAATATCCTGGTCACCAGCTCAGCTTCATCGACGCTCACCATACCCGTAGTGGTGGTGGTGACCGGCGTCTCGAACCCGACCGGCCTGACCCCAAGCCCGACGGCACTTACCTTCTCCGCCGCGTTGGGAGCGGGCTCGCCGGCCAGCCAGTCGGTGGCGATCAGCGCCACTACTGCGGGAACGTCATTTACCGCGGCCGCTTCGGGCACTACAAGCACCGGCATCAACTGGCTGTCCATCAACCCCAGCGGCAGCCTGACCACGAACCAGACGATCGTGGCATCGGTGAGTATAGCCGGGTTGTCGGCGGGCACATACGCCGGCAACATCGTGCTGACCTCCAACGGCACCACGCTCAATGTGCCGGTGAACCTGGTGATCAGCAGCGGCGGCACCACGCCCACTGGCGGCAACGTCGGCGTAAGCGCCAGCACGATGAACTTCTCGGCCGTCTCCGGGGCCGCGTCTCCGGCGACGCAATCGCTCACCGTGTCGAGCGCGGCCGGGTCCGCCAGCGTGCCATTCACGGTGGCCGCCGCGAGCACCGGCAACTGGCTGTCCGTCACGCCGGCTTCGGGAACCACGCAGGCCAATCTTTCCGTGGCGGTGAACCAGGCCAACCTGACCGCCGGAAACTACACCGGCACCATCACGATTACGCCAACGGGCGGCTCCGCCGTGACAGTGACGGTATTCCTCACGGTAGTCACCGAGCCGACCTTCTCGGTGAATTCTACCTTGCTCACTTTCGCTTATCAGGCTGGCAGCGGCAACACCGTGTCGCCGGGACAATTCACGGTAATCGCGAGTGGCGGCACGGCCGCTTTCACCGTTAGCACCAGCAGCAATGGCAACTGGCTTTCGGTGACGCCGACATCAGGCTCGACGGCCACATCGACCACGCTGTCGGTGCAGGTCACCCCGGGATCGCTCGCCGCCAGTTCGACACCCTATGCGGGCACGATAACGATCACCGGGGCAAACGGCACGGTGGGCACGGCGACGGTAAACGTCGCGCTGAACGTCACCAACCCGCTGCCCATCGTTTCGGCGGTGCTCAACGCGGCCAGCTTCGGCGGCGGTCCGATTGCGCCGGGCGAGATCGTGTCCATCTTCGGAACCCAGATCGGGCCCACCACGCCCGCCACGCTCACGCTGACTTCGGCCGGCAAGGTCTCGACCTCAATCGGCGGAGTTACCGTCAGTTTCAGCGGATATCTGGCGCCGCTGATTTACGTCGGCGCGACCCAGATCAATGCCGTCGTGCCCTATGAGCTCTCCGGCAACAAGTCGCCGTTCGTCGAGGTGACGTTCGCCGGGCAGAAATCCAACGAGCCCAGCCTCCAGTTGACGACCTCCGCGCCGGGGATCTTCACCGCCAACGGCAGCGGCAGCGGTCCGGGCGCCATCCTCAACGCCGACGGCTCCGTGAACTCGGCAGCCAATCCGGCGACAGCAGGAACCCCTATCGTGATCTACATGACCGGCGAGGGCTTGACGACTCCGGCGGGGGTTACGGGAGGCGTCACCACGGTGAACACCTCCGGCACCGGTCCGCTGACGCCGGCGCCGCAACTCGCGGTTTCGGTGATGATCGGCTCCCAACCGGCGCAGGTCCTGTTCGCCGGTGAAGCGCCGGGCATGGTAACGGGTGTCATGCAGGTCAACGCAACGGTGCCGTCTACCGCCAGGACCGGTGCCAACTCCGTCACGGTGCAAGTGGGCAAGAACATCAGCCCGAGCGGCGTGACGGTGTACGTGAGGTAAGAGCCAGTTTTACAGCGTCTGGCCGGGTGCGCCCGGCCAGACGCAATGCATTTGCCTGCTCGTTTCTCGTCTCCCCCCAACCTCACCACCTGCCCAAGTTCCGCCGAGCGGCTGCTTCGCGCGCACAATAGGAACCGCCGCGGTACGGCAAAAGCCGCCGCACCCCCTGCCATGCTGTGGTAATCTTCAGGTCATGCGACAGAGCTTTCCGGTAATCCTGCTGCTGCTGGCGTCGGGCTTCGGGATTTCGCTCCATGCCACCGACCCGGATCGCGATTTCTCCGGCGAGTGGGTGCTGGACACGGCGGCGAGCGACATTCGCTCGCTCGGCCAGGTGGAATCGTCTCTCACGGTATCGGAAAGCGACGCTTCCATGCTGTGTTCGGCCGGTCCGGTCGGATGGTCCTATGCGCTCGACGGCAGCCAAACGCGGACGCGCGTTGGCGACGAGAGCTGGAACTCGGTCACCAAGTGGGAAGGCGCGGCGCTGCTGGTCAGCACGCTGGTTGCCGGGCCGCGCGACTACACGGTGATGGACCGCTGGGAGCTTTCGCGCGACCGCGGCACGCTGACGATCGCGCGGCAAATCGTGCTCCCGAGCGGCCAGTTGGAAGGCCGGCTGCTTTTCCGGCGCGAAGGCGCGGCACCGGGCCCGCCTCCAACCGCGCCCGCGACTACGGGGCACCCGGCGCAGCCCCCCGCCGACGTGCCGCCGCCGGCGCTCGAGAAGCGAGCCGGGCCCGGCAGTCCCGCCGATATCACGGTTCCGGCCGGGACGCACGTGTTGCTCGCGCTGGTGAGCGAAGTGAGCACGAAACACGCCAAGGAAGGCGACCGGGTGTACCTGCGCACGGACGCTCCGGTGGCCGCTGGCGGGCACGTGGTGATACCGCGGTGGAGCGACGTGGCCGGCACCATCACGCGCACCAAACCGGCCGGACGCGTCTCGGGAAAAGGCGAGTTGTACATCCGGTTCGACTCGCTGATTCTGCCCAACGGCGTCTCGCGCGATTTTCACGCCCGGCCGCCTGGAGAAGAAGGCAAGGTGGAAGGCAATGGCAAATCCGCCGATGGCCGCACCGTGATGGAAGGCGCCGGCATGGGCGCCACCGTCGGCGCCATCACGCGGGGACTCCCCGGCGCGGCGGTGGGCGGCGCCGCCGGCGCACTGGCCGGAGTGCTGCTTTCCCGCAATCAGGACGTGGTGCTGCGCCCGGGCACGCACATCGAGATGGTTCTCGACCGCGACCTGGTGTTTCATCCCGAGGAACTGTGGCCGAAGCGCCGGGCGGCTGCGGGCGAATAGCCGGCCCGGCCGCGAGCAGCGGCTCATCCGGAGGCGGCATCAGAGCCAACGCGACAGGTAAGGCAAAAGGGACCACGTTCCGGTGCGGTTGCCGGTGGAGTGGAGGCTACCGCGCGAAGCCAGGCTCGTTCTTCAGTCCTTCGAGGGTGAGCAGCACGAGATCGACGCGGCGGTTGTGAGCACGTCCCTCGTCGGTATCATTGGTATCGGCGGCGGCGTTCTCGGCGTACCCGGCGACGGCCATACGGACCCGTGGAATTTCATAGCGGGTCGCCAGGACTTCCATCATGGCAATGGCGCGGGCCGAGGAAAGCTCCCAGTTGCTGCGAAAGTGCGAGTTGTGGATGGGGATCGAATCCGTGTGGCCCTCCAGGCGCACCGGGTTGGGCAGGTCCTTAATCACGGTGGCGATTTTGTCCAGCGCCGGGAAACTGCCCGCCGATACGGCATCGTCGCCGGAAGCGAAGAAGCCGGATTCGCGCAGACTGATCACCAGGCCCCGCGTTTCCAGTTTCAGCCCGACCGACCCCTTGCGCAGTTCCGCGTCGAGCACGCGGCTGAGGGTCGCCATCGACTGGGCAAGGTCTTTCGGGGCGGCAATCGCCAGCGGCGCTGGCGCCTGCACCACGGTGAAGATCTCCGGCTGCACTGGCGCGCCCTTGTCGTGGCGGGAACGCCCCAGCGCTTTTAGAATTGCGTCGCTGACTTCGCCGTGCGCCAACGCATCCCGTACCGACGCCGATACCTGTTTGGCCTTGCTCTTGTCGGCTTCCGTGGAGGCGAACATGACGACAAAGAAGGCGAACAGCAGCGTGACGAAATCGGCATAGGAGACCATCCAACGGTCGCTGTTCTCGTGGTTTTGGGGGGGACGGCGTATCACAGGCGGCTCACTTTCGCGGCGAACCCGGTCTGGGACCGGGGAACGGCCCGCCATAGCCCGTCCGCGATTTGGGTGGCCTGCGGCGAGGGTCGAACGACTCCAGCTTGAGGCGGATCAAGGTCGGGTTGAGCCCTTCGACGATGGCCGCCACGCCCTCCAGGATCATTTCCTGCAAGGCGATGGTCTCGCGCAGCTTGGCGCGCAACTTGTTGGCGGCAGGTAGAAAGAATATGTTCGCCGATCCCACGCCGTAGACCGTGGCGACGAACGCCACGGCGATTCCGTGGCCCACCGCCTTCATGTCGTCGAGATGCTTCATCACCTGGATCAGGCCCATCACTGCGCCGATGATTCCGATGGTAGGCGCGTAACCGCCCGCCGCCTCCCAGACCTTGGCCTCGGCCTCATGCGCCTGCTCGCTCTGGGCCAGGTCGATTTCCATCATCTTTCGCAACTCCTGCAGATCGGTGCCGTCGACGGCCAGGTTGAGCGCTTTATGCAGGAAGGGGTCCGGTATCATGTCCGCGTCGGCCTCCAGACTCACGATCCCGTCGCGACGAGCCTTGCTGGCGAACCAGATCAGGTTATCGATTACCGCCGAGTGCGACTCCGCGGAATCGAGGAACACGTCGCCGAGTCTGCGAAAGGCACGCAGAACCACGTGCAGCGGCGTAGTGACGAGAACCGCGCCGAAGGTGCCGCCCAGGACGATCAGCGCGGCGGTGGTTTGGGCAATGTCCTGGATGTTGCCGTGCTCCAGTAACAGTCCGCCGATCAGTCCGCCCAGTGCCAGGCTGATCCCGAACAAGGTGGAGAAGTCCGGACGACGACGCGCGCGCCGGACCGGCACTTGCCACCCGCCGGGAGCGGCGGGACCGACGCCGCCCGGCGTGGGAGTCTCCTGGGGCACCTTGTGCGTAGCAGTGGCCATGGGCTGTCAACTCGCCTGCGAAAGCGGTGTATCCGGCCCACTCCCGCCGGAGTCCTCGCGAACCTCGCAAGGTGGGCCGTCCGAACCGCAAATGCGCCGCCGGAAGGCCACAATCCGGGTGACAACTTCCTCGGCGCTCTCCCGCACGCGGCATATCTGCCCGTTGGTGAGCGTGATCACGGTGTCGGGTGTCACCTCGATGTGCTCGATCATGTCCGAGTTCAGCACCAGCGGTACTTTGTTCAATCGGGTGAGCCAGATCATATGGTTCCTCTTTAAGATATCGGCGGAAAGCCGGTTTTCATTAATGGACGGCAAGCTGCGGCCGAAAAGAAAACTAGAGCGTGCCGGAGCCCCTGCCGGGTCCCGGAGCCTGCCCGGCATTGGTTCAGAATGGCATACGGAGGCAAATATGAACTCGTCAAGCAGCGCGGAAATGCAAACTCTCGTTATCCCCCTCTGGCCAAAATGGGGCTATGGCTCGCGCGCCGGCTCGCCGCTGCTGTCGCCGGCCCTGGCGGAGGAGCGCCGCGAGGTCTTCGAGTCCGTGTGGACCAGCCTGTCGACGCAGCCGGAAAACTCCGATGCGCGCGCCGCCTGCCGTTACCTGTTGCGCCACCTGGCGGCAACGGCACCCGGCTGTTGAGCTATGATGGCTTCTTCCGGGAGAAGACGCCATGAACCCTGCCGCCGCCCAAACCGACCACACCACGATTGAGCTTTCGAGCATAGGCCAGATCGCCATCACGATTAGCGACCTCGATCTCGCGATCGCCTTTTACCGCGACACGCTGGGATTGAAACTGCTCTTCGAAGTGAAGGGTCTGGCGTTCTTCGATTGCGCCGGCATCCGGTTAATGTTGTCGGTCGAGGAAACGCGGGGCGATCGTTTCAGTTCGGTCCTGTATTTCACGGTGCCGGACATTCTGGCCGCGACCAAGGCGCTCGAAGGTCGCGGGGTCGCCTTCGACCGGCTGCCGCACCTGGCGGCGCGTATGCCGGATCACGACCTGTGGATGGCTTTCTTCCGCGACCCGGACGGCAACCTGCTGGCACTGATGAGCGAAGTGCGGCGCAGCAGGGAATAACGGCCGGGGCGATCAGTGCGCGACGTTGCCGCCGAAGTTGAAGCACGGCCCAATCGAGACGCGGACGGTGTTGCGGCCGTTTTCGAGCAGGTTGCTAAACAGGTGGTCGTGCACGAAGTCGGCCTGCACACGCAGTCCCAGGTGTCGCGACAGGCTGAAATCCACGCCGCCGCCGAAGCCATAGAAAAGCACCGTATCCACCTTGTGGCCGGAAGGCGCCAGTTGCGCGGCTACCGTGGCGGCAATGGGGTCGGCCGGCTGCGGCGTAGCGTATTCGTGGATGACGCCGGCGGACGGGCGAACGAACAAGGTCACTTTGCTGAAGTGCCGGTAGCAGAACTGCGGGCCGGCGGCGAAGGTCTGGGTGCGCGAATGGGTGGGCACGGTCAGGGCATAGCCGGCGGGGATCTCGCCGGCCGCCGCCATCTGGCCGCGTTCGGCGCCCAATTGCTGTTGCAAGCCGGGCAGCAGCATGTCCGGCTTGAGGGTGAGCGTGCCGGCGGAAACGCTGTAGTCGAAGCCGAGCGTCAACCAGGTACTGGCGCGCACGCCCGTCTGGAGGTGAAAGCCGTTCTCCGCCAGGCTGACGGCAGGGCTGTCGAGAAAGGTGTAGCCGGTGAACAGGTCGAAGCGGCTGACGTAAGCCTGCTGGCCGAAGGCGGGCAGCGACGCGGCGGCCAGAGCCACTAACAGCAGAGCCACGCAGCGCGGCCGCAGGCATAGAAAATCGATTTGCATTCTAGCTCGTTCCATTCGTTTGGTGTGGGGCCGGGGCGAATCTCGATGGGGAACCGCGCCAGGCGCACTCCCCCCTCTCGCTCGAAGTGCTGCCGGGCTATGTTGCCGATTATATCGTTATTGCAGCCGAACTGTAGCGTGATTGAAAGAACAGTGTTTGAAAGAACAGGGAGCGTCTTAGCTTTGAAAGAAGGAGATGCCGGCGATGCCGGCGGCGCCGGCGGACAGGCAAAGTGGAGCGTTCCGCGGCGTGATACCGCCCAGCGCGAAGACGGGAATGGACGCGGCGCGGCTGGCTTCGCGCAGCGCGTCAAGACCGGGCGGCGGCCCGTAGGCGGCCTTCGAGGGAGTGAAGAAGACCGGACCGAAGACGGCGAAATCGGCGCCCCCGGCGGCGGCCTCGCCCACCTCGGCCGGGGAGTGCGTCGAAACACCGATCAGGAAGTCCGCCGGCACAATCGCGCGCAGTATGCGTGGCGCGAGCGAGCCCGATGGCAGGTGGACGCCGTGGGCGCCGGCGGCCAGCGCCACGTCGGTGCGCCCGTTGACCAGGATGCGCGACCCGTGCGGATTCGGCAGGGCAAGTGCGCGGCGGACAAGCGCGCACAACTGGCGCGCCGGCAGATCCTTCTCGCGAATCTGAATGCGCTCGACACCGCCGTCGAGCGCGCGGGCTACTAATCTTATAAGCGGCTCGACGCCGCCCGCCGCATGCCGGTCGGTGATGTAATAACGAAGCACGTGCGCCCCCAAGAGTCCATCATAGTGACTCTCGTACGGTCATGAGGGGATGATGATTCACTGTATTCCGGAGATCGCTTGCGCAGATTAGCGGATCGCGCCCGGTGAGGAATAGGCGGAATCCGCACACAGCCTCCGTCCGCGTCGCCGCCGGAGTCAGCGCACGGGCGTTGCGATTCGCGCGGCGGCCTCCCGGTAAGTTCGATGCAGTAGCTCTCGCGCGCTCAGGCAGAAGGGTCGAATTAGCAGATGGTAAACGTATCTAAGATCGGACTTCGGCAATTCCCTCGGCGGAGCGCCGGGCGATCTTAGGCCACCGCAGTCTCGTTGTGCCGGTTGCCACTGCAGCCGCGCCACTGCGAACGACTGCAGGTACAACCGCGCGACGTTACTCCAAACCATCTCGCGGCCCAACTCGTAAGCGCCATCGGCCATGGCCTGGCGGCGCGCCGGATCGCGCAACAACCCGCGCAGCTCACGGGCAATCGCCGCCGCATCGGCAAACGGCACGAGCACGCCACGCCCATCGCGCAACAGTTCGGCGGCGTGGCAATACGGCGTCGAGACGACCGGCTTGCCAGCGCCAAACGCATTAGCCAGCGTACCCGATGACGCCTGTTCTTCGCCGAGATAGGGAGTAAGATAGATATCCGCCGCCGCTATGAAGCCGGCCAGTTCCCGCGGATCTACATAGCGGTTGTCGAAGACGACATGCTTCTCGATTCCCCGCTCCCTGACGATCGCCTCCAGGCGCTGGCGGTAGGTCTCGCCCCGTGCGCCCAATTCGCAAGGGTGCGTGGCGCCGAGCACGATATAGAGGACATCGGGAAACTCCGCCGCCACCTCCGGCAGAGCGTGCAGCACGTGCTCGATCCCCTTGTGCGGGTACAGGAGTCCGAATGTCAGCAGGACCTGCTTCCCAACCAGGCCGAGCCGCTCCTGGTAGTGGCTTGGGGCGATGTATGGCCCACCCGAAATGCCGAGCGGAATGACATCGATCCTGGCCGGCGACACGCGGTAGAGATCGCGCAAAATCGCCCGTGCCCGTTCTGTCATGACAACCACGCGGGCCGAGCGCGCCAGCAACTCCCGCATCACGCGGCTCTCGTGGTAATTCAGCCTGGCACGAACGGTGTGGAGCGTGGTGACTACCGGCATTCGCAGATCGCGCAAGAGCGCCAATAAGTGACCGCCGGCGGGCCCGCCGTAGATCCCGAACTCGTGCTGGAGGGAGATCGCGTCCACGCCGCTCGAATTCAGGAAGGCGGCGGCGCGCCGGTAAGATGCAGGATCCCGTTCCTCGATTTCGCAGCGCACGGCGTCCGGGTACCGGTAGCCGCCCGCGATGTCGTTGACCGATACTGCCCAGCACTCGACCGGCGGCTCGGTTCCGGCCACGGCACCCAGCAGGTCGGAGGTAAACGAGGCGATACCGCACTGGCGCGGTAAGTAGTCGCCGACAAACGCGACAGCGCGAACACTGGAGTCCGTCTTCACGACTTAGACGCCGTTCCTTTCCGTTCCCTGGTATTGTACCAGCGGATAACTCGCCTGGCGGCGGAAGGTGAGTTGTGTTCCTGGTTCGTGAGACCGCCAGTTATCCGGCTGGGCACCAGTAAGTGAGACGCCGCTCTGCCAGTTCGCGGCGCTGTTTCCGGTTGTGGAACACGCCCCGGCCTGTCTTGCTATTGCCTCCGGCGAGCGCGCTAGCCATCCTGAGTGGAACCTCGGCAGCTTCGCGGGCCCGAGCACCCGGGGAATCTCGGTTTAGCGGAGTCCCGGCGCGCTGGCGGGAGGCGTGGCGGGTGCACTTGCAGCCGGAACTGACGGATTCTGTTCCGGCGCGGCGTCGACAACCAACTTGGATTCCGCCGCAAATTTCCGATAGTTCCGGAATTCCAATCGGTTCAGATAGTGCTGGTGGTCGGGGGTGGTTTCCGATTTCGCGTCCATGAATTGCGGGCGCAGCAACGGCGGCAGCACGTCCATGAAGCGCAGACTGCGTGCGGGGACCAGACACACCCCCCCGGCCAACGTCACGGATCGATACTCGACGACGTTCCAGGCGTGCTTGACCGGGAACTCCTGGCAGAGGCTGCCCAGGCGGGCAAGCCCTGCGCCATGGCAAGCGCGAGAACGGCGATTGCAGATCGTCTCATAGGCGAAACGATGCCTCCGGCCCGCCGGTTTCGGCAAGGCGGGGAACAGCCATTATCTCCACGCCACAATTCTGGCAGATGGCCGCGCCGCCCGCCATGCCTCTTTCGAGCCATGTGCCCGTGGCCGGGATCAACGGTACAGACGGACCACTTGGTCGTGGACGGCAGGCGGCACCAAGTGCTCCCATTTCTCTCCGGCGGCAATCCGGCGCCTCACTTCGGTGGCTGACACATGGTCGAACTCGCCCTCCAGTTCCAGGCAACCGATCGAGTGCGCGAACTCCGGCGGCGGAGTGTACTCGCCACGGCGCGCGGCCACGAGTAGAGCGAATTCGCCGAGCATCTTCTCGAACGCTCCAGGTGTGCCATAGTCCCAGCGAACGGCGCGGTCGGCGGCATCGCGGCCGCACAGAATCGACACGTGGACGTTACCCTCATATAAGGCGCGACACTCCCGCGCAATCTCAACGAAGAGCCCCCCATCGGCGCAGCCTACGGAGAAGAAAGCGGAGTCCTCGGCTAGCGCCAGCAGCAAATCCACCCGTTCGGCAAACCCGGCACCGGAGTATTCCTTGTGCGGAAACTCTCGTGGCAGCACGAAGAGCACCTGATCGACGTGCGCCGCGGCGGCGCGGGCCAGCGCCAGGTGAGCCACAGTCACGGGATTAAACGCGCCCGGCAGAACGCCGACGTGCGCAGGCCGGCCAGGCGCTCGGTATAGGAAATTCACTCCGGCAGTCTCTAACTATCAGAAGATATCACGGTCCGATTGCGCCACATCCCCCAAAACAATCGCCGGAAGGACTTGCCAAGTGAGTAATCTGGCGCAAAGAGGTAGAGCGTTTGGAGTATGCAACGTAAACCCGAAGGGCGTCGCACTAGTAACCGATGGTGTACGCGGTTCCCGGCCAGCCCCGGAGCGTTGCGAAAGAAGGGCGGCAAAGACGACTTACGCCCCGTTCCGGGGCTACGCTTGTTTCCAGCTTTCCCGACGGCTTGCGCCGTGGGCTATTCTCTTTCGCTCCTTTGGAGCTGGGTTCGCGCACAGCGGTGTCGCTCACGCAGCAGTCGCTCAGAGCCTTCATCCCTATCGGTAGCCCACAGGGCCATCGCGGCTCCGCTGGGAATCGATTCGCATACAGCCATATAGCGCGGGTGTCCACATCGGAGCTGGATCTGCACACAGCGCTTTCGCTCCTCGCGAGACGGATTCACCCACGGCTCGTCCGCTCACACAGCAGTCAACCCGAGCCTTCATCCCTATTGGTGGCCCACAGGGCCATCGCGGCTCCTCCGAATTCCGAAGTCAAGTTCGGCGAAGTTGCATTTCCACATAGCGGGGCTTTGGGAAAGCTGGCCCCGTATCAAGGCACGGCTTGAGCCGTGCCGGAACGACATGACGTTGGCGGGCTTTAGCCCCCGCACGGCGAACAGGGGCTAAAGCCCCGTAATTACTTTGTATTTCGGCACGGCTCAAGCCGCGCCCTGATACAAGGCGGCCGAACTTCGGAATTCGGGCTGAGATTCGATTCGCGTACAGCCTTATGGTGAGAGTCCACCGATGCACCGCGCGCCCGTGGGAGTTTGACACTGGTCCGCCAAAAAACACGAAGGGCGCGGGATGTTTTCCGCGCCCTTCGTCGAGAGACCGGGATCAGAGGCTGAAGTGGAGACGTTATGCTGCGTCGGCCAGGAACTCGGGAGCCGCGTCGCCCGGATCGGAATCGAATTCGTGACGGTCGGCGGCCTCCTGACAAGTAATGCAGTACTTCGTCCACGGCACAGCGTCGATGCGCTTGGGCTTGATCTCCTCGTCGCAATGCAGGCAAGTGCCGAAACTGCCGTCGGCAATGCGCGTCAGCGCACCCTTCACCTGGCGCAGCAGACTGGACTCGCGGTCCAGCGTGCGAATGGCGAGTTCGCGTTCCCCGGCC
The DNA here is from genome assembly GCA_003157745.1 of Bryobacterales bacterium. Lineage (GTDB taxonomy): Bacteria > Acidobacteriota > Terriglobia > Bryobacterales > Bryobacteraceae > Bog-375. The sequence continues at coordinate 10,997 of PMKM01000012.1, read as the reverse complement.
AGTTGCACTTCATCGAGTGCATCCGGCGACTTTTCAATCGCGATATCATCCCGCTTGCGCAGCCCGGCCGAGAGTTCCCCCGCTTTCGCTTCGAGCACCCTCTTGTATTTTTCCAACTCTGTCCTGTTCATGGTTCGTCTCCCTTCAGCCAACGTTTTCCTGCTTAAATCCCCTTATCGTGGCCTGTCACCCTCCGGCAAACTCATAGACGACTACTGCCGCCAAAGGTTACACCTGAGTCAGCGCTTAGTCAAGGCTAACTTGCTCACCCCGATTATCGAGCGCTGGCCCGATTAGCCGATACTCAGCAACCCTAATGCCAAATCATCTCGCTCTCCTGCACAGCGGAACAAAGGACTCAACCGTACCGGTTCACTAATCGGCAGAATCAAGAAAATCTTCAGTGCCGGTGAACGCGCTTTCGCGCGGAGCCACATTTCAACGGGCGGCGCGAACTGGGGCTTCCCTGCCTCGGCGTGATCCAGTGCACGCACAGAGGCGTACCGTACTCGCTCCAGGTCCATATCTAAAAGGAACGCACCAGCTTGGCGAGGCTGCGCTTGGCGTTCTGCCGGCTGGAGCGCCAGCATCGCAGGGCGTCCGCTTCCGTGCGCGATTACGGATATCGCGCTTTCGAATTGGATGCGGCAACCCGCCTGCGGATTCAGTATACACCTACCCGCAACGGTTCCCATGGGCGCGAGGCCCAATGGGCGCGAGGCCCAATTGCGGCGCCCGTCCCACCCCTATGTCCCGCCACCAGGCCGCGGCGCTTCCAGCCGCATCATACAATGTTTACTTCAGCCGCATCGGGAGACGCTAGTCCCGCCAAGAGACACACCTTGCGATTCCAAACCGAAATTCGCGAGCGAGTTATCGCCGCCACCGCGATCGCCTTCTTCCTGCTCTCGGGGATGGCGTTCATCGGCAGCCTCGGCATCGAGTCCGACGAGGCGCTGCCGGCCGGTCCGCTCTATCAACCGAAGTATTGGTACTATGCCTGCCACTTCGGCCATGCCCGCATCCCACTAATGCATATGAGCTACCTGGGCACGCTGAAGACGTGGATCTGGCGGCCGATCTTTCACTATTGGGGAACCGGCGTTTGGCCGCTGCGCTTCCCCGCCCTGCTGGCCGGCGCGGCCAGCATCTGGATCTTCTATCGCTTCCTGCGCGCGACGGTGGGCACGCGCGCCGCAGTGATCGGCTGCGCCATTCTGGCGGCCGATTCGCAGTACCTGTTGACGAGCACGTTCGACTGGGGCCCGGTGGCGTTGCAGCACCTGCTAATTGGTGCCGGCCTGCTGTCGCTGGTGAAGTTCCACCAGTCGTCGAAATCGGTCTGGCTGGCGGCGGCTTTCTTTCTGTTCGGCCTGGCGCTGTGGGACAAAACACTGGCGGCGTGGATGCTCTCGGGGCTGGCAATCGCAGCCCTGGCGACGGTGCCGCGCCAGATTGCCGCGGCGTGGAGCGGGCGGCGGCTGGCGATTGCGACGGTCGCCTTCCTGGCGGGCGCCTCGCCGATGGTGTTCTCCGGCATGCACGACCATTGGGCCGCGTTGCGGGAGAACGCCGGACGTTCGGTGGACGAGTTGCCCGGCAAGATCCAGGTCCTTCACAACACGCTCGATGGCGCAGGGCTGTTTGGCTACATGTTCGCCGAAGACGAGCGAACGGATGCGCCGCGCCCCGCCGCCAATTGGCCCGAGCGCCTCGGCTACCGGGTCGCCGCGCTCTTCGGGCATCCGCAGCACAGCTTGCAGCTCTGGGCCTGCCTGCTGGCGCTGGCGCTGGCGCCGTTCGCGCGCGGGCGGGATCTGCGCGCCATTCTATTCGCGCTGGTGGCGATGGCGGTCGCCTGGATTCAGATGGCCACCACGCGCGGCGCCGGCGGCAGCGTGCACCACACGATTCTGCTGTGGCCGCTGCCGGCGATGGCGATGGCGGTCTCGTTCGCGGCGGCCTCGCGCCGTCTCGGACGTGCCGGTATTCCGGCAGTTGCCATCATGTCGGCACTACTCGTTGGCTCCGACGTCATAGTCACCAATGAATATTTTCGCGACTCGGTGCGCAACGGCGGCAGCCGCACCTGGAGCGATGCCCTGTTTCCGCTCTCGGCCGACCTGATGGCGAGGCGCCCATCCGCCGTTTACTGCGCCGACTGGAACATCATCGAGAGCCTGCGCCTGCTCGACCGCGGAGCGCTGCCGTTGCGCAGCGGGATGGACCCGGCGCCGGCGCTGGGCATGCGGCTGGCCGACCGCGATTGGCTGCTCGCCATGATCTCCACACCCGATGCAATCTGGGTGACGCACATACCAGCTTTCGAATTTTTCCCTGCTATCCGTTTGCGCCTGGACGCCTTCGCCCAGGACTACGGTTTCGAACGCCGCCTGCTGCGCGTGATACCGGACGCGCACGGCCGCCCGACCTTCGAGTTATACCGTTTTCAGAAGGCCGCGGCGCAGTAGGTAACAAATGCGCAGCAATGAGCGTCACACATAATTGGGCTTGCACCCGGGATGAAATTCGACATTGAAGCCGACTGGTCGCTCAACCTGCTCTGCAATTACGATTGCGAGTACTGTTTTGCGCGCTCCTCGACCGAGCACCACCTGGTCGGACGCATGTCGCCGGAGGAACTGCTCGATTTCTTCGATTCAACCGGGAAAACCTGGATGCTGCATCTGACCGGGGGTGAGCCGTTCTTTTACCCCGGCTTCGTATACCTTTGCCGAACCCTCACGTCGCGGCATTACGTCTCGCTCAACTCCAACCTCTCCTCCGGCCGAGTACGCGAATTCGCCGCGGAGATCGACCCGGCGCGTGTTCAATTCGTTCATTGCGGCGTTCACGTGGAAGAACGCGATCGCCGGAATGGCTGGCGGAATCTATGGACCAATGTTGCGTGCCTGGTCGAAGGCGGCTTCCCGCTCTACGCGTCGCTGGTGATGACGCCGGCGGCCTTTGACGACTTCCCGCGCGTGGAGGAAGCCTTTGCCGCGTTGGGGGTTCCCTTGATTCCCAAGGCGATTCGGGGCGCTTACGAAGGCCGCCGGTACCCGCAGGCCTATACCGAAGCGGAGCGCACCAAGTTCCGCCGCTTCTCCGAGCAAGCGGGACTCGTCGCGAAAACGGGCACGTGCCAGCCGGATTGGGAATCGATCACCATCAACCCGATGCTCGATCGCGATTATCTCGATGGAGTGCCCGATTTCACCGGCATTCCCTGCTCCGCGGGCAGGCTGTTCGTCTCGATCGGCTATGACGGCAGAATCTTCCGTTGCGGAGCGAAAACCGAGTTGGGGAACATCTTCGAGCGCCGGCTCCATCTATTCCCCGACGACCGGCCATGTAATGACGAGCACTGCCCCTATTTCTGCCTGCGCTATTCGAGTTTCCAGAAAGACGCCGCGGCGAACTATCCGTGCCAGGATGAGCCCGGAGCGCTGCGGCAGACGCTGGTTACGATCCGCGGCATTCGCCGGGAGCTTGGCAATCGGATCGCAGCTTTCTCTCAGCCGGAGCGGCCTTGACTCCCCGGGTCTCAGTGATCATCCCCACGGTGCAGAGGCCGCAACTGGTGCTGCGCGCGATACGCGGTGTCCTGGGACAAACCATGGGCGAGATCGAAGCGATCGTGGTCGTGGACGGCCCCGATCCCGAGACGCTCGAAGCGCTGGCTTCGATCGGCGATCCGCGATTGCGCGTGAAGGCGCTGCCCACCCGCGTGGGAGCCTCGGGCGCCCGCAACGTGGGCGTGAGCGAGGCCTACAGCCGCTGGATCGCGTTTCTCGACGACGACGACGAGTGGCTTCCCGAAAAGCTCGAGATCCAATTGCGGACCGCCGAACAGTGCCCATGTCCCCACCCAATCGTCTCCTGCCGCTTCTTCGCGCGCAGTGAAGAGGGCGATTTGGTCTGGCCCCGCCGCGCGCCGGCGACGGACGAATCTGTCAGCGAGTACCTGTTCTGCCAGCACGGCCTGCGCGCCGGCGATGGCATCGTGCTGCCCTCCGCCGTTCTGACCTCGAAGGATCTACTCCTGCGGATTCCCTTCGACGAGAGCCTTCCAAGGTACAACGATGTGGACTGGTTATTGCGCGCCACTGCCATAGCGGGCACAAGGATTGTTTTTCCGCCGAGTGCGGAGCCGCTGGCCGTTTGGCATATGGAGACCAACCGTCCGCGAATCAGCAATACGGCCGATTGGCGGTACACTCTCGACTGGATCGAAGCGCGCCGCCACTTGGCGACGCCGCGCGCCCGTGCTTCGTTCGTGTTGACGTCGACGAGTTCCACGGCCGCGCGCGGCGGCCACTGGAAGGCATTCTGGCTGTTGCCGTGGGCGGCCTTCGCGCACGGCAGGCCCCGCCCGATCGACCTCCTGGCGCATCTCTCGATCTGGCTGGTCCCCGCCAAAATGCGCAGCCGCCTCTCGGTGTTCCTGGATTCGAGGAGGCGGGACGCACATGGAGAGCCGTTGCGCCCAGTCGTCGAAACCCGGGAGCAATCGCATGACTGAGCCGCGCACACTCATCTCCGTGGTTCTCTCGACGCGCGATCGCGCCCATGCGATTCCGGACGCAGTCCGCACGATTCTCCAGAACGACCATGCCGATTTTGAGCTGATCGTGGTCGACCAGAGCGCCGACGGCCTTACCGAGGCCGCGCTGGCTCCGTTCTCGAGCGACCCGCGCCTGCGCTACCTGCGCAGCGCGACGGCGGGCAAGTCGGCGGGACTGAACATCGGAATCCGCGAGGCGCGCGCGGCGCTGGTGGCGTTAACCGACGACGACTGCCAGGTTTCGGCCGACTGGCTCCGCCAGATCGAAGCCGCATTCGCCGGGAACGACCGGATCGGGATTGTGTTCGGCAATGTTCTGCCCGCTCCCCAGGACCGCGCGATGGGCTGCATTCCGGCGTACATACGGCGGCAGCCGTTTCTCGCCCGAGGCGTTCAAGACAAGAACCAGGTCGAAGGAATGGGCGCGTGCATGGCGGTGCGGCGCAGCGTGTGGCAATCGCTCAACGGCTTCGATGAGATGTTGGGGCCCGGCAGCCGATTCCAGGCCGCCGATGAGGGAGACCTGGCCCTGCGCGCGCTGCTGGCCGGCCAGTGGATCTACGAAACGCCGGCCATCTGGGTGACGCATTACGGGTTTCGCACATGGGAACAAATGCCGGCCCTGATCGATGGCTATTGGGGAGGAACCGGGGCCATGATGGCGAAACCGGTGAAGACCGGACAATGGCGGATTGTCCCCCTGCTGCTGCGCCTCGCGGCCAGATGGATGCTGGGCCGTTCCGGGGCCGGCGCCGGACTGGGTCCCCGAAAAAGAAGGCTCAGAAAGCTCCGGTCCTTCTGCCGCGGGTTCCTGTCGGGCGTGAGCCTACCGGTCGACAAGCGAACCGGTCACTACGTCCGCCCCACGCCGGATTCCAGGCCGTAGACGGGCAGCGTGCGTATCCAGGCCGTCGCCCGCGATCTGTGCAGATGACCGCGGCTGCCGCGTCGGCCGGCTGGTGAAGACCCTTGGCGGACCCGGATCCCTGCGCGAGCGACGGCGCGACCACCAGCGGTACGAAAGGACGAGCCGAATAGTGACGCGATGTGGCGGCGCTCCAATGCCGGCTTGGACCGGCACGTATAAATGGCGGGCCGTTGCGTCTTCATGAATCGGCGGGAGGATGCGCGCGTTCCAGGCGCGATGCCAATATCGGGCAGCAGGGCGGCGCGGCGCGCCTTCCGGGCCATTTTGGCCGGGATCGCGTTCTCCGCCCCTGCTCATCGAATGTCGATGAGCCCAGCTATTGTTTCGCTGGGGAAGAGCCGATATGGGTATTAGTGAGGATTGCGCGGCACCCCCGGTCGAGGCCGTCGAAGGGATCGTTTCCCTTTGGGTGTGTCCTCGGACTCGTGTCCCTCGCGGCCGTGTTCCGAGCCACGCTCCTGCTGGCACAGAGCCAGGCTGCGGCTTTGCCAACTCTCACCACAGCCAGTGCCGCCCACCAGTTAACCATCCAGGAATCCAAGCGCGGCTACCCGGTTGTCATCCGCGCGGTGGTTACATACTATGACACGAGCATCGATGCGCGGCGCCCGGCGCTGTTTGTCGCTGATCGCACGCGCGGCGTCTTCGTGGCACTCTCCCAGGCGCCCGCGGTTCCCCTGAAACCGGGCCAATTGGTCGAGGTGACGGGCGTTACCGGCCCAGGCGACTTTGCGCCGATTATCGCTCACGCCACGGTGCGCGTGCTTGGCGAGTCCACTCTGCCAGCAACCGCGCCACGCGTCGGTCTGACCCGGATGCTGACCGGCGAGGAAGATTCGCAGTGGGTGGAGGTCGAAGGAGTCGTTCGTTCAATCAGCGATCTTGGCGAGGACGTCATCCTGCATCTGGCGCTAGGCGACGGCAATACCGCCGCCACAACCGTGAGGGAAGCCGGTGCCGACTATACCGGTCTGGTCGATGCCGAAGTGACGATTCGCGGCACGTGCGCGCCCACGTTCAATCATCGATGGCAGTTGACCGGCGTACACCTCCTGTTTCCCGGTCTCGCCACAGTTAGAGTCGAGAAGCCTCCCCCCGCGCATCCATTCGCCACACCAGCGGTACCCGTGAATACCCTACTGAACTTCACGCCGAACATCGCCTATCGCCGCCGTGTTCATACTCGCGGGGCCGTGACGCTGCTTCGGCCCGGTCACGAGATCTGCATTCAGGATGCAGAGAACGGTCTGTGCGCTCAGACCAGCCAGTCGACGCCTCTGCATCCGGGTGACGTCGCCGACGTGATCGGCTATCCAGCGATAGGCGGCTTTGCACCCACGCTGACCGATGCCGCCTACCAGGCGTCGGGAACCGGACAGACGACCGTCCCTTTTTCCGTCACGGCGAAAGAGGCTCTCAGCGGCGACCACGACGCGCAGTTGGTCACACTGGAGGGCCGATTGATTGGCGAGGAGCCGGCCGCCAAAGACCCCGCCATTGTTTTGTCGTCCGGAAAGTACGTGTTCTCGGTGATCCGGCCCAGTCAGTCCCCGGGGCAGGCCGAGCCCGTTTGGGAGGCGGGAAGCGTCCTCAGAGTAACCGGCATCTGCGCTGTGCAGCCGAATGGCGAAAAGAGCATGCTGCGAGAAGGCTTTGAGGTTCCCAAGTCGTTTCAAATCCTACTGCGGTCGCCCGGCGACGTTGTGGTGGTCCACCAGCCGCCTTGGTGGAACGCTACCCACACCCTTCGCGTGCTCGCATTGGCGCTCGCGATCGCATTGGCCGCACTTGGCTGGGTGACGGTATTGCGGAGCCGCATCAAGCGGCAGAGCGAGGTCATCGGCTCGCAGTTGAAGCAGTCGGCCGCCCTAAAGGAGTCGGCGGTGGCCGGCAACCTGGCCAAAAGCGAGTTCGTGGCTAACATGAGCCACGAAATCCGCACNNATCCGCACGCCCATGAACGGCGTGTTAGGCATGATCGAACTGACGCTGGCAACCAGCCTCGGCGGCGACCAGCGCGAGTTCCTCGAAACCGCCAGGACTTCCGCCGATACGCTGTTGACGGTGGTCAACGACATTCTCGATTTCTCCAAGATCGAAGCCGGCAAGCTCGATCTGGATCCGGTCGCGTTCGGGATTCGCGGTCGCCTCGCCAGAGTGATCAAGCCGCTGGCATCCAGGGCGGACCTGAAGGGGCTGGAGTTGATCTGCGAAGTCAGACCCGAGGTGCCGGACCGGATCGCGGCGGACGCGAACCGCCTCAGCCAGGTGCTCACCAACCTGATTGGGAATGCGATCAAGTTCACCAGCGTGGGCCACGTCGCGCTGCGTGTCGAACTGGACCGCGTCGGGGACCGTCTTGCGCACCTGCACTTCTCGGTCGAGGACACCGGCATCGGCATTCCTGCCGACCGGCAGGAGTCGATATTCGAAGCGTTCTCACAGGCGGATAGCTCCACCACCCGAACGTTCGGCGGCACCGGCCTCGGCCTTACGATTTCCTCTCGTCTGGTGAACATGATGGGTGGAAGAATGTGGGTGGAAAGCCGGCCCGGCGAGGGCGCCACCTTCCACTTCACGATGCAGGGTGTCATCCTCGAAGCCGCACACGCGACCACGCCTCTCGAACCATCGCTGCTTGCCGGCACCCCAACCCTAATCGTGGACGACCTCGCCGAAAACCGCAGGACACTCTCCGGGATAATTGAAGCCGCCGGCGGCCGGCCTGTGCTGGCATCCAACCCGGCTGAGGCGCTGCGCGAAATCGATACAGCGGCGCGCAACCACGCCGCCTTCCGGGTGATTCTACTCGATAGCCAAATGCCCGGCACGAACGGGTTCGCTCTGAACGGGTTCGCTCTGGCCGCCGAGATTCGGCAGCGCACGCCCGGGCCGGGAACGGCGATTGTGATGCTCCTATCGGCGAGCGAACAAAGCGACTTCGCGCGCTGCCAGGAACTCGGCATAGCCGCTTGTGTATCCAAGCCGGTTCACCCGCCTCGGTTGCTGCAGGCTATCCGGCTGGCTCTGGACGGCCACGTCTCGCCCGAGTGGGCAGTGCGGGTTGCCACGACGCCGCCGGCGAGTTCCATTCCCGTCGCCGCCAGCGGATTGCCGCTCCGTATCCTCCTGGCGGAGGACAATCCGGTGAATCAGATGGTAGCCGCCCGCCTGCTCGAAAACCGCGGCCATCTGGTGAAAGTCGCCGCCACCGGACTCGAGGCCCTGACCGCTCTCGAGTCGAACCTATTCGACCTCGTGTTGATGGACGCACAGATGCCCGTGATGGACGGCCTCGACGCCACCCGCGCCATTCGCGAAAAGGAGAAGGTGTCCTGCGGCCACGTCCCGATCATCGCCCTGACCGCTCACGCCATGTCGGGCGATCGCGACCGCTGCATGGCCGCCGGGATGGACGGCTATGCGTCCAAACCCATCCGCTCCGAAGACCTGTTTCGGGAGATAGAGCGTGTGCGGCCGATGTGGGTCGCTCCCGTTGCGGCCGAACGTTGAGCCGGGCTACGCGCCCTTCAGTAACCCTGCTCCTGGAGCTTGTCGATGGTCAGGCCGGTCTTGACGTCGAGTTTGCGCAAGAGTTTCTCGACGTGTTTGGCGAGGATGTCGCACTCGATATTGACGCGGGCGCCGGGACGGTACATGCCGAGCGTGGTATTGCGGTACGTGTGCGGAAGGACGGTGACGCTGAGCGCGTCGCCCTCGAGCGCGGCAATGGTGAGGCTGATCCCGTCGATCGCTATCGAGCCTTTGTAAACCAGAAACGGGTCGAGTTCGGCCGGCACGCGGATGCGCAGCCACCAGTTGTCCTCGCCGAGCGCTTCGAAGGAAAGGAACTCGCCAGAGCCATCCACGTGCCCCTGCACGATGTGGCCGCTCAGGCGGCCGGTGGGAGAGAGCGGGCGTTCGAGGTTGACGCGGGATCCCGCGCGCAGGTCCCCCAAATTGGTCAGGCGCAGCGTCTCGGGCGCCAGGTCGGCGGAAAACGAACCGGGCCGGCGGTCGACCGCGGTCAGGCACACGCCGTTGACGGCAATGCTCGCGCCAATCGCCATATCCGCCATCACGGTCGCGCAGCGAACCCGCAATCGCGCGCCGGCCGGCCGCGTCTCCAGGGCATCCACAGTGCCCAGCTCTTCAATGATCCCGGTGAACATATCCTTCGACCGCGAACTCGTCGGGTGGGATGGAGTGAATGGTGACGTTGTGCACGCGGATGGCGTCCACACGGCGCCGCCGGCCAATGCCGCCGGCCAGCGGCAACGCCTCCAGGCCGCCCAGAATTTTGGGCCCGTAGTAGAACAGGATGCGATCTACCACGCCGGTCTCGAGCGCCGACCAATTCAGCTTGCTGCCGGCTTCGATCATCAGAGACAAATAGCGCCGCCGGCCCAGCCATTCGACGGCGCCCGCCAGATCCGCGCGCCCGCCAGGTCCGTTCAGCACCAGCACCTCGACGCCGGCCGCTTCGAGCGCCGTGCGCCGCTCGGGCGACGCGGCGGAACTGGTGACGGCGACCACATCGCCGGCCGCGCTGCGCACCATCTTCGAATCGAGCGGCAGGCGGAGTTGCGAATCCATCACCAGCCGCAGCAGCGGGCGGCAGCGCGCGAAGCCGGTGCGGTCGTTGAGCAGGCAATCGTCGGCCAGCACGGTGCCGATTCCGGTAAGAATGGCGTCGTGATCGTGGCGCACCTCCTGCACATGGGCGCGCGCTCTCTCGCTGGTGATCCAACCGCGGTTATCGTCGGGCGCGGAGATCTTGCCGTCGAGCGTGATGGCGGTCTTGAGCGTCACCAGCGGCCGGCCGGTGCGCATGAAGTGGAGGAACGGCTCGTTCAGCTTGGCGGCTTCGGCGGCGAAGTCGGTGGCCATCTCGACCTCGACGCCGGCGGCCCGCAAGCGGCGGAAGCCCTCGCCGCCCACCAGCGGATTCGGATCGTCGATCGGCGCCACGACCGCGGCCACACCGGCAGCGACGATAGCGTCGGTGCAGGGCGGCGTGCGGCCATGATGCGCACAGGGCTCCAGGTTGAGATAGAGCGTTGCGCCGCGCGCCTTTTCGCCCGCGCGCGCGAGCGCGATCACTTCGGCGTGGTGCACGTCGGCGTAGGTGTGAAAGCCGCGTCCCACCACTTCGCCGTCGCGCACGACGACGGCGCCGACCATCGGATTCGGACTGGTCACTCCGCGGCCTTGCCGTGCCAGGGCGAAGGCTTCGCGCATCCATGCGGGGTTCATATTTCGAATAGCGACGCGATGAACTTCTCGGCGTCGAATGGCAGCAGGTCGTCCACTTTTTCGCCCACGCCGACGTAGCGGATGGGCAGATCGAGCTCGCGCGCAATCGCCACCACGATTCCTCCCTTGGCCGTGCCATCCAGCTTGGTCAGCACGATGCCGGTCACGCCGGAGGTCTCGGTGAACTTGCGCGCCTGCTCCAGGCCGTTCTGACCCGTGGTCGCGTCCAGCACCAGCAGCACCTCG
>PMKM01000201.1 GCA_003157745.1 Bryobacterales bacterium | reverse complement strand
CTGGCGGGTGCGGCTCTCCATGCTGGCCAGCGGACGCGCGCCGCGCACCAAGCTGTTTCCCTACGAATGGTACGACTCGCCGAACATTCACTTCCTGACCGTGAAGGATTTCGAGTCGCTGGCCGCGCTGGAGGGGTTCACGGTCGAACGCCGCTACTTTCTCGCCGGCCATCGTAAGGTGGCGCTGCTACCGAATCTGCTAACGGAAGTGGCGGTGTTTCTGGTGAGCGCGGGAGCTTAGGCAGTTTCGCAACGCTCACTGGTCCGTCGCCGCCCCGTAGCACTCGCCGTCGCTATTGAACGAGGCCAAGCGGGCACCCGCGACCCACACGCGCCGCCCCATCAGACGAGCGCTACGACATCCTTGGAGCGCTCGGCCTTCAGGTAGGCGTTGGGATCGTGATAGAGAGCATCGTCGGGAAGCCACTCCATCAGCGACCCGAGATCCTGGCGCACGATGTTCTTGTAGAACTGGGGAAGCGCGCCGCTCTTCTGCTCGAAATAGGGTGGAAACTGCCGGTCGGTGTCCAGGCGATTACGAATCTCCCGGTAGTACCTGGCCCTTCCGTAGCCTTCCGTGGAAACCGCGCGCACCACGTTCATCCAGCGTGCCGTCAGCCATTCGGTCGCCAGGAAGCGGCGGGAAATAGCGCGCGGGGAGAAGGAATGCCGGGTCAAATCGATGATGTGATCGTAGAAGGTCTGCCAGGAATAGTTCGCCGGCTTGACGTTCATGGCGCTGTTATTGTTGAGAAAGTGGAACGGGAAGGGCAGCACGCGGCCGGATCGCTGGTAATCCAGGTTGAGCGGCGCGGCCCGGCCGAAGGCGGAGAGCAGCGAATAGGCGGGAAAGGCCCCCGGAGTCATGTCCAGAAATCGCTTGGTGAGTTCAAAAGGCTCCGGCCCTTCGTCGCTATCGAGTCCGAGCACGAAGTTGGTCTGGACGTAGGGTATGTACCGCAGGATCAATTTGACGTGTTCGGAAACCTGGCGAACCTTGGCCATCCCGAGCAACGCGCCGGTCCTCGATTTCTCGCCCAGGGTGAACCAGGATTCAATGCCGGGAAGGACGCCTTTGAACGAGTTGCGCTGGAGCCGCTTGAGGTGCGATTCGGAGAGCAGAGACAGGCTGCTTTCGGCGACGAAGTCGATGCTGCCGGGGGGGACCGCCTCCTCGATCATGTCCATGGAATCGTTGAAGCGGACGCCATAATTGGGATCGTGCCAGCCGACCAGCGGCCGTTTGAACCTGGTCAGCAGGAAGCGGAGATCCTCGCGGAGCACCTCAAAGTCCATGGCTTGATAGGGCACCGTCGAGTCGACACAAAAGGCGCAGGTGTATGGGCACCCCAGGCTGCCGAGCATGGGAACCATCTTGAGGAGCGGCGCTTTGCGGAGCGTCGCTTCAATGAACTGCCACCGCTGGCGGACGCCCGGGAGAGTTCCGGGCTGCCGGGCGGCCGCGAGTTGGACGCCCTCGGGCCGGTGTTGCGAGCAGTCGCGTAGAACGTCGCAAACCGTGCCTCGATCCGTGAAGCCCAGCACATAGTCGAAGTAACGCGCGGCGTCCTCGGGGTAACAGCGGGCATGCGGCCCGCCGATCACGGTGATCGCCCCTCTGCTACGAAAGAGATTACTCAGGGCGTACGCGGTGTGCGCGGCTTCGGTAAATGCGCCGATGAAGACCACATCGAAGCTGTCCGGCAACTCGGTCAGCAGGTTTTCAAAGCCGGTATAACAAACGAAGGTGACGTCATGTCCCTCCTCTTGGCACCAGACTCCGATCGCCTGGGGCATGATGCTGGCAAGGCTGGCGTTCATGATGCGTGCCCACAAAGCCCGTGTAGGGCCCTTGGAGACGATGTCGACGATCCCGATCCGCAGCCTCTTCATGAACCCTCCACGGAAGCGCACCGGCCTTCCGCTTCCCAGCCGCGGTCGTGCTGGATTAAACCGACCGCGACTTCGCGATCTACTTGACTTAAGCTTCGGCGGCCGGTCTGCGCGGCGCTCGCGAGCGGAACTCGCGGCTCCGCTTGCATTTCAGCCTCGCCGTTTTCGAAACCTGTGAGAAGACGGTCCTTCGCCGCCGGCAGGGGCATCCCTGACAATCAGTCTAGCCACCTGGCTCCTTGAAAGTCTGTTCAAAAGTGCTCACTGGGGGAAACAATCGGGTTGGGGGAGGAAAGCGGGTGGAGGGAACGCCCCAGCGTGAACGGAGCGAGAGCCTGCAGCGGAGAAAGCAGGCGGACGGTCGGGCAGCAACGAGGGTCCAGTCGTCGACGGCAGCGCTCCTGGCGGGCGCTATTCGCGATTATCGGCCACTGTTTTCCGGCAGCGAAGCGCCCGCGCGCAGCGGAGGCCGACGGCACCGCCCAAGTCCGGAGCCCGGCTACATCCGCGGATAGCGCGTGATGCGGCAGATGGTTGGCAAACCGGTATCCGGTAATCCCACATCTTCTCAGCGCACACCGAATCGCCCGGAGGTAGGATCGTATTTGGCAAATCGATACTGGCATGGTCCGGTCGTCGGGCTTGTTGTCACACAGGTCTGGCAAGGAATCGGGGCACGGCTCTGGCTCTCGTTCGGGAAACTGGCACCTCCCGGCTATGCGCTTTAGAGCGGCGTGCCCGGCAGACTCCACGGCGAGTTAGAAATAACCAACATGCTCAGTTTTTCGGACTGGGGACTAACGCTCAGGAGTCGAATTCTGGCGGACTCGAACTCTCCCTACCGAGTTCGCGGGAGACTTCAACGCTTGTTGGGAAGTCGCCTGCGATCATTGCGGATTGATGCGCGGTCCCAATCTACGGCTTTGACTTTCACCAGGGGGCTAGTGGTGACGACCCGAACGATGCCAGACTGCCACGAATACCGCCCGCATTGGCTACTGCGGCTATCCGGAGAGAACTGGGTTCCGGTGATATTGAACGGCACAAGCTCCAGATGGCGCGGAAAGACCGGAAAGGATCTCGTAACCGGTTAGCGGACGAAAGACGTTACCGGAAACTGGCGACCCACGTGAACGAAGAGTCGCCAAACCGCCCCCCTTCCGGCCGAAGCCCCCGGTTGCTTTTCCCGCCGCAAGTGTGAGTAGATGGGCTTAATGGCAGTTCTTCCACAAACACTGAACCTGGGGCTTCCGGCGGGTATCGATATCGAGAAGGAAATCACGCGGCTGAAGCGCGAGATGAACGCGGTCATCCTGGCGCATTTCTATCAGGAAGGGCGCATACAGGACTTGGCGGACTTCGTCGGCGACAGCCTGCAATTATCGCAGCAGGCGGCGGCGACTTCGGCGGACGTGATCGTCTTCTGCGGCGTGCTGTTCATGGCGGAGACGGCGAAGATTCTCAACCCCGGCAAGCTGGTGCTGCTGCCGGACCTGGCGGCGGGCTGTTCGCTCGCCGACGGTTGCCCGGCGGACGAATTCGCGGCGTTCCGCGCGCGCTATCCCGATCATGTCTCGATCACGTACATCAATTGCAGCGCGGCCGTAAAGGCGCTCAGCGATATCATCTGTACCTCGAGCAACGCGGAAAAGATCATTGGACAGATTCCGCCCGAGCAGCCCATCCTGTTCGCGCCGGATCAACACCTGGGCCGCTTCCTCATGCGCAAGACCGGGCGCGAGATGACGCTATGGACGGGAAGCTGCATGGTGCACGAGCAGTTTTCCGAACGCAAGCTGCTCGAGATGAAAGAGGCGCATCCGCTGGCGAAAGTGCTGGCGCATCCCGAGTGCCGCGAAGCGGTGCTGCGCCACGCGGATTACATCGGCTCGACCACGGGCATTCTGAAAACCGCGCGTGAGAGCGCCGGGACCGAATTCATCGTCGCCACCGAAACCGGCATCCTCCACCAGATGCAGAAGGAGTGCCCGGGGAAGACGTTGATTCCGGCACCGAACGATGGCGGCTGCCAGTGGGGCGAGGGCGGCGCGTGCAGCGAGTGCCCGCACATGAAGCTCAATACGATCGAGAAGCTTTATGTTTCGATGCGGGATCGCACGCCCGAAATCCAACTCGACGAAGATCTGCGCCGGCGTGCGCTGCGGCCTATCGAGCGCATGCTGGAGATGAGCTAGAGTGGTGGGGCAGGCGCTTTCGCCTGCCAACCGACAAGCCACAAGCGGAAGGGTTGGCAGGCGGAAGCGCCTGCACCACGTTTTATGTCTGAAACTTTCGATCCCGCCGATTACCGCGACTTGTTGCGCGAATTCCTCAAAGAGGATATGGGCGCGGGCGATATCACGACGGGTACGCTCGTCCCCGCCGATCGGCGCGCGCGTGGAGAGCTGATCGCCAAAGCGCCGCTGGTGCTGGCCGGGATCGACGTTTTCCTCGAAGTGTTCCGGCTGCTGGAGCCGGGCGTGGTAGCCGAGATCGCGCGCAAGGACGGCGACGAACTGGGCGTCGGCGCGATTCCGGCTCGGGTGAGCGGCTCGGCGCGCACGCTGCTGACGGGCGAGCGCGTGGCGTTGAACCTGCTGCAGCGGCTCTCGGGCGTCGCCACGCTGACGCGCCGTTTCGTGCGCGCGGTGGCGGGCACCGGCGCGCAGATTCTCGATACGCGCAAAACCACGCCGGGGCTGCGCGCGCTCGAAAAATACGCGGTGCGCGTCGGCGGCGGGCGCAACCATCGCAAGGATCTGGCCGAAGCGGTGTTGATCAAGGAGAATCACATTCGCCTGGCGGGCGGAGTTTCCGCGGCGCTGGCAGCGGCGCAGCGGGCCGAGGGGCAGGCCAAGTGGATCGAAATCGAAGTGACCAATTTCGACGAGTTGCGCGACGCGCTGGCGCACGCGCCGGACGTGATTCTGCTCGATAACATGATTCCGGCCCAGGTGCGCCAGGCGGTCGAACAGGTGCACGGCGGGGATGGCGCTGGCGAGATTCGCATCGAAGCCTCCGGCGGGATTACGCTCGCGAACGTGCGCGAATTCGCCGAAGCGGGCGTGGATTGGATTTCGGTCGGCGCGCTGACCCACTCTGCGCCGGCGGTGGACTTGAGCTTTGAGATCGAGCCCGCATGATGCAGGACACTTTGCAGACCGACGTGCTGGTGATCGGCAGCGGCCTGGGCGGCCTCGCGGCGGCCTGGCAAGCGGCCAAGCGCGGCTGCCATGTCACGCTGCTGACGCGCGCGGCGAACGCGGCGGAGAGCAACACGGATCGCGCGCAGGGCGGCATCATCTATCGCGCGCCGGGGGAAACGCCGGAACAACTTGAGACCGACATACTCACCGTGGGCGGCGGCCTGAGCTCGCCCGATGCGGCGCGCCTGTTGAGCCGCGAAGGCCCGCGCCTGGTGAAGGAAATCCTCATCGACGAGTTGGGCGTGCCGTTCGATCCATCGGCCGAGGATCCGGCGCTGCCCGACCTGACGCGCGAAGCCGGCCATTCGCTCGCGCGCATCGTTCATCACAAGGATCAAACCGGGGCCGCCATCGAGCGCGCGTTTCTCGACCGCGTGCGTGCGCACCCGAACGTGAAGACGATCGCCAACGCGACCGCGGTGGACTTGCTGACCGTCTCCCACCACTCGCTCGAGCCGACCGATGTGTACCGCCTGCTGACCTGCGTTGGCGCGTACGTGCTGGACCGCCAGACGGAGAAGATTTTTTCGCTGCTGGCGAAAGAGACCATTCTGGCCACCGGCGGGCTGGGCAAGCTGTTCCTGCATACGACGAATCCGCCCGGCGCGCGCGGCGATGGGATCGCGATGGCGTACCGCGCCGGCGCGCGCTGCATGAACATGCAGTACATTCAATTCCATCCGACCGCGCTGCTGGCGCCGGATGGCTGCTTCCTGATTTCGGAAACCGTGCGCGGCGAAGGCGGCCGGCTGGTGGACCGGCAGGGGCGGGAATTCATGCAGAAGTTCCATCCCGATGGGTCGCTCGCGCCGCGCGACATCGCCGCTCGCGCGATTTACCAGACCATGCTCGAAACGGGCGAGCCGTGCATGTACCTGGACATCACGCACAAGCCCGCCGAGCACCTGCGCGAACGCTTTCCCGGCATCTACGCGGTGTGCATGGAACGCGGTATCGATATGACGCGCGAACCGATTCCGGTGGTCCCGGCGGCGCACTATAGCTGCGGCGGGATCGCGACCGACGATCGCGGACGCACCACCGTCGAGCGGCTGCGCGCGGCCGGCGAGGTGGCCTGCACCGGTTTGCAGGGCGCCAACCGGCTGGCCAGTACGTCGCTGCTCGAATGCCTGGTGTGGGGAACGCGCGCCGGCGCCGACGCGGCCGAGGGCATCCTGCGTGGCGACGATTTCTATTTCCCCAAAGTGGCCGACTGGCGCTACGAACGCGAACCGGCGGACCCGGCGCTGATCAGCCAGGATTGGTTGACCATCCAGCACACGATGTGGAATTACTGCGGCCTGATTCGCAGCGAGCGGCGGCTGAACCGCGCCATGCGCATCCTGCGCGAGCTCGATCTCGAGATCGCGCGCTTCTACGAGAAATGCGAAGTGAGCGATTCCATGATCGGCCTGCGCAACGGCATCCTCACCGCGTTCCTGATCCTCGAAGCCGCGCAGCAATCGCGCGAAAGCCGCGGGTGCCATTACCGGATTAACTAGGGTGGGGCATGCTTTAGCTTGCCGTCTGTTTTCGATTGACCCGCGCGCTGTTGTTTCGAAACACGGGCAAGCTAAAGCATGCCCCACCAATGCTACTATCGCGGTGACGTGCGGATAAGAGTAGCGAGCGACCGGGCTTTGCTGGTCACGTTTGGCGAGGAAATTTCGGCGCCGTCGCACATGGCAGTGCGCGGCCTGACGGCGGCGCTCGCGGGCGCGCGCGGCGTCTTGAATCTGCATCCGGCATTCGCTTCCGTGCTGGTGGAATTCGATCCGCGACGGCACACACATGCGGAAATGGAAGCGCTGGTGCGGGCTGCAATCGAAGACGCGACCGAACAGGCACTCCCGCCATCCCGGCTGATCGAGATTCCAGTGCGCTATGGCGGCGAGTTCGGGCCCGACCTCGAAGACGTGGCGCGGCACCACGATTTGACGCCGCGGCGCGTGGTGGAATTGCACGCGGGCGCCGAGTACGAGGTCTACTTCGTCGGCTTCTCGACCTGCTTTCCGTACCTGGCCGGGCTGCCGGAGGAATTGGCCACACCGCGATTGGCGGCGCCTCGCAGGCTGGTTGCCGCCGGCAGCGTGGCGATTGCGGGCGCTCAAGCGGGCGTGTATCCGCTCGCATCGCCCGGCGGGTGGAGGATCATTGGCCGCACGCCGCTTCCTCTTTTCGACCCCGCCGGCGAGCCGCCACCGGTGTTGCGCATGGGCGATCGCGTGAGGTTCGTTCCGCTCGAGGAGGGCGTGCATTGAACCAGATTCGCGTGCTCGCCGCCGGAGCGCAAACCACGGTGCAGGATCTCGGCCGATTTGGTTGGGCGCAGTTCGGCGTATCGGCCTCCGGCGCCGCCGATGAGTTGGCGCTGCGCGCGGGCAACCTGCTGGTGGGCAATACGGAAAACGCTGCGGCGATTGAGATGACGCTGGTGGGCGGCGCGTTCGAGTTTGAAAACGACGCCGTGATTGCGCTCGCCGGATCGGACTTCGGCGCCGGGTTGCCGCTGTGGACGCCGGTCGCGATCCAAGCCGGCGGCGCCGTCCGCTGCGGGCCGACGCGCTCCGGCGCGCGCTGCTACCTGTGCGTGCGTGGCGGATTAGCCGTACCGCGCACGATGGGCAGCGCCTCGGCGCATCTGGCGACGGGCGTGGGCGGGCGCGCGCTACGCGTGAGCGACCTATTGCCGGTGGGCGACGGAGCAGTGCGGCAACCGCGCCGCGCGGCCGCGCCACCGCCCTTTTCACGCGACGCAACGCTGCGCACGACGCGCGGGCCGCAGGCGGAATGGTTCGGCGACGAACTCTACCGCGGCGTGTGGACGGTGAGCCAGGAATCGAACCGGATGGGCTTGCGCCTGCGTGGCGAACCGATCCCGAGCCCGGCCGGCCACATGCTCACCGAGGGCGTGGCTCTGGGCGCGGTGCAGGCGCCGCCGGACGGCCAGCCGATCATCCTCTTCGTCGAGCAACAGACCACCGGCGGTTATCCGAAACCGGCGAACGTGATTTCGGCCGATTTCTGGCGGCTCGGGCAACTGCGGCCGCGCGCGTCGGTCGCCTTCGAATCGGTTACCATCGAACAGGCGCTCGACGCGTTGCGCGCGAACGAGCGGTGGCTGCACTCGCTGTGATCTGCGATCTCAATTGCGACCTGGGCGAACTGGACGACCTGGCGCTCGAAGCGCGCCTGATGGAGCAGATCGCTTCCGCTAACATCGCTTGCGGCGGCCACGCCGGCGACGAAGCCACCATGGAGCGGACCATCCGCCTGGCAATCGCGCGCGGAGTGCACGTGGGCGCGCATCCCGGCTACCCCGACCGCGCCAATTTCGGCCGGATCGAAATGGCAATGACCGAGGCGGAGATCGAAGATACGGTGGCGCGGCAGATCGCGCGGCTGCACGCGGTCGCCACGCGGTTGGGCGCGACGATCGAACACGTGAAACCGCACGGCGCACTCTACAACCGGGCGGCGCGCGACCGCGCGGTGGCACACGCGATCGGCGCGGCGGTGAAGCGGACGTTGGCGGACGGAAGCGCCTGCCCCACTTTGGTTGGATTGGCCCGGTCGGCGATGCTCGACGAGTGGCGCGAGATGGGATTGCGGGTGGCGGCGGAGGGGTTTGCCGACCGGCGCTACGAAGCCGATGGAACGCTGCGCCCGCGCCGGCTTGCTGGCGCGCTGATCGTCGATCCGGGAAAAGCGGCCGCCCAGGCGGTGCGGCTGGTGCGCGCGGGCGGGATCGATACCATCTGCGTACACGGCGATACGCCCGGCGCGGCGGACATTCTGCAAGCCTGCCGGAGGGCGCTACAATCGGGAAGATGAGGCCGTTACTGCTGTGGTTGGCGCTGGC
This sequence comes from Bryobacterales bacterium, assembly GCA_003157745.1. Lineage (GTDB taxonomy): Bacteria > Acidobacteriota > Terriglobia > Bryobacterales > Bryobacteraceae > Bog-375. The sequence goes on along the minus strand of PMKM01000201.1, from coordinate 4,173 downwards.
CGCTCCGCTGGCGGCGCAGCAATGCGCCTGGGTGATTACGCCGAATCCGATCCCGGCCGTGGCGGCCGGTGGAGGCAGCGGCACGCTCACGCTGACGTCGAGCCCGGGCGTGTGTCCGTATGAATACGGCACGGATTCTCCCGACTGGATCACGCTTTCGGGCAGCCAGGGAGAGGGGGAATACCAGACCAGTACGCTCAATTGGGCCGCGGCGGCAAACCTGACCTCGGGGAAGCGCATCGGCAACATCGAGATATTCGACGGGTACGCCACGTACTTGAGACCGATTACGCAGGGCGCGGGCACCTGCTCGCTCGCGCTGGGCGCATCGAGCGTCAACGAATCCGCCGCGGCCGCGACGGGGAGCGTGACGGTGCAGACGGGCTGCGTATGGAACGCCGCCAGCGGAGTGAGCTGGATCACGACGGGCGATCCCAAGCTAGGTTACTCGACGGGCATCGGCAATGGATCGTTCAGCTTTAGTGTCGCTGCGAACGCCTGCTATACGTCGCGCACGGGCAGCCTGACTGTGGAAACGGGATGGGCCTCCCCGCAGGGCGCGGTCGCCGGATCGCTGCCGTACACGGTCACCCAGACGGGATTGAACGGCAACCTGACGCTGAGCCCGACCAGCATCGCGCTGACCGCGGCGGGCGGCACGGGGCTGGTGCAGGTGACGACCGGCACCGGGTGTCCGTGGACCGCAACCAGCAACGTGAGTTGGCTCACGATCACCAACATTTCAACCGGCTCGGGCAACGGATTCGTGGCGTACAGCGCGCTCGCAAATACATCGGTCGCGCGCAGCGGCGTGTTGCAGATCGGGCCGCAATCGGTCACGGTGACGCAGCAGGCCGTGCCGGCGCCGGTGCCGCAGGTGGCGGGAGTGACCAGCGCGGCAAGCTACGCGTTGGGGCCGGTCTCGCCGGGCGGGATCGTTTCGATCTTTGGCAGCGATCTGGGCCCAGCCCTGCCCGGCGCGGTCGCGAAGCTGAACACGGCCGGCACCGCGCTCACGACCAACCTCGGCGGCACGCAGGTCTTCTTCGATGGCGTGGCTGCCCCGCTCACCTTCGCAAGCGGGCCCCAGGTGAACGCCGTGGTGCCCTACGAACTGGCGGAGAAGACGACCACCGAGATGACTGTCGCCTACGGCGGCGCCACCTCCACCGCGCAGTCCCTCAACGTGCAGGCGACCACGCCGGCCGTGTTCTGGCTGGGCGGCGCGGGTCCGGCCAATGGCGCGATTCTCAATCAGAATAACTCGCTGAACGGCAAAGCCAATCCGGCGGCGCGCGGATCGGTGGTGCAGATCTTCCTCACCGGAGGCGGCGTCACCAACCCGGCGAGCGCGGATGGATGGATCACGACCCTGATTGGCGGTCAGTTTCCGCTGCTGGTGGCGCAACCGGTGACGGTGACCATCGGCGGCGTGGCGTCGGACCGAATCACGTACGCGGGCGGCGCGCCCGGGGCGGTAGCCGGGTTGACGCAGATCGATGCGACGGTGCCGGAGACCGTGACGCCGGGCGACGCGCTACCGCTGGTGATCGGGATCGGCTCGGCGCAGAGCCAGACCGGCGTCACGATCGCGGTGAATTAGCCGCCTGGGAGGGCGCGAATCTCTGGTGTTTGAGGAACGTGCGGGCGTCGTCCGCGGAATAGAACACCAGGCGCACTTCTCTGACGACGGTTCCGGCGGTGAGAACCGATTCTATCGCCTCCGATACCACGGGCGCCGCCTGGTGCGCCGGATAGCCGTAGGCGCCAGTCGAGATGGCGGGAAATGCAATCGAGTGGAACCCGTGCCCGGCGGCCAACGCGAGCGAGTTTCGATAACACGCGGCCAGCATCGTCGCATCGGGCTCGCGGCCTATCCCGCAAATGGGCCCGACGGTGTGAATCACGTGGCGCGCGGGGAGACGGCCGCCCGTGGTCAGCACGGCATCGCCCGTGGGCAAGCCCTGCGGAAAGCGCGTGCGGCGGATTTCGCGGCACTCTTCGAGAATCCGCGGGCCGCCTTGCCGGTGGATGGCTCCATCCACGCCGCCGCCGCCCAGAAGAGTACTGTTGGCGGCATTGACAATCGCGTCCACATCCTGAGTGGTGATATCTCCGACCAAGACCGGCACCTGGCCGGAAAGGAAGGCTGCGATAACTTGTGACTGCTCCATGGCTATACACTTCACACGGCTTGGTGCCTGACTCCAGTGTAGTCGCGTTGCGGAAGATCGGGCCGCTAGAAACCCGATGACTTCGACTCACTCCGCCGATAACCGAATGCTCGATCCGGTGGCGGCTTATGACTTAGTCGCGCCTATCTACGCGCGGTTGTCCGACCAGCGGCGCGCCTATCTCGACACCGTCGAGCGACTGGTGGTCGGCGGGATTCCGCTGGGCAAGCGCTCGCTCCTGGACGTGGGCTCCGGGGATGGCGCGCGCGCGGCTCGCATCGCGACGGAGGCGGGCTTGCGCGATGTGACTCTGCTCGAGCCGAGCGCCGCCATGCGGAGCCGGTGCCAGGGGCAGCCGAACATATGGGCCATGCCGGCCGAGAACTTACACCGGCAGCGCGGCAGTTTCGACGTAATCACATGTCTCTGGAACGTGCTGGGACACATCTTCCCACCGCACGCGCGGGTGGAAGCGATGCGGCAGTTCGCGCGCCTGCTGGCTTCGGAAGGCAGGATCTTCATCGACGTGAATCACCGCTACAACGCGCGGCACTATGGGGCGCTGGCAACGGCGACGCGGTTCCTGCGGGACCAGGTGTCGCCAGGTATCGCCAATGGCGACGTCAAGGTCGTTTGGGATCTCGACGGCCAGCCCTGCGCCACCGCCGGACACGTTTTCACACACCGCGAGTTCGCGGCCCTGGCACGCGCGGCGGGATTGCGCATCGAGAAGCGGTTCGTGATCGACTACGCTACCGGCCAGCTCCAGCAGCGGAGTTATCAAGGCAATCTGCTCTATGTGTTGCGGTAAGTCTGGTTAGGTGAAGCGATCAGGGACTTGGCCGACCGTCTCCATCGCTTCGCGCAGAGTCAGGCAGACTTCGGCGATTTCTGCATCGGTCAGTCGATTGAAGAAAGGCAGCGCCAGCGTGCGCGACGCTGTCTCATCCGTAACTCTTAGATCGCACTTAGGATCGGCGTAACTCGCGTAGAGCGGCTGCCGGTGCACAGGAGCGAAGTAACGGCCGCATCCAATGCCGCGCGCAATCATATAGTCGATGATTCGATCGCGATCTTGTACTGTGAATCGCTCTGCCAGTCTCACCACGAAGACGAACCAGCAGGTCCGTCCTCCCTCCGTCTCGAAGACCGGCAGAGTCAGTTCCGGAACCGTGCGCAGGTGCTCGCGGTAACAGGCCGCGCGCTCCTCACGCTGCGCCAGGATCGCGTCGATCCTACTCATTTGCGAGAGACCGAGTGCGCAGTTGATTTCCGAGAGCCGGTAGTTATAACCCAGTAACGAATGATCCAGCCAGCCATCGGACGAGCGCCGGCCCTGATTGCGCAGCGCGCGAACCGTCTCGGCCAGTTCCCGATTGCGAGTGACCAGCATGCCGCCTTCGCCGGTGGTGATCGGTTTGTTGGGATAGAAGCCGAACACTCCGAACTCACCTAAGCCGCCGGCGCGCCGTCCACGGTATTCCGCGCCGAGAGCTTCGCAGGCGTCCTCGATCACCTTCAGACCGTGCGCGGTGGCCAGGTCGATAATCGGATCGAGATCCACCGGGCAGCCGAACGTGTGCACGGCAATAATAGCGCGCGTCCTCCGCGTGATCGCCCCGGCCACAGTCTGGGCCGTCAGGTTGAGCGTACGCGGATCGATCTGGGCGAAGACCGGCGTGGCGCGCCGGTACAACACGGCGTTGGCGACGGCAATGAAAGTGAAGGACGGCAGAATCACTTCATCGCCCTCGCCGATGCCGAGCGCGGCCAAGCCGAGGTGCAAACCGGCTGTGCCCGAGGCCAGTGCAACTCCATACGGGACGCCCGTATAGTGGGCAACGGACGCTTCGAACTCCTCCATGCGCGGACCGATGCTCAGCCGCGATGTGCGCAGCACGGACACCACGGCGGCGATATCGGCCTCGTCGATATCGGGAGCAGAAAGCGGAATCCTCATTTCGCTTCGACCACCGGCGCGCGCTTGATGAGAAGCTCT
>PMKM01000017.1:14594-17291 GCA_003157745.1 Bryobacterales bacterium | reverse complement strand
GCTGCTGAACGGGCTGGCCACGCGCCTCGCCACGCGCGGCTTGGCCACCGATGAACTGCGGCTGCGGCTGACGCTGGAAACGCGCGCCACCGACGAGCGCACGCTACGCCTGCCGGTGCCGTCGCTCGATTCCAAGGCGATGTTGAAGCTGATGCAGCTTGACCTGGAGGCGCATCCGCCCGCGGCGCCGGTGGTGCACGTGTGGCTGGGGACGCGTCCGGTGAAGCCGCGCGCGGCGCAGGGCGGGCTGTACGCGCCCATGGCGCCGGAGCCGGTGAAGCTGGAGTTGACGCTGGCGCGGATACAGGCGATTGTCGGCGAAGGCCGCGCGGGGTGCCCCGAGTTGCTCGACACGCATCGTCCCGACGCGTTCCGGCTGCGACCGCCGGAGACAGGGCAGGGCGGAAGGCGGGGCCGGATAGAGTTGGCGGACGGGCGCGCCTGTTCCAGTTTGCGATCGAAAGATGGGCAGGCACGCGGGTCCATCCTGGATTTCGACTGCCGGCCGGCGCCAAAACCGGGGCACCATTTCCTTGCGATTCGCATGTATCGGCCGCCGCGCGCGGCTCGCGTGACGCTGGTTTCCGGGCAGCCGGGTTTCCTGGTCGCCGAGCGAATTCGCGGGCGCATTCTCGAACGCGCAGGCCCGTGGCGGACGTCGGGCGACTGGTGGACGGGCGATCCCTGGTCGCGCGACGAGTGGGACATTGCGCTTTCCGATGGCGCGCTGTACCGCATCTATTGCGAACTGCGCGGGTGGTTCGTGGAGGGGAGCTACGACTGAGCGGGAGACTCGGGGTCGTTCAGCAACCGGTTCCTTTGGGCGCGGCTCCGGGCGGAGGTGCAGCTCGGATGGCGGGGAGATTTGGACCTTTCGAAAGACCGCTTCCTTTGGGCGCGGCTCCGTTGGGTGGTGGCTGCCGGCGAGATTTGTGAATCGTTCGAGAGTCAGGTCACGGCGGTGCAAGCGTGAATGCGAGGTGCTTCTTCATAGTACGACCGCTGTGGTCGCGGCTCCGATTATGGGGCGAACGAAGAAGTGTCGAGATGACTCCGAACTCCCGATCTCGCCCGGAGAATTCGGGCTGTCCAGGAACGGGAATCCGGGCTGGCGTTTTATATCGATGGGTACGTGCGGGTCTATCACGGCGACCTGACCAAGCTGCCGCGGCACTCGTGTTCCGCGCGAGCGGTTCCACCTGCGTGCCGCCGTCGACTACTGGGCGAAGGCGCTGGACGGCGAACCGTTCCGCTATTTCAACCAAGCCGTCGATCACGGTCTGGTACAGGCGATGCGCGCCGACGTGCTGCCCTGGCTGGAGTCCCACGTCGCTGTGTCGGCGGAGGATCGCGAGCGCACGGCGGCCGAGCCGCATGTGCCGCGCTTCACGGTGGTCTTCGGCCGCGAGGGCTACAGTCCGGACCTGTTCGCGGAACTGCGCCAGCAGCGGATTGCCGCGCTGACCTACCAGATGGATCGGCGTCGCCGCGAGTACGACGTAAAGCCGAGGCCGAAATACCTGGCAAGCTGCTGTTAATAAACCACATACAAGCACTGATAAAAATCGCACTATTTTTAACTAACAGATGCTTGACAATGCTGCGCGCATATTTTATTATTGTGACTGGATGAGGTATTAGAGCCCGTCCAACAACTATATTGCATTAGGAGCGTTTCAACCGTGTCACTCACCCACTTCGATCCATTGGCCAACATTCGCGTCTTCGAGGACGCCTTCAATCGCTTCTTCACCGAGCCCCAGACCAACCGGCCCTGGACGCCTGCGGTGGACATTTACGAAACCGAAAACGACCTGGTCGTGAAAGCCGATCTGCCCGAGGTCGAGCTCAAGGATATCGACGTCCGCGTCGAGAACCAGACCCTCACCATCGCTGGCGAACGCAAGTTCGAAAAGCAGGACAACGTCGCCGGCTATCATCGCATCGAGCGCAGCTACGGCAACTTCACCCGCAGCTTCGCCGTGCCCAATAGCTTCGATACCGACAAAATCGCCGCCTCGTTCAAGAACGGCGTGCTCAGCGTCTCCCTGCCCAAAAAGGAAGCCGCCAAGCCGCGCCAGATCAAAGTCGAACCTCAGGCATAAGCCTCCGGCGGGACCCATCCCGCCACACTCAAAAACTGGTACCGTGAGGGCAGGCGAGGCCCCGTGGCAACCGCCTGCCCGATTTCTATTTCAGGGATAAAATCGAGGGCTGAATCATGTTTCGAATCGATAAGTTGACGCAAAAAGCGCAAGAAGCCATGCAGCAGGCACAGACCGTCGCCGAAGCGGGCGACAGCCAGGTCATGTTTCCGCTGCACCTGCTCATTTCGCTCGCCGACGAGCACGAGGGCATCGTCAAGCCGCTGCTCGAAAAATGCGGCGTCCAGCCCGCTGCCATCGTGGCCGAGGCCCGCCGCCTGCTCGCCAATCTTCCCAAGACTTCCGGCGGCCAGCCTGGCTTCTACGTTTCCCAACCGCTCAACGAGGTGCTCGAACGCGCCTTCGACGAAGCCCTCCATTTCAAGGACGAATTCGTCTCCACCGAACATCTCCTCCTCTCGCTCACCGAGCAGCGCAGCGACCCCGCCGGCCAGCTTCTCAATCGCGCCGGCGCCACCCACGACGCACTCCTGCGCGCCCTCGTCTCCGTCCGTGGCACCCAGCGCGTCACCGATCAGAATCCCGAATCCAA
>PMKM01000017.1:14373-14553 GCA_003157745.1 Bryobacterales bacterium | reverse complement strand
TTCCGCGGCGAATTCGAGGACCGCCTCAAGGCCGTGATCAAGGAAATCATCGATTCGAACGGCGAGATCATCTGCTTCATCGACGAGCTCCACACGCTTGTCGGCGCCGGCTCCGCCGAAGGCGCCATCGATGCCGCCAACCTCCTCAAGCCCGCCCTCGCCCGCGGCGAACTGCGCTGC
>PMKM01000017.1:0-14297 GCA_003157745.1 Bryobacterales bacterium | reverse complement strand
TTCCTGCCCGACAAAGCCATCGATTTGATCGATGAAGCCGGCGCCGCCCTCCGCCTCCAAATCGGTTCCATGCCGATTGAAATCGACGATCTCGATCGCCGCATCTCACACCTCGAAATCGAACGCCAGGCCCTCACCAAGGAGAACGACGCCGCCTCGCACGACCGCCTCCGCGTTGTCGAAAACGAGCTCGAGAGTCTGCGCGGCAAAGCCGCCGTCCTCAAGGAGCGCTGGAACCGCGAGAAGTCCGCCATCGGCGGCGTGCGCCAACTCAAGGAGGAGAAGGATTCCCTCCGCCAGCAGGAAGAGAAAGCCTCCGCCGCCGGCGATTGGGAGAAGGCCGCCCAACTCCGCTACGGCCGCCTGGCGCAAATCGAAAAGGATATCCAGGCCGCCGAGCACGAGCTCGAAGCGGTCAAGGATAGCGCCATGCTCAAGGAGGAAATCGGCGAGGACGACATCGCCCGCATCGTCGCCAAATGGACCGGCATCCCCGTCGCCAGGATGCTCGAAGGCGAAATCCAGAAGCTCATCCAAATGCCCGAGCGGATCGAGGAACGCGTCATCGGCCAGGACGAAGCTGTCCGCCTCGTCTCCAACGCCATCCTCCGCAACCGCGCCGGCTTGAGCGATCCCAATCGCCCCATCGGCAGTTTCATTTTCCTCGGCCCCACCGGCGTCGGCAAAACCGAGCTGGTCCGCGCCCTCGCCGGCTATTTGTTCGACGACGACAGGGCCATGATCCGCGTCGACATGAGCGAATACCAGGAGCGCCATGCCGTCTCGCGCATGCTCGGTTCGCCTCCCGGATATGTCGGCTACGATGAAGGCGGCCAGTTGACCGAACAGGTCCGCCGCCGCCCGTATTCCGTCGTTCTCTTCGACGAAATCGAAAAGNNGGCCAGGGCCGCACCGTCAGCTTCCGCAATACCGTGGTCGTGATGACCTCGAACCTCGGCAACGCTATGCTCGAGAAGAACACCATCGGTTTTTCCGTGCATGGCCGGGATGCCGCCCACGACGAAACCCGCAAGCGGCTGATGGAAGCGTTGAAGCACCAGTTCCGTCCCGAGTTTCTCAACCGGATTGACGATATCATCGTGTTCAACTCTCTCAGTCGCGAGCATCTCAGTGAAATCGTCGGCCTGCAGTTAAGCGCCGTCGGAAAACTTCTCGAAGCGCGTAAGATGAAATTAGAGGTGACTCCCACGGCCAAAGAGCGCATCATCAACGAAGGTTACGATCCACAGTTTGGCGCCCGCCCCATGCGCCGCGCTATCCAGCGCCTGGTCCAGGACCCGCTCGCGCTCGACCTTCTCAATGCCACCTTCGTAGCCGGCGACACCGTGCTGGTGGACGCCCCGCCGGATAAGCCGGGCCTCTCCTTCGCCAAGGCCGCACCGGCCGAAGCCCCCGTGGAGGCGCAGCCATGACCACAATCCGACCACAATCGGAGCCGCGACCCCAATCGGAGCCGCGACCAAAGGGAGCGGTCTGTCGCATAGAACACCACGCCGCACGATTCAGTATCCGATGCCCATAGGTGGGGCATGCTTTAGCTTGCCCGTGTTCTTCTTCGTGAGAATCAGCCAATGACTAATAGCATCAAGACAGTATTGTTACTCGGCCTCCTGACCGGCGTTCTCCTCCTCGGAGGAGAGTTGATCGCCGGTCAGAACGGGCTCTACATGGGCCTCGCCTTCGCCGTGGTCGTGAATTTCTCCACTTACTTCTTCTCCGATAAGATCGCACTCGCGACTTATAGCGCCCAGCTCGTCACCCCGGAGCAGAATCCGGCTGTCTACCACCGCGTGGCGCCCATCGTCGAAAACCTCGCCCGCCGCATGAACCTCCCAATGCCGAAGCTCTACGTGATTCCCGAACCTTCGCCCAACGCTTTCGCCACCGGCCGCAACCCGTCGCACGCCTCGGTCGCCTTCACCTCCGGCATCCTGGAGTTGATGACCGATCAGGAACTCGATGGCGTCATCGCGCACGAGCTAGGCCACGTCCTCCATCGCGACATCCTCATCAGCTCCATCGCCGCCACGCTTGCCGGCGCCATCATGTTCGCCTCGCGCCTCGGCTTCTTCTTCGGCGGCAGCGACGACCGCGACCGCGAAGGCGGCGCCGTCGGCGCAATCCTCATGATGATTCTCGCCCCCTTCGCCGCCCTGCTCATTCAGATGGCCATCTCGCGCTCGCGCGAATATGAAGCCGACGCCGCTTCCGCCAAGTACACCGGCACCCCCCATGAGCTGATCTCCGGTTTGCAGAAACTCGAAACCTGGAGCAAGCGCATCCCCATGCAGGCCACGCCTTCCACCGCGCATATGTTCATCGTCGAGCCCGCCAGCCGTTCGTGGCTGCGTAACCTGTGGTCGACTCATCCCTCTACGGAGGATCGCATCCGCCGCTTGCAGGAAATGCGATGAACGAAGTCCGCGTCAACCGCAAAGCGGCCGGTCGCGTCGCTTCCGGGCACCCGTGGATCTTTTCGAGTGACATCGTGGATCGCGATGGCGCTCAGCCCGGCGACGCCGTTCGGGTGACCGATCCGCGTGGTCGCACCCTCGGCACCGCGCACTTCAGCTCCACTTCGCAAATCGCTTTGCGCATGCTCTCGCCCAACGCCGAAGAGATCGACCGCGATTTCTTCCTGCGCCGGCTCCGCGCGGCCGAATCGCATCGCACCCGCGTGGTGCGCCACAGCGACGCCTACCGCGTGGTGCATGGCGAAGCCGACTTACTCCCTGCCCTGGTTGTCGATCGCTACGGCGACTATCTCGTCGTGCAAACTCTCGACCAAGGCATGGACGCCGCCAAGCCGTTGATCGCATCTTGTCTTGAAGAGCTCTTCGCGCCCCAAGCCATCATTGCGCGCAACGACGTCGCCGTGCGCGCCAAAGAATCGCTGCCGCTAGAAATCACGGTCCTCTCTGGCGCCGCACCCGAATCTGCCACCATCGAAATGAACGGTCTCAAATTGCGCGCCGACCTGATGCACGGCCAGAAGACCGGCATCTATCTCGACCAGCGCGAGAATTATCGCGCCGTCGCCCATTACGCCCACGGAGGCAAGGCGCTCGATTGTTTCACTTCGACCGGCGGCTTCGCACTCCACTTAGCCGCCCATTGCGAATCCGTCGAAGCCGTCGATAGCTCGGAGCCCGCGCTCGCGACCGCCCGCGCCAACGCCGCCGCCAACGCACTTACTAACATCGATTTCCGCCAGGCCGATCTCTTCGACCTCTTATCCGGTTACGCCTCCGCGCATCGCCAGTTCAATATGGTGGTTCTCGATCCCCCCGCCTTCGCCAAGTCGCGCCACAGCGTCGAAGGCGCCGCCACCGGTTACAAAGAGATCAATCTCCGCGCCCTGCGCCTGCTCCCACCCGGCGGCATCTTGGTCACTTGCTCCTGCTCCCACCATGTCAGCGAATCGATGTTATTAGAATTAGTCGCCGCCGCGTCCCTGGACGCCGCCCGCACCCTCCGCGTCTTAGACCGCCGCACCCAAAGCCAAGACCATCCTATCCTCCTCACCGTCCCCGAGACACACTACTTGAAATGCCTGATCCTGGAAGTAGTGTAAGGGCCGAACGCCAAGCCCGTCAGGGCAAAAGAGAGTAGCCCAGTGCGCCAGCACTGGGACCAGGATCCGCCGTAGCGCACGCACTCGTGCGTGCCGCGTCGGCACTCGTGCCGACGCCTGGCGCCCACAAAAAGAGGTGTCGAGAAGAGTCTCGACACGGCACGCACGAGTGCGTGCGCTACATCAACACCCGGGATCCGGCACTGATATTTTATGACAGACCCTAAGCCGCCTCGTGGACAGGTTCGAAATGCAACACCATGAGCTGGTCGGCACGCAGGGCGACCATGGCGTAGGTTATGCCTTTACCATCGCAGAACTCGACTTCGTAGACGCCCGGAGCCAAGTCCGCAACCACCGCGCCAACCTGACCGCGGACCAATCTCTCCTCAGGCAGATCCTTGACCAGCGCAACCACGGCGTGCGTCTCAATTTCGCTCATGACTGACCTTTCTCTTACGTTACCCCCTTCCTCCCAAACCCATACCGGAACCCATTCTCTGCGATCCCGGTTAGTTCCGCTTCGGTGAACCCGAACGCCTTCGCGGCTAGCCGGTACTCGTCCGTCAGCGTGCAGCCGAACATGGCGGGATCGTCCGTGTTCAGGACGATGGGCACACCGGCGTCGTACAGGGCGCGAAGTGGATGCTCTTCGAGACTCTTGACCACGCCGGTAACCAGGTTGCTCGTGATCGAAATCTCTAATGGAATGTCGCGCTCGCGCAAATGGCGCAGCAGCCCTTGGTCGCGCACGGCGGCGATGCCGTGGCCGATGCGCTCCGCGCCCAACACCAGCGCTTCCCAAACGGATTCCGGGCTGGTGCCTTCGCCGGCGTGCGCGGTGAGGTGCAGTCCTTCGGATTTGGCGAACGCATAGACGTCCTTGAACCATTCGGCCGGCCCGCGTTCCTCGCTGCCGCCGATGCCGATCGCCACCACCCCCCGGTCCTGCCGCGCCGCGGCCAGGTGCGCCACTTCCATCGCCGGCTCCACGCCGAACTGGCGCACCGCATCGAGTATCCATCGCACCTCGACTGCCGAGCCGCGCGCCGCGTCGTGAATGGCATCGAAAATGGGGCCGAATTCCTGCTTCTTCCACAGCACCACGCCCGCCGCGATTATGATTTCGACATAGCGCACGTTCTGCGCCGCTAGCCGCTCCAGCAGCCGCCGCGTCACCAGGGCGTAATCTTCCGGCCGCTCGAGCCGCTTCACCACCGCGCCGAAGCTTTTCAGGAAGGCGTTGAAGTCCGCGTACTGGTATAGCGCGCGCAATTCTTCAAGCGGCGCCGCCGGGTCCAGCTCGTGCAACATCCCGGCATCGACCGACCCTTCCAGGTGCAGATGCAGCTCGGCTTTCGGCAGGCGCGCGGCAAAGTCTTCCATGTTCGGCTATTATTGAGGTTCGCACAGTATTACGCGACCCAAGTCGGCTCTCATGACAGCGGCAGAGATTGAATCCATCGTGGGCGGGTACCACGGAGACGCATTCCGTGTTCTCGGCCCCCACAGCGTTCGTAGAAAAATCGGGCAACCGCGCTGGGAAGTCCGCGCGTTCCTGCCGCAGGCCGAAGCCGCCGAGGTGCTCGCCGACGGCCAGGCGTGGCCGATGGAAAAACGGCACGCCGGCGGTTTCTTCTGCGCCCAAATGGCGGGCGATCCGCAGCGCTACACGCTGCGCGCGCACCTCTTCGACGGGCGCCAGGTCGATCTCGAAGACCCCTACCGTTTCGGCCAGTTGATCTCCGATACCGAGATCTATCTGCATGGCGAGGGCACCCTGCATGAGGCCTATCGCACCCTCGGCGCGCACCTGGCCGAGGCCGACGGCGTGCGCGGCGTGCGCTTCGCCGTCTGGGCGCCCAACGCCGAGGACGTCACCGTGGCCGGCGAGTTCAACGATTGGGACATTCGCCGCCATCCTATGCGGCGGCGCAACGGCGGCCTGTGGGAGCTTTTCATCCCCGGCCTGGGCGAGGGCGCTACCTACAAGTACAACGTGCGATCGCGCTTCGCCGGCCATCAGCAGCTCAAGGCCGATCCGTACGCGTTCGAATGCGAGACGCCGCCCAAGTCGGCATCGGTCGTTTGGAACATCGACCACTACCAGTGGAACGACGCCGCGTGGCTCGAGCGCCGCGCGAAAACCGATTGGCTGAAATCGCCGGTTTCGGTGTACGAAGTCCACGCCGAATCGTGGATGCGCGATCCGCAGGGCCGGCCGCTCACCTACCGCGAGATGGCCGTGAAGCTGGTCGAATACGTGGTGCGGATGGGCTACACGCACGTCGAGCTGCTGCCCATCATGGAGTATCCGTTCTCCGGCTCGTGGGGTTACCAGGTGATCGGGTACTTCGCGCCCACCTCGCGCTTCGGGAACCCGGACGATTTTCGCTACTTCGTCGATTGCTGCCACCAGGCCGGCATCGGCGTGCTGGTCGATTGGGTGCCCGGCCACTTCCCCAAGGACGCCCACGGGCTGGCGTTTTTCGATGGCACCGCGCTCTACGAACACGCCGACCCGCGCAAGGGCGAGCATCTGAACTGGGGCACCCTGGTTTTCAACTACGGCCGCAACGAAGTGCGCACGTTCCTGATTTCGAACGCCCTGTTCNNGCTGCCCAATCAGTTCGGCGGCAACGAGAATCTGGAAGCGATCGATTTTCTGCGCCGCTTCAACGAACTGGCGCACAAGCAGCCGGGCGTCTTCACGGCGGCCGAGGAATCCACCGCGTTTCCCGGCGTTTCCAAACCCGTCTACCTGGGCGGCCTGGGCTTCACCATGAAGTGGAACATGGGCTGGATGCACGACATGCTGGACTACTTCAGCAAGGATCCGGTCTACCGCAAGTTCCTGCAAAATCACATCACCTTCAGCCTGCTCTACGCCTTCACCGAGAATTTCGTGCTGCCGATTTCGCACGACGAAGTGGTCCACGGGAAGGGTTCGCTGTTCAGCAGAATGCCGGGCGACGAGTGGCGCCAGTTCGCCAACGTGCGCGCGTTCCTGGCCTACATGTGGGCCCACCCGGGCAAGAAGCTGCTCTTCATGGGGCAGGACATCGGGCAGCGGGAAGAGTGGAACAGCGACGGCCAGGTGCGCTGGGAAGTGCTTGAATTCGATTTGCACCGCAAGCTGCAATCGCTGGTGCGGGAGTTGAACCGCATCTACCGTTCCAGCCCCGCGCTCTATCAGGTCGATTTCCACTATCGCGGCTTCGAGTGGGTCGACTTTCACGATTCGGCCAACTCCGTGATCGCCTTCCTGCGGCGCGCCGAGGACCCGAAGGACTTCATTCTCTTCTGCTGCAACTTCACGCCCGTGCCGCGCAACGGTTACGAGTTCGGCGTGCCTGAAGAAGGCTTCTACGAAGAGATTCTGAATACCGATTCGGAGATGTTCGGTGGCTCCAACATCGGCAACGGCGGTCTGGTCTCCTCGCGCCCCGTTCCGATGCACGGCCACCAGGCGAGCATCGCCGTGACCCTGCCGCCGCTAGCCGTGGTGGCATTCCGCAGGCGCTAAAGCGGGTTCGATCGCCGGTCACCCGCAACGGCAAGTCGTTGACCCGGGTCCCGATTCCCTGTTATCGTGTCCCAGACCGGCCCAATTCGGGGGCCTGGCGTGGAGGAATGCGAGAATGCGCAATTTACGCAGCGGAGATCCGCGGAACGGACGCTCACTCGTTCTGATAATTGGGCTCGCGGTTCCACTGCTGATCTGCGGCCGCGGGAACAGCCAGACTGCTTCGGCGGCGGCCGATCCCGATCAGCGGGCCGACGCCCTGATCGCGCAGATGACGCTCGATCAGAAGTTCCAACTCGTCCACGGCAACCTCACTCTCGATAACCTCGTTGGCCCCGGCGGCGCCGGCTTGTGGATGCTGGGCATCCCGTCGCTCGGGATTCCCGATCTCGTCATGGCGGACGGGAGCACGGGCGTCGGTGACGGCGTTGGGCAGGCGACAGCACTTCCGTCCTCGATCGCGAGCGCCGCAACCTGGGACCTGGCTGAGGCCTACAAGTACGGCCAAGTCATCGGCAAGGAACTGCGCGCTTACGGCATGAACCTCAACCTCGGCGGCAACCTCAACCTCACCGGCCGCGAGCCGCGCGATGGACGCACCTTCGAGACCAAGGGCGAAGACCCCTTGCTGGCCGGAGAGATTACCGCCGCGCATCTTCGCGCCATTCAGGATCAATACGTGATTGCCGGCGTCAAGCACTACGCGTTGAACGACCAGGAGACCGCGCGCACGCAATCTAACGCCGTAATCGACGAGCGCTCCGCGAGAGAGAGCGACCTGCTGGCTTTCGAAATCGCTCTCGCCGAATCGAACGCCCAAATGGCGATGTGCGCTTACAACCTGGTGAATGGAACCTACGCCTGCCAGGACGATCATCTCCTCAACGGCGTGCTGAAAGGCGATTGGAAATTCCCGGGGTTCGTCCTGTCGGACGCGCTCGCTACACAAAGCTCGGTGGCTTCCGCGCTGGCCGGACTCGATCAGGAGCAACCGGGCGATTACATGTTCGGCGGCATTTGGACCGCGGAAAGTTTGGAGGCCGGCCTGCAGAACGGCGACATGCCCGCCTCGCGTCTCGATAACATGGTGCACCGAATCCTGCGCGCCATGTTCGCAGCCGGCGTAATCGACCATCCCACCACGGTCGGGCCCATCGATGCGGAAGGCGACGCGGCCATCGCACAGGAAATCGAAGAGCAAGGCGCGGTGCTATTGAAGAACGCTGCTGGCCTGCTGCCACTCAGTCCGTCGAGCGGCGGATCGATCGCGGTAATCGGCTCGCATGCCGACGTCGGCGTCCTTTCCGGTGGCGGCTCTTCACGCGTGATTCCCTCGGGCGGCGCGGCGCTCACTCTGCCACCGGAGTGTCCATCGTACACGCCCGGGCTGGGCGGACTGGCGTGCACCGGTGCATCGGAGACATACGATCCATCCTCTCCACTGGCCGCGATCGAGGCCAAGGCTTCCGGCGCCACAGTGACCTTCGCCGACGGCACGGATTCCGTCGCGGCGGCAAAGCTGGCGGCTGCCTCGAACGTTGCGATTGTGTTCGTGAGCCAATGGGAGAGCGAGGGCATGGACCTTCCGAGCCTGAACTTCTCCGGCACTCAGGATGCGCTGGTCGGCGCGGTGGCAGCGGCGAATCCGAACACCATCGTGGTGATGGAAAACGGCGGCGCGCAGGCGATGCCTTGGCTCGACAACGTCAGTGCCGTGCTCGAAGCCTGGTATCCCGGCCAGCGCGGCGCCCAGGCCATCGCCAACATCCTCTTCGGCGACGTCAATCCGTCCGGCAAGCTGCCGCTCACGTTTCCCATGAGCGTGGCCGACCTGCCGCGCCCCGTGATTCCGATCCCGTCACCGCCCACTTCGACCGCTGTCTTCGACGTCGATTACCGGATCGAAGGATTCAATGTCGGCTACAAATGGTACGACGCGAAGGGAATTCAGCCGCTGTTTCCGTTCGGATTCGGACTCTCGTATACGACGTTCGCGATTTCGAATCTGCATGTGACGTCCGGCTCGCCGGCTTCGAGTGGCTTCCAGGTGAGTTTCGACGTGACCAATACCGGAAGCCGCGCTGGCGCCGAAGTGGCACAGGTTTACCTGGGATTGCCGCCAGTAACCAGAGATGCTCCACGACGTCTGGTCGGATACACGAAGGTGCTTCTGCAACCCGGCGCCGCGCAGCACGTGACGGTGTCGGTGGACGCGAACTCATCCGCTCATCCGTTGTCTTATTGGGACACTGCCACCGGAGGTTGGAAGACCGCCAATGGCGATTACGTTGTGTATGTGGGCAACTCGTCGCGCAACGTTTCGGCGGCTGGCGGCTTCCGCGTGACGCACACGCCGGAGCGGGACCCGCTTCGGCTGCCCGTGAGGTAAGCGGCCGGAGATCGGCCGCTGAGCGCGCGCCGCATGCACCTGGCCAGACTTGTGTCAGCTCCGGCTTGCGGCTCGCGCCGCAGACGACGAGACTGGCACGACCATGCCGTCCCACCAGCCGCCTCGCTTCCCGCCAATCACCAGGGCTTCTTCCGTTCCTTCGCTGGCAGCGACAATCCGGCCATCTTCCGACCATATGGCGCTTTTTCCCGCCGGGACCCAACCTCCGGTCGGGCCGCTATGATTCGCCATCAGGACGACCATGGTGTGTTGCAGGGCGTATTGCGCGAGCAGCGCCGCGTCCGCCGCATAGCCTTTCTCGCCAATCAAGACACCG
This sequence comes from Bryobacterales bacterium, assembly GCA_003157745.1. Taxonomy (GTDB): domain Bacteria; phylum Acidobacteriota; class Terriglobia; order Bryobacterales; family Bryobacteraceae; genus Bog-375. The sequence goes on along the minus strand of PMKM01000017.1, from coordinate 4,450 downwards.
GCGGCATAAACGTTCGCACCCCGCGCGGCGGCGCTGGCCGCGTGCCCCGGATGCAACGTATCCGCGCAGATCGCCAGCGCAACGCTCGCCTCCGCCACTCGCAGCATGGGTCCGCCGCGGCCGCGCACGAATACACGCTCTTCGCCCGGATGCAAGTGTTCCTTGGTGTATGTCGATATCGAACCGTCCGGGCAGAGAGCGAACGCCCCGATGCGCAGCTCGTCCTGGGCGTCGAGTTCCGGCACCCCAACGACCACCGTCATGTGAGATCGCGCGGCCAGTTGCCGCAACGGATGCAGCCGGATATCGTCCGGACGGATTGCATTCGCTCGCGCCAGATCTCGTTCGTACCCAGTCAGCGACAGCTCGGGAAAAAGGAGCAACTGGACTCCATGTTCCGCGGCTATGGCGCAAAACTGCAGATGCCGCGCGAGGTTCGCCGGTACATCGCCCGGAATAGACGCCGTTTGCGCGGCGGCCAGGATCAGTGCCATCTCCTCAGTCTAGCTCGCACGCGGCCGCCCTTGCCGGCCCGCGCACCCGGAAGTGTCACAATAAGAGTCCATGCAAAGGCTGACCGATCCCGCGGTCCTCGCGCCCATCCTCAACCAGGATTGGCCGTGGGCCGGTTTCGCCATCGGAGACCTGGAGCCCGAAGCCATGCCGCACTGCCAATGGTGGCAGTCCGCCGGCGCCGTCGTCCTTCTTTTCGATGGACTCAACCCGCGCTTGCTGTGCCCCTTCGGCGATGCCTCCGGCCTGGCGCCGATCCTCGCCTCCATCCAGGACGAGCGCGTCTGGGCCAACGTGCGCCCCGCGTTCGAAGACGCCTTTCGACGGTTCTATCGCCCCGATAAGGCCGTCCCCATGCGCCGCATGTACCTCGATCGGCCGGTCGCGAGTCTCGGCGAGGCCGTCCGCCTGTCTCTCGCGGACCGCCCCGAGATCGAGGAACTACTGAAACAGGGCGAGTGGGTTTTGTTCTTACCGCAATCGCTGGCCGCCGGCCACTATTACGGGGTCCGCGAAAACGGCCGTCTGATCGCTGTCGCCGGAACCCATGTGGCCAGTTCGCGCTATGACATCGCCGCCCTGGGCACGGTCTTCACGCATCCCGGCCGCCGCGGCAACGGGCTGGCCCACGTCTGTTCCAGCCATGTCCTCTCGAGCATCGGCCGCGCCGGAATCCGCCGCGTCGTACTCAACGTCGAAGACACCAAGGCCGGCGCCCGCCGCATCTATGAACGGCTGGGCTTCCGGACATGCTGTGTTTACCTGGATGGCGAATGGGCGCGAATCTGAAGGGCGTGGGCGCGATGCCGCGCGCTCAGCGGGGTCGGGCGAGGCGATAGACTGCGGCGACGGCGGCCGAGTAAATGGGTCCGATGTGCGGCGCGATCGAAGGTTCGAAGATCGCCGCGTACTGTGCCAGGTTGGCGGCCTGCTTGGCGCTGGGTCCTTTGACGGCGCCGCCATACGATTTTGCGAAGGCGAACGTCCCGCCAGGTTCGCCAAGCACATTCACATCAATCGTCAGGTTCAGGTTGTCGCCATCCGGCGCGGAGCAGGCGGAGGCCGGCACCAGTTGAACGCGCAGCAGGCCGTCCGCGTCCGCCGGCCGCCCCACTAATTCCACCAGGTCGCGTCCGGAAATTCGCACGTAATCGGCGAAGGCGCGGAGAAACTTGTCGTCGAGATGAATCTCATCCACCGTCCGCGCCACCGCCTCGCGGGTGCCGAAGCAGGAGCTTGTGAGCCTGGAGGACGACAGGGTGACCTCGATCGCCATCTTCGGCCGTGGCGGCTTGGGAAGCAGTTTCAAAACTCCCGCTTGATTGCCGTGGCCCACCGGATCGAACATCGCCAGGGTGTAGGCGGAGTCGCCCTGGCGATCGCGCGCGGAGGCGTTGGCGCCGCGGCCGAGCAGCAACTCGACGGTCGCCAACTGGCCGTGTTGCGCCGCCAGCATGAGCGGCGTCCGGCCGTCCGCATCGACGGCTTCGATACTCGCCCCGTCGTCGAGGAACGCCTTGACCTGGCCGTTGCGCCCGCGCATCGCCGCTTGCAGGAGATCCGCCGAATAGTCCTGACCCTGGGCGAAGATGGCCAGCGCGCTCACCAACATGATTGAAAAAAGACGCATATATCCAAATTACAACGGCGGGCATCGAATTAGCCAACGGGAAAGTGCGGCGCGCCCCCCGGCAACGGGTCGCCCGTAATCCGTCCGTAAGCGCGCGCCACCCAGGTCCGCTCCCTATGGTCGCGGCTCCGATTCGCCTTCAGAGCCGCGACCGAAGTGAGCGGTCGCACCCAGCAGGCGCGCTGACACGGGCGGCGGTTGGTTACGTGGCAGGACCGTTGGTTCCTATCACGCCTGCTTACGGACGGAATACGGGGTCGCCCGGAGCGCCAGCCGGCGCCCGAAGCCGGCGAGGCGAGTAAGATGAAAAGGTGATCAAGCGAGATTTTTCTCTTCTGGCCGCCGTGGCGCTGATTGGGTCCGTGGCCGCACAAACTCAGACCAAGCCGGGACCGGAGACGACCGGCGTCGGGATGAAGATATATCCGGGCGCGGCGAAAATCGGCGTCGTCATCGATGGTCAACCGTTCACCGATTTCTTCCTATCCGGCGAAGGCGTGACCAAACCCTATCTGCATCCGCTGCGGGCGCCGTCGGGCACTTACGTGACGCGTATGTGGCCGATGGAAGCGGTCGCCGAAGAGGCCGCCATCACCAAGCCGGACCACCCGCACCAACGCGGGTTGTGGTTCGCGCACGAGAAGGTCAACGGCATCGACTTTTGGAACAACGAAGCGAGCTACACGACACCCAATCGCGGCAAGATCGTCCTCGCCAATCTGGACGAGGTGCAAAGCGGGAAGGACCAGGGCGTGATCGCCGCCACGTTCGACTGGACCGATCTCGAGGGCCACAAGCTGCTGAGCGAATCGCGCCGGATGACCTTCTACGCGGGCTCGAAGCTGCGTATCGTCGATCTCGATATCACGCTGACGGCGGCGGAAGCCGTGACGTTCGGCGACGCCAAGGACGGCGTTCTCGGAATCCGCATGCGGCCAGTGCTCGATGAAACCGGCGGCAGCGGACACATCGCGAGCGCCGACGGACTGGCGGGCGAGCGGCAGGTGTGGGGCAAACCGTCCAACTGGTGCGATTACTCCGGCGCCGTCAACGGCGAGACGGTGGGAATCGCGATTCTGGATCACCCCGCGAATCCCCGCCACCCGGTGCGCTGGCACGCGCGCGGTTACGGCCTGTTCGCGGCCAACCCGTTTGCGCTGGCGGCCTTCACCGGCGACAAAGCCAAGGATGGTTCGCTGAAGCTTGCGCCGGGCCAATCCGTGCGTTTCCGCTATCGGGTGATCGTCCATGAGGGCGACGCGAAGGACGCCGGCATCGCCGCCGAGTGGACCAAATACGCAAGCGCGCAGTAAGTGTCGTAACGCGGAGTGGGTGCAAGAGGCTGCTGAATAGGTTCACGAATGGTCCGAGCCAAGGCGATAGAGATCACCGAAGTGCCGAACCTGAATCCGCAAGAATATTTGCCGGATGGTTTCGATGGCCGATGTGGCGCTCCAGGTGAGCCGCCTGGCGAACTGGGAGTTTGAAGATTACCCGGGATGCACGGTTCGGGCGTGCAGAACTCGCGATGGCGCGCCGATCGGCACGGCACGAGGGAGCCGGAGGCGCTTCGGTCCGCCGGTTCCGATTCGCTGGCGGCGAACCGCGATGGCGACGGGCCGCCTTACGCGGTTAGCCTTGGGAACAGGGCGCGGTCCAGAATGCGGCGCGTCAGCTCCTCGATGGTGATATAGTCGTCGCCGTCGCGATAGAAGATCTTATCGCCGGCCAGCACTCCCACTTCCACCAGGTACGGCTCACCGGCGCGATCGATGCGGAAACCGGGGAGCTTCAGATCGATCGTAATGATGATCTCCGACTGCGTCGCCCACCGGCCCTCCACCTCTTCGCGCACCTCGATGCGCATGCGGCCGGAGATGAAATGCATCGTCGCCGAGCGTGGGCCGAACGCCTGCGCGAAAGTCTCGATACACTCCGCAAGGCTGTCGTGCAACTCTTCGAGGGCAGTCGGCAGCCGCCGCCGGATGGTCTCCTCGCGCGCCAGGCGGTCGCGTTCCTCGGTAATCCGCATTTGTATCCACTCTAGATTCATGGAGGACTCCATGGTACCAAGGCGAGGCCATCGGCGGCGCAACGCCGAAGGCAAAACACACTTGCGATGTGTAACTCACTAAGGTTATCCATGACTGTAATACTTCGGCGCTTCCGTTTCATCTCGCGGCGCACGGACCGCTGAACCGCAGAAGGTTTGGACGGCGCCTGGCGCACGCTGGCTGGCGTTGCTACGATCGCGGCTGAGGGTGCGATTGCAGTCCGCCCCCATCTAGTGCTTACTTGCAGTACTAC
>PMKM01000235.1 GCA_003157745.1 Bryobacterales bacterium | reverse complement strand
GGTGGACCTGGCCTTCAAAGCGGTGCAGGACGACATCGTGCGGAGCGAGGACGGGCGGCTGGTGGCGCGGGGCGAAAGCGGCGAGGTGCCGGCTCGCGAGTACCTGGCGACGTTTGTAAGAGAGAATCCGGAGTTTCTGCCGGCGCGCATACCCGGGGGGAGCGGAATGGCAGGGATGCTGAAAAGTCCGGTGGGCGGAGGCGAGGCGGTGACGCTGGACCGAATCCGGCCGGGCATGAGCGCGGAAGACATGCGGCGGGTACGAGAGGAAATCGTGCGCGTGGCGTCGCAGACCTTAAAGGGTCTGTAGTGACAAGCCCGGCCAACAGGGCCGGCAACAACAAACCAAGGAGAGAGAATGGGAGCAATTACAAATAGTAACGTCGCAAACGCGATTGTGAAGCTGGTGGCGGCGGACGCTTTGCCGGTGCTGGTAGGAAACCTGGTGATGGGGAACCTGGTCAATCGCGATTACGAACCCGTGCTGGCGAATGCGGGCGATACGGTCAACGTGCCGATCCCGCCGACGCTAGTGGCCAACAACATCGCGGCCGGCGGAACGGTAACGCTGCAGAATCCGAGTCTGGGCAACGCGCAGATCGTGCTGAACACGNNGTGGCAGCGATCGCGCAGAGCATCGAAACGAGCCTGCTGGGCCTGTACGCGGGATTCACGACAAACACCGCGGTGGGGACGGCGGGCGTAGCGCTGACGGAAGCGACGGTGGACGCGGCGGAAACGGCGCTGTTCCTGGCCAAGGCGCCGCCGAACGAGCCGAAGTACATCGTGGTGGATTCGGCGGCCTACTCGGCATGGCGGCAGATTCCGCTGTTCGAAGAGTTCCAGACGGCGGGCGCGGCCGGCCTGGCGGCATTGATCGACGGGACGATCGGCAAGTACAAAGACTTCTATATTTTCCGCTCGCAGTTCGTGCCGAAAACGGGAAGCGCCCCGATCAACACACACAATCTGGCGTTCACGCGGGACGCTATCGGCCTGGTGGTTCGGCGGTTGCCGCAGCCTCTTCCGGGAACGGGAGCGATTGCGGAGTACGCGGAGCTGGGTAACTTCGGCGTACGGGTGGTGATGAGCTACCAGCCGAACACGCTGGCGCAGCAATTCACGGTAGACGTGCTGTACGGCTGCGGCGTGCTGCGGAACGCATGCGGCGTGCAGGTCAACACTTAGCGAAACGGAACCGCGAAGCGGGCCGGCCGACGTAAGATGGCGGCCGGTCCGCAATTCAATGCGAGGAGAGCGGGATGGATCTGAGAATGTACTACCAGAAGATACGGGACACGCAAGCGAAAATCGGCGACCCATTTCCAGTGGTGGAGAGCCTGGAAACACCGGACGGGGGGCCCGCAGGCAGACTGACCGAAGTGACGCCTGAGTTGGCAGCGAAACTGATCGTGGAAGGCGGGGCGCGGTTGGCGAAAGAAGCGGACGCGGCGGCGTTTCGCGAGGCACGGGCCAAAGCCAAGCAAGCGGCGGAGGAAGCCATGGCGGCAGCCAAGGTACAAATGACATTCCTGCCGATGGCGGAGTGGAACCGAATCCAGGACGCGGGAAAGCGCGCCAAGAGCCAGGCATAGGCGTATGGCACTATTCACGGACGGACCACCTTCTCACATCGAATTCATGACGGGGCTGGACTCGCAGTTGATGAGTGTGGCTAGCTCCGAGGGGATCGATGTGAAGCGCAAGCTGGTACTGGCCTACGAGGAGATCGGGCTGGACCTGAATGCGCTGCTCAAACGCACGGAAATGGCGGAACGCCCGGTGTGGGCGATAATGAGGCCGAAGCTGAACGACGTGGTGGTGACGACGGCGCTCAAGTTGTGGCACGCCTACCGAACGCTGGAGCTGGTGTACGCCGATGCGTACAACAGCCAACTGAACGACCGTTACCAGGGCAAGAGCGAGCAGTTCCAGAAGATGGCTAACTCGTATCGCGAGCGACTGATCGACGCCGGAGCCGGAATGGCGTCGAGACCAGTGGCGCGTGCGCTGACGCCTGTGCTGACGGCGGCGCCCGGGAGCCTGCCGGACAACATCTACTATGTGACGGCGGCCTGGGTGAACCGGACGAACGAAGAAGGGGCGAGTGCGATTCCAGCGGCGATTGCGACATCGTCGAGCTCGTTTTCGGCCCTGCCCGGGCCGGTGCCGGCGAACGCGACGGGTTGGAATGTGTATGTTGGCACGGACCCGGACAGTGTGACGCTGCAGAACAGTTCGCCGCTCGATGTGGGCGTGGCGTGGGTGCAGCCGGTGTGGATCAGCGCGACGGGACGCAAGCCGGGATTCGGTCAGGAGCCGAACTACCTGCAAGCGCTGCCGCGAACGATACAGAGGGGCTGATGGCTAAGACGATAGGAAACACGGCGACGGCCAAGACCGTGCAGTTGCTGACGGGGTCCAGCGGCGTGAATCTCAGCCTGGAGGCCATGGCACTCGGCGGAGTGACGACAGTGTCGCCGCTGGGGACGGCGCAGATCCTGGCCGAAAACGTGGCGCTAGACATTGTGGAGCGAGCGAAGCCGGTGCACTATCCGGCGCTCAACGTCTACTGCGAGAAACTCGCGAACCAGTTAGTGGAGAAATTCCGGACGTTCTCCGGGGTCTCGCAGATGGCGATTGAAGTGCGGCACTCGCAGGACCGGCTGGAAGGGCTGCAAGACACCGTTGAGTTATACACAAGCGCGGTGATGCACACACTCGATTCCAACCGTGGAGACTGGGGCGGCGGGATGTACTATGCGGGCGGGTACCAGGTTGCATTCGGAGCCGTAAAGAGCGGAGGCAAAAACCTCGTTCAGACGGCCAAAGTGACATTCGAGATTGGAGTGAGTATCAACTAAGATGGCCTCTTATATATCTTCAAACGCAAACCGATTCTACACAGCGCTGGAAAGCGGGTACGGCAGCGTGGCTTCGATCACGGCGAGCAATCGCATTCCAGCGCTCAAGCTGACCGTGCAGCAGCAACCCGAGGTCACGGAGCGGAAAGACAAGACGGGAAGCAGGACGTTTCCCGGGCTGCCTGCGGGCGGCCGGCGCAACACCGCATTCGAACTGCAGACGTACATGACGAGTTGGCAGTCCGAAGCGGGCGGTCCGGCCTACGGGCCATTGTTTCAGGCGGCGTTGGGCGCGGCACCGTTGGTCTTCAACGGTGGGGTGGTGGCGTCGTGCTCCAACACGACGCTCGGGTTCGCATCGCCTCACGGACTGAGCGTAAATCAGGCGGTGTCGAGCGGCGGCGAAATACGGTTTGTGGCGGCGGTACTGAACGCGAACACGGTACAGATCAACGCGCCGTTCACGGCGGCCCCAGCGACCGGAGCCACGGTCGGGGCGGCGGTCACCTACCAACCGGCGACGGAACTGCCGAGCGCCACCTTGTTCGACTACTGGGACCCGGCGGGCGCGGTGCAAAGGATACTGAGCGGCGCCGCGGTGGATGAGATGGAAATCCAAATCAATGGCGACTTTCACCAATTCCATTTTCGTGGCTTAGCCCAAGACGTGGTGGACAGTGCGAGTTTCACGGCGGGACAGGGGAGTCTAGCAAGCTATCCGGTGGAGCCGGAAGTAGCCGCGTTCGACTACTCGATCGTGCCGGGCAACTTAGGGCAGGCGTGGCTGGGGAGTACAGCGGCACAGTTCTTCACAGTTACGGAAGCGGCGATTGTGCTCAAGAACGGGTTGGACACGCGGTCACGCGAATTCGGTTTCAGCCTACCGCAAGCGATTTCGCCGGGACAGAGAACGGTGCAGGCGGCGATCGGGCTGTACAGCCAGACTGACAGCGCAACACCAGCGCTGTACCAGGCTGCGCGGCAACAGTCGCCGATCAGCCTGATGTTCCAACTCGGCCAGATGCAGGGCCAGGTGATGGGTGTGTACTTACAGAGTGTAATCCCGCAGGTTCCGCAGTTCGACGACAGCGCGAACCGGCTGCAATGGGTGTTCAAGCCATCGCGTGCGCAAGGCACGGTCGACAACGAACTCGCCATCGCGTTTGGATAAGTATGAAATACGAGAGTGTGAAGGATGTGGCATCCAAGATCGCGCCGGGGGTCAGGTTTCGCATCGCGCGAATGTCCTTTGCGCGACGCGTCGAACTGATGCGGCAGATCCGGGAATTGACGCGGCGGATGGAGTTTCTTGAGGCTGGCCAGGAGCCGGGGGGAAAGATGGACGCGACGCTGGTTCAGGTTGAGGTCAATCGGCTGTACCTGATGTGGGGGCTAGTAGAAGTCTCCGGCCTGGAAGTGGACGGTGCGGAAGCAACTCCAGCGGCGTTGGCGGAGAGCGGGCCCGAGGAACTGTTTCGGGAAGCGCTGGCGGCGGTCAAGACCGAGACGGGCCTAAGCGGGGAAGAACGAAAAAACTGATCGTCGCCTTTCATTTTCAATTCTCCAACCAGGCCGGGTGGAGGTGCGACGCTTGCCGAAAGTCCGGTCTGGAGGCAAAGCGCAGATGCGGCTGGTTGCCCGCGAACTGCGCCGCTGGCGGGCCACCGGTGTGGGCGCGCAGGGGGGTGAGGCTGGGGACGTGTCCCAGGTCATTCATTACGGCGGAGAGCCAAACGACGGTCGAGGAGTTCTTCATCCGGCGGCGGTTAGGTCTGATGAACGAAGAGTATCTGACGGCACGACAGGTAGAAGCGTTCGCGATTCTGGAGAAGGAGCTCGGGACGGAAACCAAGTATGAGCAGCAAAGCGCAAGAGCAACTTCTTAGTTTCTTCCAAGAGGCGGCGGGCACGGACGCAGCGACCTTGCCGGCGCCGCATGAGGCTGCCGAGTCGAGTGACGGCCCGTCAGAAAAGGACGTTTCGGGCGCGGCACTCGCGACAACAGACAACTCCACAAGCGTACCGGGCTACGCATCCACTTCGGTGGGAACGAGCAGCGCAGGCGGCGCAGAAAGCCAGCAAAGCACCGGTGGGACCGGAAGCACGATCGAATCGGCGGTGACAACGTTCTTCGAAGGCGGGCTTGGGATTGTTCCGTTGGTGAGCGGGCTGATCGGACTGTTCGGCGGAGGCAAAGCGGCGCCCCCGAAGCTCGAAAAGTACCAAAAAGCCTCTTCCATCGACTTTGTTAGCGCAGACACACCGAACGGGCTGGCGGCGGCGGACTACGACCAATTAGGGATGCCGCGGCTGGCGGAAACGGCACTGCCCACTTCGGTCGCAGGCAGCAACTCCCCTACAACCTCCTCGGGAGCTGGCGGCTCTTCCATGGCTGGAAACGGAAGCAATTCCGGTCAAAGCGAAGCGACACCGCCGCAGATGACGCTGAACATCCAGGCGATGGATGCGCAGTCCATCATGGACCGCAGCGGCGACATCGCGCAGGCAGTGCGCAGCGCGATGTTGAACATGAATTCGATTAACGACGTAATTGGCGATCTGTGACATGGCATCATTCCCAACCCTCAAGAGCAGTGCCGTTACGCAATATCCGGCGACCAGAGTAATTGCCTTCCAAAACCAGGTAGTTCGATTCGTGGACGGCACCGAGCAGCGTTACCGGGATTGCGCGGGACCGTTGCACCAGTGGGCGATCCGGTTGAGCCAGTTGGATGAGACGGAAATGGCGGCAATCGAACAGTTTTTACAATCGAACCAAGGCAGCTTCGGTAATTTCTCCTTCACGGACCCCTGGGACAGCCACACATACACGAACTGCAGCTTCGCCTCCGACTCAATGGACCTCACTAGCGTGGAAGAGATGTGCGGCAATACATCGGTGATCGTGAAGGAGAATCGGCGATGAGCGCGAGTGTTTATCCGCAGTTAGTAACTGGCGTGACGAGCCAGTTTCCGATTGTTAAGAAGAGACGGCCGCGAACTGTTGCGAACACGGCAGCGGACGGAAGCTCGATCAAACTGGCGGATCCGGCGGGAGAGATCGTCGGTTGGCGATTGCAATATACCAATCTCTGTGACGCGGAGCTAGCGGCGCTGCAACAGTTTTTCACGGATAAGGAGGGATCGCTCACCACTTTCACGTTCCTCGATCCGACGGCAAACCTGCTTGCTTGGAGCGAGGTACTGACGAACGCAGCCTGGGAAGCCGAGCCGTATCTGGCTCTATCCGGAAATGCGGCAGACCCGCTGGGTGGCGGCAACGCCTGGCGACTGGAAAACTCGGGACAGGCGGCGCAGAGCCTCGCACAAACACTGAACGTACCGACCAGTTACACATACTGCTTCAGCGTATATGCCTGGAGCAGCCAAGCGGTGACGATGCAACTGCAACTCGGGAGCACCTTAGCCCGGTTTGCGCTGGGAGCTCAGTGGAAGCGTGTCCGGATAACGGGCACGGGCGGTGCTACGGGAACGGCGGTCGAGTTCGGCATCCAACTGCCGGCGGGCGCCACGATCTGCGTATTTGGGCCGCAGGCGGAAGCACAACCGTCGCCGTCCGCATACAAAAGCGCAACTACGGGCGGCGTCTATGAGAGCGCACGGTTTCGCGACGACATATTCGCACTGACATCGACCGACGTGAACCACCACTCCGCTACGGTGAACATCCTCTATGCAAACAGTCTCTGAGTTGAAGCACAGTACGATCACCGACACGCCGCTGGTAATCTTCGACTGTGTGTTGCCGAACGGAGACAGAGAGCACTGGTGCACGCACGCGATCACAGTTGGTGGCGCGTCATATGCAGCTCGCGTGATGCAACATAGCGCGTTCGACATTCAAACCGCATCGGACCAAGGCGTCGACGGAAGTCCAACGATCACTCTGCTGCTTGCCAACGCAGACTCTTACTTCTCCGAGATCGAACAAAGTACCGGGTTCCGGGGAGCGACCATCACAGTCAGCTTCGTATTCTACGACCTACGCAACAACACGCCTTTGACCGACGCGGTCGTGGTGTTTCAGGGAATCTGCAATCCGCCGGACCAAATTAAGCAAGCGACGTTCCGCCTAAGGGCTACGAACCGGATGAGCATGCAGCGCGTGTTTCTGCCCGAAATCAAAATTCAGCGACTGTGTCCCTGGACGTTTCCATCAACGCGCACTCAACAGCAGGAAGCCGTTGACGGGGGTGTCGAGGGCAGGTACTCTACTTACTACCCGTGCGGCTACTCGGCAGGTCTTCCCGGTGGGCGTGGCAACCTGAACAACGGCGTGCCGTTTACGTCGTGCGGGTACGCCGCGACTGACTGCCAGGCGCGGGGGATGTTCACACGGTTTGGCGGAATCGAGTACATTCCACCGGTAATCACGGTGCGAGGCTATGGCAAGGGCTGGACGAGTTCCGCCGTAGCGGTGAACCAAGCGCGCTACAACGACTATGTTCCGATGGTGTACGGCACGGCCTGGTATTATCCGCCGGTTGTCTTTGCGCGCAACGACGGGAACCTGACGCGGATGGAAGTGCTGCTCGGGGTCGGTGTGATGCAGGGCGTGCTGACGGTGCTGGTAAACGGTTATCAGATACCGCTTGGTGTGAGGGGTCAGAACATGACTGGCACCGGATGGTACAACATTCCTACACTGGGGACGCGAGACGGCGCGTTCGATCTGAATTTCGTCAATTCAGGCGGCCAGCCGGCCGGAGATCCCTACGGTGGCCTGGCATACCTGTCGGTGGTGGTTCCGAATCAAGTCAGCGATGGAAACTCCCTGCCCTCGGTGCAGGTCCTGGCGCAAGGACTGATTGTCCCAACTTATGACGCCCAAGGTAACCAGTTCGGCCAGGAATTCACCAGCAACCCGGTGTGGATTCTGCACGACATGCTGCGGCGAAGCGGGTGGGACGCTACGGAGATCGACTATTCGACACTGGCGCCGGCGGCGGCGTATTGCGACGAACTGATCAACTCAACCGACTTGAACGGCAACCCGATCAGCATTCCCCGATTCGGCTGCAACCTGGTGCTGCAGAACAAACGCAGCGCCGGCGACGTGATTCGAGGGATTCGCAATGCATCGCGACTTTACCTGACTTACGGCGCCGGGGGGATACTGCAAGTCAATGTCGAGAACTCGATGGCGCTCCAGCAGGCGGCGCAAAGCGCGTGGTCCAATAGCACTGAATCGCTGGATGGCGGCTGGCCGGCGTATGAGTTTGGCGACGGGACGACCGGAATCTCGGGGATCCTGCGAAACTCGACGGGAGAAGCGAGCGTCGTGGTCTCCTCACGGAGCATTGCAGACACACCAAACTCCCTCAGTATCGACTTTCAAGATGCCCTGAACAGCTATCAGCAGGACAGTTACACGGTGGTAGATCCGGACGACGTCAACCTGACGGGCCAGCAAGTTACCGCGACGCTGATGGCGATTGGGCTTCCCAATTACGACCAGGCAGCCCGCGTGCTCAAATTCAACCTGGATAAGTCGCTCTCGGGCAACACGTCCATTCAGTTTGAAACGAGCATCATGGCGTTTGGGATCAGGCCAGGCGACCTAATCACGGTCACTTATCAAAAGGAGGGGTTCAACCGGCAACCATTCCGGGTGCTGAAGATCTCTCCTGCTACAAACTACCGGACGGCGGTGATCACGGCGCAGATCCATGACGACGCATGGTACCTGGACTCGAACGGGCAAAGCGGCTCGGCGGCAGGAACGAACCAGCAGGCAACCGCCACGATTGGAATTCCGCGGCCCTTGTTGGGGAGCGCTGTGGATGCGAATGGACTGGTGGAGTTCGACATTGTCGAGACGGACACGACGAGCAGCGACGGGACGATTCGGGCAAGCCTGACGGTGAGTTTCGTCGCGCCTACGGCGGGAACATCCGCAGGGCCCGGCGTACCATTGATCAGTCTGGCCGCGACTATTGGAACCGGCGGCACGCTCGCCGCGAACCAAGTCTTGTACTACGCGGTTTCGGGTGTGGACGCGTCGGGAGACGAGGGCGGACTGTCATTCATTGTAACGGCGGTGATCGAAAGCGCTGGGACCTCGGTGACGATTACGGGGCTGAGCTTTCCTGCCGGGACCGCTACGTTCAACGTATACCGCGGGACGACACCCTCGGACCTGCTGCGGATTGCGTCCAGCCAGACTATTGGGACAAGTTTCACCGATGCCGGCGCGCAACATCAACTAATCGCCCCACCGGATGCGAATTTCGACCATGCCGATTTCTACTGGCGCATGGAACTCCAGCCCGAGATGGCAACCAGCATCTTTTCGCCGACAACCGTGGGCAATGGGAATCTGGAGATGATTCCGAACTGCTATCAGGGCATGACGGTGAGGATCACCCGAGGGACGGGCGCTGGGCAGGAGGCATCGATCACAAACAACGATGTGACAACGCTGACTCTTTCGAGCGCGTGGGTCGTGCCGCCGGACGCCACAAGTCACTTCGTGGTGGCGGAGGCGGGCTGGCATTCCGGGGCGGTGACGAAGAGCAGCCCGGTGAGCTTCGATGTTCCCAATCACGGCGGCGAAACAGTCCATGTGACGGGGCGGTCGGCGAATGCGGCCAACGTCGAGTGCCCGCCCGTGCTATCGACAGTTACGCGGTGGCAAATAGGGGGGAGCGGATTCAGCGACGGTGCAGCTCCGCCGATTCCGTTCTTTGGCTTGGGCGCCGGCAAGAGCGGCGGGACGTTGGACCTGAGCGGCATCTCCTTCACCGGTATGACCGACACCAAGACGATCTCAGCGGCGACCCTGTCGGTCTACTACTGGGACGAATTGCAGGGCGCTACGACGTTCGAACTTGCCAGCGCCATAGGTGCTGGTGACGCGTTTTTGACCCTGAACGCTCCAGGGCCCGCGCAGACCGGGACCATTCTGCAGATCGATAGCGAGGTGCTGGAAGTTACAGCGGTCAGCGCAGGCGGCGCGCAATACACGGTCCAGCGGGGCGTGCACAGCAGTCCAGCGAGCGCGCACGCTGCGCAGGAGGCTGTTTTTCACCTGGCGGGACTTACCTCAATCACTGGGTTTCCCCAGGGCTTCTTTGGGAGCCAGTACAGCGGCACATGGAGTTTTCCGATACTGCTTCCAGACGCTCGGGTGGCAAGTGCGCAACTGTTCGTTACCAACCAGAAGGGAAACAGCCCGATGGCGAGTGTCTGCCTGACGCACACGGTCAGTAGCGGTCTGAGAACACTGTCAGGCGGACAGTACTCCATTCAGGTGGAGGGGTTCCTGTCGATTGACCAATCGGCAGTACCGGCTTTGGTGGTAGATGCTGCCCATTCGGTGAGAGACATCTACGCCGTGCTCGGCGCGGCGGCGGACGCGGCGGTACAGTTGCAACTAAGCGTCAATGGGGCGCCATACTGCCAGTTGCTGTTTGAGGCTAATGAGACTACCTCAAACGACGCAAATGGGCAGAGTCTGGCGCCGTTAGCGGCGGGTGACCAGATAACACTGGCCGTTCAATCGGTGGGACAACATTATCCAGGCGCGGACCTGACCGTGATTATCAGACTCTGATGAGTGAGACGCTGACCAAATTATGCCCCGATCGCGATCTCCAATGTTACTTTTTCGAACCATCGGCGATCGCGGCTTTGAGCGAAACCAGCGGGACTGGATTCACGATTTCCGGCTGCTGGCGAAGTCAGTCCGACTGGGCGGTGCTCGAGTGGAACCGAGACAATGTATTCGAGTACCCGTCGTTGCGCAATCTTCCCGACGGCGACCTGAGCGGACTGCGCCTGTCCTACCAGGAAGTCCGCACGAACTGCATCGGTCTGGATTCGATCTGGTATCCGACGCAACCATGGCCTTACCTCAGAATCTGGGCCGACGCCGGCGGCACGGAACAGATATACGAGGTACCGCTTGCACGGTACGCGACGCCCCTGTCGAGCGCGGTTCCAGCGACGGTGCAGTTCCAACTGCAAGGCACGCCGTCAACCGGAGACTACATCGAACTGGCCTGGCTGGACCAACACTACAATTACCAATTCGTCTCCGGGGACACGCTGATCACTGCCGCAGCGGCTTTGGCCAGTACGATTACTGCTAATCAGGAGATCGGGCTAGCGATCGCCGCGGCAGACGGTGCGACAATTACCCTCACCTATCTGGGAGCGTCGGGGTCCAATGGTAACCGGATTGGTGTTTACGGAACCGTTTATGGTGCCGGGGGAGAGTCGTGGGCACCTTCCTCTGCCCTATTCCAGGGCGGCATATCGCCGGTTTCCTGGCAAGTGGACCTGAACTTAGCAAATTTGACGGATTTGAATGGCGTCCTGATTCCGGCCGCAAGGATGACGAAGGTGCGGAAACTGCGATGGACTTGGGCGGCCGACGTGCAGACGGCGAGCTTCCAACGCAGCGAGTTCTCGGTTGTCGTGTCGAATTGGATGGTGACCGGGAACGGCGCGCCGTATCAAGTGGCGGGTCCCGGTAGCAGACGGATCGAAGATAGTTCGACGACTCTGACCTACACGGGAAGCTGGGCGGGCGAGATCGGAAACTACTCGGGCGGGTCCATCCAATCGACGACGATGCCGGGCTCCGCAGTCGGATGCACTTACACCTCAGAGTTCGCGCACACCTTGTACTTGGGAACGCGGGCACTAACGAGCGGCGGGCAGGTGACCGTTCAAGTAGACGGTGGTACACCGACCATAGTCGACCTTGCGCTTGCCGGCGAAGATGTGCTGATGCGAGTGCCGTTAGGACAGCAAGCCGCATCCGTAGAGCACGGCGTTAGCATTGTCAGTTCGGGAGGGGCAGGCGCGTCGGTTTACTTCGACTTTCTTGAACTCGCAGTGCCGACCGGCAACCTGTCGGCGTTTATTCCAATGCCGAAGGCAGCGGCGGCGACGGACTGGGACACGAACCATTCTCTAGCGCTCGCGCCGGAGCGAACGGCGTGGCTGGTAAGTACTCTGGGGCTTTCGGGCCGACTGAACCACTACGCGGGAGCACTCTGGTTTTATGAGCTGGTCTGCCCCGATAACCGATATGCAGCCGCGACGATCACGTTTACGGGACAGCCGGTGTTCGGCGCGGGTGGAGAGACGGAAATCGATCTGGATGGCACAGTGCTGCAGCACTGGAACCTGATCGGCGACACGGCCGAAAGCATTGCCACCTGCTTTGAACTATTGATCAACGCGGGTTCCAGCGAGGTGTGGGCCCAAGCCAATGGCGCCAGCCTAACAATCACTTCGCGGCTCCTGGGTTCGGCAGGCAATATCATTACACTGGGCGTGAGTACTGGCAGCACGCAGTTCACCGCGAGTCTGGCGGCGGGCGCGCTGTCGGGAGGGCAGGATGGAACCTGGCTAACGGATCTGACCTCCGTGCCGCGGATGAACCGTGCGGCTCGCGACTGGACACTTAGTTACTTGAAGGCCGTGAACAGCTACGGCATGGTCGCCACCGCGTCATTCAGTATGGAGCTTGGCAATGGGAATGCAACCACCGGCGCGGGAATTGCCCAGCGCTATCCCGACGGCACTGCGTGCACCGTGAACACGCCGGCCTTACAAACCAACTTCGGTCCGGAGAGCACGGCGTTCTGGCAGCAGGCGTATCTCGACATGGCACAAATCATGTCAAGCGCCGGCATGACTCCGTACCTGCAATTCGGCGAAGTTCAATGGTGGTACATGGCAGCTCATGGTGGAATGCCATTCTATGATGCGTACACGACCGCCGCGTATCATACAGCCTACGGGCAACCGATGGCGACGATTCCCAGTCAGAACGCCGATCCGACTCTGTATTCAAACGAGTGTGCTTTTCTTCCCGGCCTAATTGGTCAGTTCACGCAGACGATCATGACGTTCGTGCGCCAGTCACTGCCGAACACGAAGTTCGAAGTACTGTACCCGCCGGACGTCAATAACACGCCGCTGAACAAGCTGATCAACTACCCGGCAGCCGCCTGGACGCCGGCTCACCTGGCATGCCTAAAGACTGAGAACTTCACTTATACCGGCGACCGCAATCTGGATCTGGCACGCCAGTCGATTCAGTTGCCGCAACAGCTTGGATTCCCGCCGTCGCAAAGCAGCCACCTGGTGGGTGTCAGCGATTACACAACGCCGTGGATCAAGGAATGGAGTCTAGCAGTAGCGGCAGGTTTGGAATCGGTCGTACTGTTCGCGCTCGATCAATTGTGCCTCATCGGCTTCCCGTTGCCACCAAGTGTGCGTGGATCCAGGGCGAGGTTTATGGGGCGTTAGCCGCCGCGGCCGCCGGCCGGAGTCTAGCGCTGATTGGACTTCAGGATCTTCTTGCGGAGGCGAATGGAGGTCGGTGTCACCTCGACCAATTCGTCCTCGCGGATGAATTCGATGGCTTGTTCCAGGTTCAAAATGCGCGGCGGCACCAGGCGAATGGCTTCATCGGCGGTCGAAGCGCGCATGTTCGTCAGCTTCTTCTCCTTGACGATGTTCACGTCCAGGTCCTTCTCCCGCGCGTTCTCGCCGATGATCATTCCCTCGTAGACCTCGGCTCCGGGAGCTACGAATATCTCGCCACGCTCCTGCAGATTGAAAATCGCGTGGCCGGTGGTTCTGCCTGGCCGGTCCGCCACCAGCGACCCGGTGGGCCGCATCGGAATCTCGCCCTGCCATTCGATATAGCCGTGGAAGAGCGAATTCATAATTGCGGTGCCGCGCGTATCGGTGAGGATCTCGCTGCGCAAGCCGATCAGGCCGCGCGAAGGAATGTGAAACTCGAGGCGAACGCGGCCGGAGCCGTGGTTCACCATCTTATTCATCTTGCCCTTGCGCGCGCCCAACTTCTCAATCACCACTCCCAGGAAACTCTCCGGGCAATCGATGACCAGCAGTTCGACAGGCTCTTCCAGTTTGCCGTTCACCTTGCGGGTGAGAATCTCCGGCTTGCCCACGGCCAGTTCATGGCCTTCGCGGCGCATCATTTCGACCAGAATGGCCAACTGCAATTCGCCGCGGCCCATCACCTTGAACGTGTCGTGTCCTAACTCCTCGACGCGGATGGAAACGTTGGTGAGCAATTCCTTATCGAGCCGGTCGCGCAGGTTGCGCGACGTCACCCATTGCCCCTCGCGGCCGGCGAATGGCGACGTGTTGATGGTGAACGCCATGGCAATGGTCGGCTCGTCGATCGCGACGTGCGGCAGCGGCATGGGCGTCTCCGCGTTGGTGACGGTCTCGCCGATGGTAATGCCTTCCACGCCCGCGATGGCGAGAATATCGCCCGGCCGGCCAATCGTTTCGTCCACCCGCTTCAGCCCCTCGAACGAGTACATCTTGGTGATCTTGGTCGTCTGGAACGAGCCATCGCGCTTGGCAACGGCCACCGTGTCGCCATAGTTCAGCGTGCCCTGAAACACGCGCCCGATTCCCAGCCGGCCCAGGTAGTCGCTGTAATCCAGATTGGCGATCAGCATCTGCAGCACGTCGTCGGGCTCGCCCACCGGTGCCGGAATGTACTTGAGGATGGCGTCGAACAGCGGGCGCAGATCGGTCGACGGGTCGTCGAGCGACTCCTTCGCCACGCCGGTCTTCGAGATGGCGTAGAGCACCTTGAAATCGAGCTGGTCCTCGGTCGCTTCGAGATCGATGAACAGGTCGTAGATCTCGTTGAGCACGTCCTGGCAGCGCGCGTCGGGACGGTCGATCTTATTGATCACCACGATCGGCGGCAGGTGGGCTTCGAGCGCCTTCGAGAGAACGTAGCGCGTCTGCGGCAGCGGCCCTTCGCTCGCGTCCACCAGCAGCATCACGCCATCCACGATCTTCAGCGCGCGTTCGACCTCGCCGCCGAAATCGCTGTGGCCGGGCGT